>CAJXWP010000117.1 GCA_913062625.1 uncultured Haliea sp. | reverse complement strand
CGACTTATCGCGCCGGCAGTAATTTGGCAAGCTGCTTGCGATAAAACGCTAGATGGATTCGTTTGCCACCCAACTGCTGCCATAGAAATGCGCTTCTTATAGCCGAAAATAGCAGGCTACGAATACGTTGAGCCACCGCTGGCTGCTGCAGGTAACCGCTGGAGCCGCTCACCTGGATGCGCAGTCGAAGGGTACTCACAGTGTCCTGGTAGAGAGAAGCAATATTGGCGTAGACATTGTCGTGGGTAATCGAGAAATGCTGAGACTGACGCTCGGCGTTTTCAATGCCGGTGGCAATTTTAGCCAGCATCCCTTTGTCGTTAGACAGCTTGCGCGCCAGATACAGAATAGACACCACGTAACGCAGTATCTCGCCGCTGTCCTTTGTTGTCTCCTCGCTGCCGTCACTGAACAACCTCTCCATGGAATCCATGCCCAACTTTAAACCCGAGACGGGACCATAGATCTGGGACAATGAATCGGGGTTTTGATTGAGCAGGGCACTCATGCAGAGCGACATTTCATCGCTAGATGCCTCACCGGTATTGGCCAGCTGAGACACGAGTTCGCAGGCATGAAATACCGCAGCGAGAGCAACTGCTTGCTCTGAAGTAGGTTTAGAAAAAAACATTAGGCCTCTTGGTCCGAATTCCAGGTGCGCTCGATGGTGCCTCCACCCAGGCATTCATCGCCCAGATAAAATACCACGGATTGCCCAGGTGTTACTGCGCGCTGTGGCTCTGCAAATAGCACTTCACAGCCGCCATTATTATTGGGCGTCACCCAACACAGCTGGTCGGGTTGTCGGTAGCGAGATTTGGCATAGCATTCAAATGGCGCATCAGAGGTAGGTACCCCATTGATCCAGTTGATATCCGCCGCGGCGAGATTATTAGTAAAAAGTAGGGGATGCTGAGAACCCTGACCAACAATCAATATATTATTTTCCAAGTCTTTGGCCAAACTGTACCAAGGCTCCGCATTGCCATCCTTGACGCCGCCGATACCCAGACCCTGACGTTGGCCTAGCGTATAAAACATAAGCCCCTGATGCTCACCCATAAGTTCCCCCTCAGGCGTACGCATCTCACCGGGCTGAGCGGGAATATACTGTTCCAGAAAGTCTTTGAAGCGTCGCTCGCCAATAAAGCAGATACCGGTACTGTCTTTTTTGTCGGAGGTAACAAAGCCATGTTCATCGGCAATTCGCCTAACCTCGGGCTTTTCTAGCTCACCCACAGGAAACAGCGACTTGGCAAAGGCACTCTCAGCTACCGCATGTAAAAAGTAGCTCTGGTCTTTGTTGTTATCTAAGCCTTTCAAGAGCTGGGTTTGCCCGTTTTTATGGCCGACTCTGGTGTAGTGGCCAGTGGCAATAAAGTCTGCACCCATAAGCTGTGCATAGTCGAGAAAGACCTTAAACTTTATTTCGCGATTACACAGGATGTCTGGGTTGGGCGTGCGGCCTAGGCGGTATTCTTCAAGGAAGTACTCGAACACATTGTCCCAGTAATCCGCTGCAAAGTTAGCGGTGTGCAGAGTGATGCCAAGCTTGCCGCAGACCTGCTGAGCATCGGCAAGATCGGCCTTAGCCGTGCAGTACTCAGAGCCATCATCCTCGTCCCAGTTCTTCATGAACAGGCCTTCAACCTGATAGCCTTGCTGAATTAGAAGCAGGGCAGCCACAGACGAATCAACGCCTCCAGACATGCCGACAATCACTTTTTGTGGTTTGCTCATCAAACACCAAGATAAAGAAAAACGAGAAGCCGGTTACTATAGGCCGTTACGAAATATTTCCAAGGGGAAAATGCGCTGAGCGCGATAATCTTCAATACAGTCCAGGACCATTGTGCTGCGTAAACTGGCCCTATTGGCCTTAATTTCATCCAGAGACATCCACAGAGCTTCATCAATATCGCTATCAATTACCGCCGTCTCATCAAAGCGCACCGCCTGAGCCACAAAGCTTAAACGATAATAGGTAACGCCATTGGCCTCTGCAAAATGAGTAGAGATACCCAGAAAGCCGCGAATTGAAACTTCCCAGCCGGTTTCCTCCATCGTCTCGCGAATCGCAGCCTGTAAAATATCTTCGCCAGGCTCAACATGGCCAGCAGGTTGGTTAATCACCTGCACGCCAAACTTGGTTTCTTTGACCATCAAAAACTTGCTGTCTTTTTCAATGACGGTGGCAACGGTAAGGTGAATTTTGTCGGGCACGGAGGGTCCTCTTTATTGGGGCTGTTTAGGTGTGTTTAATCGGGTATTTGATTGCGCATTTAATGGAGAGAGGGAGGCTGAGGTAACAGTATCGTCAACGCTATACTCGCCCGGATTAAGACCATCAAGAGTCCAGTCTCCCACCTTGGCTCTTACCAGCCTTAGGGTCGGCAAGTTAACCGCCGCGGTCATACGCCGTATCTGACGATTACGGCCCTCGTTAATTACAATCTCCATCCAGCTATCGGGGATTAATTTTCGTACCCGAATTGGCGGCACACGGTCCCACAGGACGGGTTCAGGAATAGGCTTGCAGGATAGGGCGGTTGCCATTCCGTCTTTTAGGCTAACTCCGGCTAACAATTCATCGCACTGAGCCTGGGTGGCGTTGCCCTCAACCTGAACCCAGTAGGTTTTACTGAGTTTGTATTTGGGATCACTGATTTTGGCCTGCAATAAGCCGTCATCAGTAAGTAATAAAAGTCCTTCAGAATCAAAGTCGAGGCGTCCGGCAGGGTAAACCGCTTTAACATTAATGTAATCCGCGAGAGTCTTTTTGCCACTATTATCCGTAAATTGGCTCAGTACCTGGAACGGTTTGTTAAAAATGATCAATTTGGCCACGTTTTTTCTCCATTTAACCCTATTGTAAATGAAACAGGGTTACAAAAAACCGATGAATTCATGCTAAAATGCCGCAATCCGGTAAATTTTTTACAAACTAATTTTGCAACGTTTTATCGAATAATTAAAGATCACAGTCCACGGAGACAATAATGGGTTATCAACATATTCAGATTCCACAATCTGGCGAAAAAATCACAGTAAACGAAGACCTCACGATCAACGTACCTAACAACCCAATTATCCCTTTTATTGAAGGTGACGGTATTGGTGTTGATATTACTCCGGTAATGGTCAAGGTCATCGATGCGGCAGTAGCCAAAGCCTATGACGGCAGCAAGCAGATTTCCTGGATGGAAGTGTACTGCGGCGAGAAAGCAGCAGAATTATATGAAGGCGACTGGTTCCCAGCAGAAACACTGGAAGCGGTTAAAGAATATGTAGTATCAATCAAAGGCCCACTGACTACGCCTGTTGGCGGCGGCTTTCGCTCTCTTAACGTAGCCTTGCGTCAGGAACTTGACCTGTTTGTTTGTCAGCGTCCCGTTCGTTGGTTTGAAGGTGTTCCTTCTCCTGTTAAAGCGCCTGACAAAGTTGATATGTGCATCTTCCGTGAAAACTCCGAAGATATTTATGCCGGCATCGAGTGGCGCGCGGGTACAGAAGAAGCAACTAAGGCTGTCTCTTATACACATCTGACGCTGCCGACGAATAGAGAGGTGTAGATCTCGGTGGTCGCCGTATCATTA
>CAJXWP010000116.1 GCA_913062625.1 uncultured Haliea sp. | reverse complement strand
ACGCGCAAGCGATTATCCCAGGCATCCAGTTTCGCGCCCACTTCAGTGCTGTATATCTCCTCCTCATCAAACGGAATCAGTTCACCGGTGGTGTTCTTACCAAACAAGGTACCCTGCGGCCCACGCAGAACCTGCACCGATTCAATGGCAGCCAGATCCAACAATTGACCCTGAGGCTTGAGTAAGAACACCTGATCAAGGTAAACGCCTACGCTAAGCTGAGTCGCGTTAGTGGCACCAAGCGTCGGACCCACACCACGGATATAGATATTAGCGTCTCTAGCGGGCCGACTGACCTCCAAGTTCGGTACCAGTTCAGTAATATCGGCAGTAGTTTTACCCTCCGTTGGTATTATCTAGGATACCGTGCCGTCTAGTGTGCATCTGCAAGCCGCGCTATCTTTGCTTAACTTAGTGTGCGGGAGGCGATTTGTCTCAACGACGAGGTGAAAAATGACAGTCAAAATTTTGCCCATTTTGTTTATTTTGGTAATGGTACTAACCACCAATAGCACCGTTGCCAGCGAGCAACTAGATGCCAGCTGGGGAAAACTCATTCAAGGCTTGCAGGAAGCTAAACACAGCCTCACTGACCCTGCGGCGTTTCCGCCGGAGCCCACTGACAGAAATCTTGCTGAGGGCTATCGTTACATGCTGGCGCATTTAGGCCGCCTCATCGAAATGGAGATGCGCTTAAATCCGCGCTATCCCGAGTTTTATCGATCAATAGATATGCTGCGCAAGTGGACAGCCGAAAACCCCGACACAATGTACCTTAAGGCTCCGATTGATTCTGTAGGTTACTACCGCATAACAGGGACAGCCGCCAACGCTCAACAGTGGAAAACCTCTGAGCGAGATGCCTCGGCGCCAAAAGCGCCACGCATGGTGACATTTCAAACCATAACCGACGTGCCGGGCTCCACAGGCCGACTTGCCGAGATGGCCAGTTGCAAGAATCTAACCCTGGATTACTTGACCAGCTTTAACTTAGAGATTGACGAGAAAGGCCACTTTACCCTTCTCATTGGTCCCGAAAAACCACAGTCGTACAGTGGTAATTTCCTCCTGTCGAAAAGACTTATGGCATGCCCGTCCACTGGCAAGGAGACAGTTCGCCATGCAAGATTTTTGTCGGTGAGAGAGATTTTTTCAGACTGGGAAAATGAGCGTACGCTGGACATGGAGATCGTTCGCTTGGATGCAGAGGGCGAAAATCGTCCGCCCTTAACAACGGCAGAGATGAGTGAAAAAATGGAGAATATCGCGGCAGAACTTCCCAACCAGATCAAATTCTGGCAATTGCTACAGGAAGTATCGCTGGAAAATCGCAGTGATGTTAATGGGGACGGGCGCAGAAGCATGCCTGTCAACAACATCAACCCTCCGGCGCCGCCGTTTACGGCAGGTGGCGTAGCCGGCGCGCAGCAACTTTACGCCGGGGGTATTTTTGAATTGAAGCAGGATGATGCTCTGGTTGTGAAAGTCACCGCGCCTAAGGAGCCACACTACATGGGCTTTCAGCTGAGTAACGAATGGTTTGAGGGCCCCGATCAACAAAATTATGTGAGCAGCCTCACGGGAGACCAACTGCCCGTTTCCAGCGATGGTTCTCGTTACTACATCATCGCGCACAATGATCCGGGGGTTGCAGGCTGGGTAGCGACAACAGGGCTATCGAAAGGCTTTATGTCCATGCGCTTTATTTTTAGGGAGGACCCACAGACTAACAATATGCCACAGGCCACCGCAACACTTGTCAAAGTAGATCAACTGTCGACTCTACTTCCAGACGATACACCTGCCATAACGCCTGCACAGCGTCGCGCCGAAGTGAGTATTCGGCAATCGCATATAAAGGCCCGTTGGCGCGGGCACTGATGCCTAGAAAGACCTTTAAAACTAAGGAAAATAACACTGATGAAAGCATGGATTGTAACGACAGAAGGAACACCTAAAGACGTTTTAGAAATTGTGGATTGTGCCGTACCTGCACCCACCGCTGGCACAATACGGGTGAAGGTATTAGCAGCAGGCGTCGGTTTGCCTGACGTTTTGATGTGTAAAGGTAATTATCCCTTCACACCACAACACCCGTTCATCAGTGGACAAGAGGTGTGCGGCGTGGTCACCGATACCAATGGCAACCAGGCGTTCGAATTAGGACAACGCGTGATGGGAGTGACGGCTTTCATTGAAGGTCATGGTGGCTTTGCAGAAGAAGCTTTACTCTATGATCAGAATATTTTTCAGGTGCCTGAAGAAATGTCTGATTCAGAGGCGGCAGTATTTACGATTGCTTACCGAACAGGGTACGTCGCTTTAGTGATTCGTGGTCAGATGAAAGCGGGAGAAACATTATTAGTGCACGGCGCGTCTGGCGGAACAGGTGCCGCCGCCATCCAAATTGGGAAAGCGCTGGGCGGTAGGGTCATCGCTGTAGCAAATGGAAAACTGAAAACTGAAAAGTGTATAAGCTTTGGCGCTGACGATGTTATCGACAGTAGTCGTGACGACTTTGTTGAGCAAGTGACACTACTGACACACGGAAAAGGGGTTGATTTAGTCTTTGATCCGGTTGGTGGAGATACATTTTCTCGCTCTCTCAATTGTCTCAACTTCGGCGGTCGCCTGCTAGCGATTGGGTTCGCCAGTGGCGCATGGGGTGATGCATCAACACAAGATCTTGCATTGAACAACCGCTCGGTGATTGGCGTATTAGCGACGGTTCCGACGCCTGAAATATCACAGGCTATGCAGGACGAACTTTATGCTCTTTACAAACAAGGGGAAATTCCTCCTCACATTGAACGTACACACAGCTTTGAAGAGCTTCCCACTGCGCTGGCAGATTTGGACGAGCGGTTGATCGTCGGGAGGTCAGTTATTTTAATGAGCAAGTAAACGTTTAGCACCGATATAGAGAAAACGGGTTTCTCAATTCCAGTATTCCAAAAAAAATCCGCTAGCGTGTGAGGGTCGGGTATGCACATTCTTCACCAGAAAGGGGTAGGATCATGAAAACACTATTCGCCTTAGACCTTCTGATCTTTGTTACAGCCTGCTTCCATCCACTGGAGATCGTGGGTAATGGCGATATTATCTCTTTTAACGTAGAACATGACTGCCTGCAGGCCAACCATTCGTATGTCAATAATGTTATTGGTCATTACGATGTTACCTAGACAGCACTGCCCAGACCAGGCTGGGTATTTTTTAATGGAAAGGGTGTGGCGATCAGTTTCCGAACTACACTATCTCGTTCCATCTTCTGGCCTCCCGCGAGGGCGATGAAATGCTGCAACACAGCCATTTGACCCGCATTTTACACTAGGCAAGCAATTCAAAAGGAAAGGTCTGTATAAAACGATCTGAGTAACTGCAGTTTTTTGAACATTGATGTGATTGATATCGGTGACACTATTTTAGCCATTCACACACTCAATGACTCGGGCGGTTTTTAAAGGGTACGGCGAGATCAGCTGCTTTAAACTTTTTTCCCGAAACAACTTATTCACCATGATGAAATGATTCAGCGATTTCTTCATCAACGCGAGCTTCGATATAGCTGAAGAACGGATTGTGGCGTAAACGCATAAGCTGAGCCACGGGAGCAGTTAGTAAGCGAGTCTCACCACGCGGACTCAGCGCGCCTAGTGGCAGACCTCGATACTCTGACCCAACTGTCTGGACCGTACCATAAACAGGATCATCCGGTGGGAAGGGAATCGCCACATGCGACAGAGAATACACGCCCTGCGGCCACTTCAAATCGAGTAGTCGGGTGTCTACTTTAG
>CAJXWP010000115.1 GCA_913062625.1 uncultured Haliea sp. | reverse complement strand
AAACCACCTCTGGGCAGGTTATCTTTGATGGAATAGACGTCACTGCATTACGTCCCCGCGACCTTAAAAGTCTGCGGAGCAGAATGCAGTTTATTTTTCAGGACCCATTCGCCTCACTAAATCCGCGTATGACCGTGTATGAGACGCTGGCCGAACCCCTCTTACTACACGGCATCGAAAGTCGAAGTACCGTCGCAGCTAGCGTGCTATGCCTAATGGACGACGTAGGTCTGGCTCGCGCCTTCGCGCGCAAGTACCCTCATGAATTTTCCGGTGGCCAGCGCCAGCGTATCGCCATTGGCCGCGCCCTGGCGACGCGCCCCGAATTTGTGGTAGCCGACGAACCGGTTTCTGCTCTGGACGTCACTATTCAGGCGCAAATACTGGAACTGATGCGGGAGCTGGGACGAGAGTACGGACTCACCATGCTCTTTATTTCCCACGATTTGGCGGTCGTGCGTCAACTCGCAGACCGCATTATAGTGCTGCAGTCGGGAAAAATTATTGAACAGGCCAGCGCTTGGGATTTATTCGAACATCCGCAACAGCCGTATACCCGGCAATTGTTGCGCTCGATTCCCGGCAGGTCTCTTTTAACAAGTGCTCTCAGCCGCGGTTGATCGCCGCAATACAGTACCCAAAAGTATCCATTCTTATACTCCTTAGAAACAACTTTTACTGGGACAGTATAGGCTATCACTCAGCCTAAGGTTTGATAGCATTTGCAACGTATTCTGACCCTTCTCGCCATCGATCAAAGGCGCGACTTGGCCACACTATCCCTCTATAAAGAAGACGCGCTAATGAACTACAACTACGATCCTGAATTGGCATCTCTGCTAGAATTTTTACCGGATGTATCACTGGGTATTAGCGAACCTGTTAAGGCGCGTGCCAGTTTTTTAACATTGATTGCACAGCTTAATGCGGATATCGACCAACAGGGGGTTGTCATTGAGAACCGCAGCATTCCCGGACCGGCTGGTGCTCCAGATGTGGCAGTACGGATATACTCGCCCGAGGGGCTGGCGCAGCTGGTACCGGCAATACTGCACATCCATGGTGGCGGGTTTGTCATCGGCGACCTAGACAGTGAACTGGGATCCTGTGTTGCACTGTGCCGCCACCTAGGCGTTGTCGTAGTCTCAGTCGACTACCGACTCGCGCCGGAGACACCGTATCCGGGACCGCTAGAGGATTGTTATGCCGCCCTCCAATGGGTGCAGAGCAACAGCTCACATCTGAGTACAGACCCCACACGAGTCGCCGTTTTCGGGCAGAGCGCGGGTGGCGGATTAGCCGCAGCAACCTGCCTCCTCGCCAGAGACCGAGACGGCCCGGATATCTGTTTTCAGTATTTGGGCATTCCCGAGCTGGATGACCGCTTGCAAACGCCCAGCATGCAGCGCTTTGTTGATACGCCCATGTGGAACCGGCCAAACGCTGAGCTGAGCTGGGACTTTTATCTGGGCGATCAATACCAGCGCGGTGCAGATAATGTGCCCTGCCACGCTGCGCCGGCTCGCGCGGAGGATCTTTCAGGCCTGCCATCGGCCTACATCAGCACAATGGAATTCGATCCGCTGCGCGATGAAGGTGTACAGTACGCTCTAAAATTGATGCAAGCGGGTGTCGCCACTGAATTACACAGCTTTCCTGGGACCTTCCACGGCTCCGCGCTTTTTTCTACGACGCAGGTGAGTCAGCGCGAGTCAGCAGAAATGTTTGTCGTTCTAAGGCGCGCACTGCACATTGAACCCTAAAAATACGGAACCATAGCCCCTAACACTTGGAGACACCATGACCACCGACGCATTACACCACCAGCCCCTTATGCCCCACTTGCTTATTGATGGCCTCAATCGCTATAACGACGAGCCGTGCTTGTACCTCGGTGACAAAGTCGCCACTTACAAGGATGTACGCGAAAGCGCCAGCCAAATGGTGCAGGCCCTTCAATCCAAAGGCATGGGCGTAGGAAGCAGAATTGCCATCATTTCTACCAACCGGCCTGAAGTGCTATCAAATATCGCCGCCATGCAACTCAACGGGTGTATCGGCACGCCCCTGCATCCGCTGGGGTCAATCGATGATCACGCTTACGTGCTGGAAGCTGCCGAAATCGAGACGCTCATCTTTGATACTTCCGTGTTTACAGAATTAGCGGGGGCACTAAAGCAACGCGTGCCAGCATTAAAAAATCTGCTGGGCTTTGGGCCAAGTGAAGTGGGTGACGATTATCTGGCGTTGGCGGCAAGTTTTGAGCCAAAACCCCTAGTCGCACCAGATGTCTCGCCCGATGATATTGCCTCCGTCAATTTTACTGGTGGCACTACTGGAAAACCTAAAGGCGTAATGAGCACCTACAGTGTGACCTCTTATATGACGCAAATTCAGATGGCAGAATGGGAATTCCCTGAAGAACTTCGCATGCTTATGGCGACGCCACTGTCGCATGCAGCCGCGGCCTTTTTCGTCCCCGTGCTGCAAAAAGGCGGCGCATTCTATGTGATGCAGGGCTTCAGTCCCGATGAGTTCTTCGACATGGTAGAAGAACACAACATCACCTGCACCATGTTAGTGCCGGTAATGCTGTATTTTCTACTGGATTCGCCGCGGTCTGCAACCGCCAACATGTCCAGCATGGAAACCATTTTCTACGGCGCCTCCGCAATGAACCCGACTCGACTAGTGGAAGGCATTAACAAATGGGGCCAGATTTTCTACCAGTTTTTCGGCCAGTCAGAGTGCCCGATGGTGATCTCAAACATGACCAGAAAGGAGCACGACCTGTCCAAGCCCGAGCGCCTATCCTCCTGCGGTCGCCCCAGCCCCTGGATTCACTTGAGCCTGCTTGATTCCGACGGCAACGAAGTGCCGCGCGGAGAGCCTGGCGAGATCTGCATCCGCGGTCCACTGATTATGAAAGGCTACAAGGATATGCCAGAACAAACTGCCGAGGCGTTTTTAGGCGGATGGCTACACACCGGCGATGTCGGCAAGTTGGACGACGAGGGCTTTCTCTATATCGTGGATCGCACGAAGGACATGATCGTTACCGGCGGCTTCAATGTATTCCCACGCGAAGTCGAGGATGTGCTGGGTACACACGAAGCAGTAGGGCAGGTTGTTGTGATCGGCGTGCCCGATGAGCAGTGGGGCGAAGCCGTAAAAGCCGTTGTGGTGCTCAAACCCGACTTTAAGGCCAGCGAGGAACTCATATCTTCTATGCAGGCACTGGTGAAAAAAGCCAAAGGTTCGGTGCAGTCACCCAAGTCTATCGATTTCGTAGCGGCTATCCCGCTAACGCCAGTGGGCAAACCTGACAAGAAAACCGTTCGGGCACAATATTGGGCGGATAGTGATCGGGGTGTTGGCTAGGTGCTATCGACTTTCTCGTTCGACTGAGGGACCCCATGAATTCAGACACAGGACTTTCTGGACTTACGGCTGGGGCAGCAATGGCGGCCCTAGTCTTTATTGCAGCCTGCAATCCGATAGACGACCCTAGCCTGTTCCCTGAATTCACTGCGGCCAGCGCAATAGCACCCCCGGCGTTAGAAAAAACGGCGTTTAATCCTGACCGCAATCTCTACTGGGGTGACCTGCACATCCACACCAGCTACTCCACGGACGCCTATATTAGCGGCGTCAAGGCGACTCCAAACGACGCCTACACCTTTGTTAAAGGCGGAGAAATCCGGCATGCCGCCGGCTACGGTATTCGCATGACTCGCCCGCTGGACTTCGCCGCAGTCACCGACCACTCAGAGTACATCGGTGTGCTGCGTGCCACTGACCCTGACCTGCCACTTAAAAAGCGGGGACTGCGCGAACGACTGCTCAAAGACGGCCGCATCAGCAACACCTTGCTGATGGCCCAAACGATGTTGGGCTTCGATCTGGAAAATGCCCTTGTCCCCGGCTGGGAGGATTTCAGCCGAGCCGCATGGCGTGACAT
>CAJXWP010000114.1 GCA_913062625.1 uncultured Haliea sp. | reverse complement strand
CACCCCGAGGTCGAGGGTACAATGGGACAATATGATCGCAGTGCCGGTGGAGACATCTACCTAGTGGAAGATGATGAGCAGGTCTCATCGCTGCAGGTCAAAGATCCAGATAAGTTGTCCTATGTGACCCAGACGACACTGTCGGTGGATGACACGGCGAAGGTGATTGACACACTGCGAGCGCGCTACCCAAACATTGAAGGCCCACGAAAAAACGATATCTGCTATGCCACGCAGAATCGTCAGGACGCGGTGAAAGCGCTCGCGGCCAAATGCGACCTCGTACTGGTGGTGGGGTCGCCTAATAGTTCTAATTCCAATCGATTACGGGAACTGTCTGAACGGATGGGCGTAGAAGCGTATCTTTTGGATGGCGCCGACGACATAGACCCCGCGTGGCTGCAAGGTAAGTCATGTATTGGCGTTACCGCGGGAGCTTCTGCCCCAGAGGTGTTGGTGCAGGAAGTGCTGGACGGTCTGATGGCTCTGGGTGCTAAGTCCGCGGTAGAGTTGTCCGGGCGCGCCGAGCACATTACATTCTCCCTGCCGCGCGAATTACGCATCGACGCGACCAATATTTAGGGCGTCTAAAACACGTCCATCAGCCCTATTTGACATCCAATGGCATCTTTTTCCAGCAAAAGACGCCAATCACTGGCGTCTTTTTTTTGGTTTCCTATGCTTGTCCTGAAAAGGAGAAACGCGGTGGAGAAGGTGTCGCTTTATCGTCGATTCAGTGGACTTACCCTGATCGAATTGGTGATTGTGCTGATGGTTATGGCCATTACGTTGTCTTTAAGCAGCCCCTTAATGCAGGACCTGTTGCAGAATAATCGCTTGCGCTCTGAATCGATTCGCTTTCTTCGTGCGATCAATCTGGCACGCAGTGAAGCGATCCTGAGAAACGCTCCCGTCAGTATCTGTCCTTCAGTGATGGCCGTTACTGGAAAAGCGCAATGTTCTGGCAGCTATGTCGATGGCTGGATTGTGTTTGCTAACGCGGATAAAGACGAAGTCGTCGATGCCGATATTGACCAAGTGATTCAAGTATTTAAGGGTCTGCCGCCCGGCTTTCAGCTTACCAATCGCAGTGGCACCAGAGCAGCGTTTAAACTGATTAACTACCTCCCAAACGGTTCCTCCCGCAGTAATCGTACGTTGTTATTTTGTCCTCCGAATAATGCGCATGTCCGTTCGCTGAGTATTGTTATCAACATTGTGGGCAGAGCGCGCTTAATAGGAGGCTGGGGGAAATGTCCTGTGGTCTGATCGTCGATAGCCCGTTGTCTGTCTCGCCGATAGGCGGCGTCAAAACGCAGCCCCAACGGGCCGTGGGCATTGAGAGTGGAATGGGCATGCTCGAGTGTCTTCTAGCATTGTTGATTTTTTCGACAGGCATGATGGGCGTGATGTCAGCACAGTGGGTGGCAAAGAAGGCGGTGCACGAGGCGAGCCAGCGTTCGACCGCAACGGCATTAGGACGCGACATTGTCGAACGGATGCGAGCAAACCGCGGACAACTGGAGGCTTATCGGGCGATAGCGCTTGGTGACACTGCGCGGTTATTGCCGCGGCCAGACGCTAATTGTAATGTCGCTATGTGCACGGCTCTGCAGCTTGCGCGATTCGACCTATGGCAGTGGGAGTCAAACCTGCTGGGGCTGTCAGAGCGCGGCAGCAGCGGGAGCTTAGGTGGGCTAGTATCGCCTCTGGCCTGCATCTCAAGTGATAGCGGCGAAGTAGCTGTGACCATAAGCTGGCTTGTCTCCACGGTTGCCCGGCAACCGATACTATCGCTCTGTGGGACTGATGATGTCGAGCTGGGGGCAACAGCGCGTGAGGCCAGCGGCGGCACCTTACAGCGACGGCAGCTCATTATCTCGACCTTCATAGGCAAAGTGTGAGCTTCGCTCGCAACAAGCGAAAACTTGGGAGTGCCCCAGGGCGAGGCTTCTCTTTGGTTGAGCTTATGGTGTCGATGTTATTGGCAGCAATCCTTAGTGCGGGGTTCATCAGCACCTATCTGGGTGTTAAGCGGAACGCCTTTTACGATGAGCAGATGGCACGCATGCAGGAAAACGGACGCTATGCGATGCGCCTGCTGTCACGAGAGCTGACGATGGTAGGATTCTATGCAGGTGTTCCTTCAATGGAAGGGGTTGTTCCGCTGTCAGTGGGCACAGATTGTAGTCATCAGGATTGGGCTCTGGATCCCCACAACGCATTGGATTACGTAAACGATTATCCAGGAAATTCTGTACCGGTTTCTCAAAATGCTACCGCATTCACCTGTCTAGATAGCACCGCAATACAAATAAATACAGATCTGTTGGCGGTCAAACGGACGGCGGGCGAGGCCAGCTTTGGAAGTGGACTGGTCGCTGATGGTCTTATCAAATCTACGGCTGATGGCTGGTATTTTCGATTAGCGTCGAGTCGTTCGCCGATCTGGGAAAAGCTGCGTTCCATCGATTTTCTTAATCGAGCACGAGCAGTACCTTCAGTTAGCTACTGGAAGGCGGTAGCTAGAGTTTTCTATGTCCGCAGGTATTCGGAATCCGATACTCAGGGTCATTCTACTCCGGCGCTATGTATGGAGACGCTTGCTGGCGATAAGATGACGTCACGGTGCCTGGTAGAGGGGGTGGAAGATTTGCAGTTTGAGTTTGGTATTGACACTGATGCCGATGGCGTACCAAATCAATATAAGTCTGCCCCTACTGGCGCCGAAATGGAGTATGCCGTTATGGCGAAGATCCATATTTTGTTGCGCAGTCTCAGCATGATTCCAGGTTATGAAGATAAAAAATCTTATACGCTGGGCCAGAAAACTTTACCGGCTCGGCACGATCCGTACTTGAGGCGCGTAATGAGTTCATCGATTCGCCTTAGAAATCGAATCAAGCCTTTAAGTTGAAATGACAGAGCTATGAAGTGCCCGCCGAAGACCGTAGGTGAGAAAAATCAAGGGACTGTGCTAATACTTGCTCTGGTGTTTATGTTGATGTTAGCAATTATCTCGACGACCGCGACACAGACTGCCTTACTGCGATTGCGCATGGCTGGTAATAATCAGTTTTTAGAGGAGGCGTTTTATAAAGCTGAGGCTATTTCAGATGAGTTGTCGCAAAGCCCGGATAACTTCTTGCTGGATACAGAGGTGGGGCATTCCAATTGCCCCTTGGATGCTAGGGTTCTTGATTGCGAACTCAGACTTTTGCCGGAACCTATGGCAGTCATCGTATCTGAAGGTTATGAAATCGATTATCGTATTACCAGGCAAGACCCGTTGGTATGGCAAGATTTTCCTGTTGGGGACTCACAAGGCACAGTGTCCAGCAAGCGTAGTTTCGATGCGGCCATTTTTGAAGTTGATGTGCGTGTCGATGGCAGTAGGAATCGGCGTGGTAGTGCCCATGTGGTTCAGGGCGTTGCTGTGCGTGCGGTGCCGGTTGGCGATGTCATTTTCCTGCCAGGCGACGGCGGCGGCGTCGATTTGTCTGATGCAGATGGCGTGTCCGATATCAGCACCTTGTTGCCCAATCGCGCTAGTAAGGTGTATCGGACCTATTGGCGGGAGCCAGGCATTGATCCGTTATAGGCTAACGGTCCCAACGTTGTGAGTCGTGCCCAGCATAAAGGATTCACTCTGATTGAGCTCATCGTTGTGATCTCTATAGTAGCAATCTTGCTCCTTATGACTTTACCCTCGTATCACCGACAGCTCATAAATATCCGACGCAGTCTGGGTGGGGCCGAACTAATGAATGTTATGCTTAGGCAGGAGCAATATTTTATTGAGCACAAGCGATACGCCAATAACTTCTTAGATTTAGGTTTCCGTGCCAGTCCCTATGCCATTGATGCTGATGGAACAGAAGTTTCTCTGATGGCAAAGAGCAGAGTCTATCTTATCGATCTTACGACAAAAAAATATTCCTACACGCTGTATGCTAAACCTCAACTCAGTCAGGTTGAGGACCATCTGTGTGCGACGTTGACTCTAAACTCTCTAGGAATCAAATCGGCAATGGGCGCTGGGCCTCCACTCTTATGCTGGTGAGGCAGACTAATTATTCCGAATATTTGCGCAGTCGCGGCCTTATTCCATCTACATTTTTCCAATACCAGACGGTTCATCTATCGCCGTATCTGGCGCAGATACTCTTTGATGTCGCCATAGGCGTCATGGCGCGGTGGCTCAAGTCGAAAGCATAGTCGAGCGAGGCTGCATAGCTTATGAGGTCCGGCGGGAATCCTCTGCCGTCAATCTAAGTCAGGCGGCAGCTTTCGTCACTTTGCGTAGTGCTGGAACGCTTTGTGTGCAGCACTGACCTTTGAGCTTAGGTAATACACGCGCACGTTCACTTTGCGCGCCACGCCACAAGAC
>CAJXWP010000113.1 GCA_913062625.1 uncultured Haliea sp. | reverse complement strand
ATTCCGTTTGATGAGGAGGAGATATACAGCACTGAAGTGGGCGCGAAACTGGATGCCTGGGATAATCGCTTGCGCGTAAACGCAGCGCTGTTCACTATGGATTATAGCAATATGCAGCTCTTTGTTGCCCGTCCAGAACAGGATCCAAATGCCGTTGGTAGTTTTCAGGGCGTAGTGAATGCGGGGGATTCGCAGATTAAGGGCGCAGAGCTAGAGGTAACAGCGCTGCCCACCGAAAATTGGCTGATTAATTTTTCCGCAAGTTACGCAGACGGTGTGTTTAAAGAATTCCAAGACTTTACCTTTGAGGATGGTGAGGTTGTTGGGTTGGATCGATCGGACGAGGATCTTCCCTCATTACCGGAGTTGACGTTCAATCTTGGCGTTCAATACGACTGGACTACGAGTTTTGGAAATTGGACGGTACGTGCCGATGCGTACTACCGCGACGAGTTATACTGGGGTTTCGACGCGCTGAGTTGGAGCATTCCATTGGCGAGGGAGTCTGCGACCACAGACAGCTTCACGGTGTTTAATGCGCGTCTGAATCGTTATCGACCGTATTAATGGATCTTGGCTACCTTATTTTTTTCGACATTATTACAGTGCTAAGTCTAGCCAAAATTCTGCGGTCGGGTTCTGTCTGTGAATGGAATAAGCGCGAAAGTAGACTCCAGATGCAGTGATATCCAGCTCGATAAAACCTTCTTTTGAATGCGCAAAGCGAGAACTGTCGTTATGCCAAATACCGCTCACTTTGTTGCTATTGCCTGCGCCGCTAACGAGCAGATAGCTGGCGCTAGTGCCCTCTGATGGCTGCATCAGTTGCAGGCTGTGTTCATGGCCGGCAGCGTGTATTACGCCATTATATTGACGCATTACCCGATTTTGCGCTTGGATCATCTGCTGATAATTGGGGTCTTGGGTGTCCTGCGACGCTGCGTCTGGAAAAATCTGGTACAAGATATTCATGATCAGCCAGTAGCGAAAATCGCTGAGGTATCCGCCATGCGGTCCCTCAGTAATCAGAGGATGATGCTGGGCCACGATGATCAGATTCTCTGGGTGTTGCTCTCGAATAAGGGCAAATTTTTCGGCCATTGCAGCTTCGGATTTATGCTGTTCGTCGCCCGTTAGCCACCACTGGGAATCAATAAACACGACGCTCACGCCAGGAAAATCTGCCGATTGCGGCAGCGTTAACCCGCCGCTTTCACGGGGTTCGAAAAAAACTTTGGCATTGTGTTCGCGGCCGAACTGCTCAATATATAGCGCCTGACTGTCTACCTCCGTAGCGTACCAATCGTGATTCCCTGGAACCAAATAAAGGCTGGCACCGGAAACCTCGGCAACTTTAAGTTGAGCATCTAGGTAGCTGATAGACTCTAGCTGATCGTCCGTCCACTCCTGCTGGCCAGCTTCTTTGCGGGGGAAGCCCTCGTAGTAAATATTGTCACCAAGCGCGATGACAATAGTCCGTTCCGGGAGGGTGCTGGCGCGAGCAGCGACCTTGGCCATGCTGGGCTGCCACGGGTCAATCGAAGAGTGCCCTGCATCACCATATAAAAGCACACGTTGTACTACTTCGTCAGCGCTTGGCGGAGGCGCTTGCGATTCCTCGCTCAAGGCGAGGTAGGGCTCTATGTGAGAGGGTTTCACCTGCGGGTTGATGTAGAACAGTCCGATCAGAACCGCAAGGATGACCAGCACGCATAATAGAATCTTCTTCATCGCTTTGTTGCCAACATATTTTATTTAGCCTGTCAGTAGTTGAAGTTGAAGTCGGAGCCAGAACATCATTATGTGCAAATTTTTTCAAGATACAATGGCAGATCATCTATCGGTTTTGGCATGGGAATCATCATTAGTCTTGGGTTATAACCCTCCTTAACACTAAAACGATAGCGGAGCAGGAACTGGTGCAGGAAACACTTTACCTGCATGCTGGCAAAATGAAGGCCTATACACTTATGAGCACCTCCGCCAAATGGTGTGAAGGCAAAATTATTACGCTTGTGTTCGGCGCGTTCCGGTGAGAAGCGATCTGGATCGAAACGCTCAGGGTCGCTCCACCATGTCGAGTCACGGTAATTATACAATAAAGGCATATAAACCAGTGTGTTCGGCGGGATAGTGTATCCCTCAATCTCACATTCGCGAATACTCCTCCGCCAGGACATCGGAATCGACGGGTGAAGGCGCTGGGCCTCCATCAGTACATTGTCAAAATCTACCATACCTTCGAGATCGTCATAATCAAGGAAATTTTTAGATAGGGCTTGCGACTGCTGTCGCAGACGTTCTTGCCACTGAGGATTCTGCGCCAACTCCATGATGATATTAGTCAATGAGGATGCCGTGGTGTCGTGAGCAGCCATCAGCAAAAAATTGATGTGGTCAACGATTTGTTGATCGCTGAAGAAACTGCCATCTGCCTGTTTTTCCTTGCTGAGGTAGCTCAAAAAGTCACTGCTTGAATCGGTTTCGCGGCGCTGTGGTATTAGACTTTCGTAGTGATTTTTTAGGTTGCGTAATGCGCGTTTTGCCTTTGCCCATTTGGTGCCTGGAATTTCTTTCTGAATAATGCTGACCATCCCGTCAAACATATCGACAAAGTTTCGGTTGAGCATTTCGATCTCGTCCTTGCCTTCCACTCCAATAAAAATACTGGCGGAAGTTGTTAGCAAGCACTGTTTAATATGAGGGAAGAACTTAAAGTTATCAACATCACCCCACAATGGAATATGTTGGGCGATGATGTTGTTCATCTGTAGGGTGTACTGTTTCATCGGCTCAGCTTTGAAAGCAGTCTGGAAAAGTCGGCGTTGTGCTTTGTGCTCATCAAAGTCAATTAACAGCAGTCCACCGGAGAAGAATCTCCCAATGGTATTCTCAAAGGCCTTTTCATTTGAAAAGTTTCTATGTGGATCCAGAAAAACTGCTTTAACCACTTCGGGGTTAGCGACAAAAATACCTTTACTGCCTGCTATATTGAGCTTTGCAATCGGGCCATATTTTTTGCGCAGTTTGACAGAGAGTCCTCGCAAGTCGCTAAACACCCATGGTAAATGGCCAATAATCGGCAAGCCGAAAGTGCCTGGTATGTGGTCTAGGTCGGTGCAGTCGGGCTGATTTTTATAGTCGTATCCCGGTGGGAGTGCTTCACTGTTGACTTTCATAGGCTGTTGGCGGTTCCTCAAAATGGCGATGTTAGGATTGATTCCTATACTGTCTAGAACGTGGGCCTCTAACTAACCGCAAGAGACCTGCGGCGGTTATTTGCCTGATAGATTGAGTTTCTTGAGCGCGGTTTCCTTGGCCCATCGGTAGTCCGGTTTTCCCGATGGCGAACGCATTACCTTGTCGACCTGCAACACATGCCGTGGCACTTTATAGCCAGCGATGGTCTCGCGGCAGTGGTCTTGAAGGTCCTTAAGACTTGGCAATGGCGTATTCTCCCGCAACTCAACTAAGGCGCAGACGACTGCTCCCCAGCGTTCGTCGGGTACCCCGACGACGGTAACATCGAGTATGTTGGGGTGACCTTTGACGGCCGAGTCAACTTCCTCGGCAAATATTTTTTCACCACCAGAATTAATGCACTGTGAGCCGCGCCCCAGCATTGTGATCGTACCATCCGCTTCAAATATTGCCGAATCACCGCTGAGGGCATAACGCTTTCCATCGGCAGCGGTGACAAACGTTTCGGCTGTCTTCTGCGGGTCTTTGTAATATCCAAGCGGGATAAACCCTGTACGAGCGACGACACCCTCTTTCTCGTTGCCCGGTTTCATTGCCTCCAGTGTATCCATGTCGAGTACAGTGGCACCTTGTCCAGGCGTCACAGTTGGCCCACCCTTCATGATTTGACCCTTGGCAGCCATCAAGATGCCACCACCGCCAATTTCAGAGGAGCCAATCGAATCGATAATCATCACACTGCTAAACTGCTCAAAAAATGCATCTTTAACGGTCTGTGAAAACACCACTGCAGAACTGGCCAACAGGAAAAATGATGAGACATCAATCTCATTTTTGAAGGACTTGTAAGCCTCTATCAGCGGACGCGCCATCGCGTCGCCGGTAATAAACAGGCCATTGATTTTTTCCTTTTCAATTAACCTCCACGTTTCCACTGGATCAAATGTCTTGGACAGGACAACCCGGTGACCTTCAAAACCGCGACCGATTACTGCCCACTGCGATGCGCCGTGCATAAGCGGTGCTAGCGGGAACATGGTCATTTGACCGTTTTCCCCTCGCTTCACCACGTCCATAGGGCTGGTGACTACATCGCCCGTGGTCTGGTCAACGCCGCCTCCAAGTGCAAAGAAAACATCCTCTTGGCGCCAAACCACGCCCTTAGGCATTCCGGTAGTGCCGCCAGTATAGATAATGTAATGATCGTCATTGGAACGTTGCGGGAAATCCCGCTCAGGGGAATTCGCGGCCATTGCAGTCTCATAGTCGGTGGTTTGAATGCCATCACTACTTGCGTTGCTGTGATCTTCAACGACCACTGTGTGACGTAGCTCTGGCAGACTGTCGATAACATTCACCACGCG
>CAJXWP010000112.1 GCA_913062625.1 uncultured Haliea sp. | reverse complement strand
GGTTAAAGTGGCGAGTCTTGAGACCGAAGTGCGCAAACTCTGGGATAATGTCTGGAAACAGTCGAAATTGCGCTTGGGCAAGCTGGAGACTCTAACTGAGGCCCAGGGAACACGTATAAAGGGGTTGGACGTCGCGCTTGCTAGCGCCGAGTTACAATTAACGCAGGTGTCCGGTCAGGCGGCCAAGTTGAAGAGCGTTGCGGATGATCTTTCGCGAGTGATGTCCAGTGCTAGCCTGACTCAGGGCGAAGTAGAGCGTGTGGCCGATAGCCTCAATCGAATAGATTTAGCCGCCGCTAAACTGGATAAGCGGGTGGCGACGAATCAAGAAGCGGTGAACTCTATTGATGCCTTTCGCAAGCAGGTTAACGCCAGTTTGAGCCAACTACGGTCTACTTTACGGGCACTTCAGGCGACCCCGTGAGGTCGCTGGCGCAGCCCTGAAGCGGGCTAATTCTGCGGTCCAGTGGGTGTACAATAGCGCCGCGGTTATCTGCTCTCGCACCACAAGGAAGCACGACATGAGTGTTATTCGACAGGACGACTTTATTGATAGCGTCGCTGATGCCTTACAGTTTATTTCTTATTATCATCCTCTGGACTTTGTAAAAGCGGTCAACGAAGCCTATGAGCGGGAGCAAAATCCGGCTGCCCGTGATGCTATGGCGCAAATTCTGATTAATTCACGAATGTGTGCAGAGGGCCATCGACCTATTTGCCAGGACACTGGGATCGTCACTGTCTTTCTTAAAATCGGTATGGATGTGCAGTGGGATGCGAACATGTCAGTGTCTGATATGGTTAACGAAGGAGTGCGTCGCGCCTACACTCATCCTGATAATGTGCTGCGTGCTTCTATTCTTGAAGACCCGGCGGGAGCCCGCAGGAACACCAAGGACAATACGCCAGCGGTTATTCATATGGAAGTCGTGAAAGGCGACACCTTAGATGTGCAGCTGGCGGCGAAGGGCGGCGGCTCTGAGAATAAATCAAAGTTGGTCATGCTGAATCCTTCCGACAGTATTGTGGATTGGGTTGTGAAAACGATTCCCACTATGGGGGCTGGCTGGTGTCCTCCTGGCATGCTGGGTATTGGCATCGGTGGCACCGCGGAGAAGGCCGCGGTAATGGCTAAAGAGGCGCTCATGGATCCGATCGATATCCATGAATTGCGTGAGCGCGGGCCTTCAAATCGTTTGGAAGAACTGCGTCTGGAGATTATGGAGGAGGTGAACAAACTGGGTATTGGCGCTCAGGGTCTCGGCGGTCTTACCACTGTAATGGATGTTAAAATAAGGGATTATCCCACGCATGCTGCGTCGCTTCCGGTCGCCATGATTCCAAACTGCGCGGCCACGCGGCATACACATTTTGTGCTAGACGGCAGTGGCCCTGCATTACAAATACCACCAGACATTAATGATTGGCCCAACATTACTCGGGAAGCCGGTGCCAATGTTCATCGCATAAACCTCGATACGGTGACGCGTGAGGATGCGGCCGATTGGCAGCCTGGCGATACGCTATTGCTGTCAGGCAAAATGTTGACTGGCCGCGATGCGGCTCACAAAAAAATGAAGGAGTTGATCGAGAGTGGCGAGGGTCTACCTCCGGAAGTCGATCTCAGGGGCCGCTTTATTTACTACGTAGGTCCGGTTGATCCCGTGCGTGACGAAGTAATGGGTCCTGCAGGTCCGACCACGGCCACACGTATGGACAAATTCACTGATTTCATTCTCGAGCATACGGGTCTACTGGGTATGATTGGCAAAGCCGAACGAGGACCTGCCGGTGTCGCAGCGATTAAGAAGCACAAAGCCGTTTATCTGATGGCAGTGGGCGGTGCGGCGTATCTGGTATCGAAGGCGATCACGTCTGCCAAGGTCGTCGCGTTTCCTGAGATGGGGATGGAGGCCATCTACGAATTTGAG
This sequence comes from uncultured Haliea sp., assembly GCA_913062625.1. Taxonomy (GTDB): domain Bacteria; phylum Pseudomonadota; class Gammaproteobacteria; order Pseudomonadales; family Halieaceae; genus Marimicrobium. Next base: position 2,735 of record CAJXWP010000112.1, on the reverse strand, counting down.
GTGAAAGACATGCCTGTGACCGTTGCCGTAGATGCCTCCGGCGCCTCAGTGCATGAGATCGGGCCAAAAATTTGGCGGGCGAAAATAGCAGAGCAGGCGGTCAAAGTTGTCTGATACCTTTTATTGGCATGATTATGAGACCTTTGGCGCTAATCCCTCGAGGGATAGGGCGGCACAGTTTGCAGGTTTGCGAACCGATGCTCAGTTAAATGTTATCGGTGACCCGCTGGTGATATTTTCCCGTCCTGCCAATGATTTCTTGCCCCACCCACAAGCCTGTCTGGTGACGGGCATTACGCCACAGCAGGCGCTATCTGAAGGCGTTCCAGAATGCGAGTTTATCGCTAGTATTCATCACGAACTGGCGACTCCTGGCACCTGCGGCGTGGGCTACAATTCCCTGCGTTTTGATGATGAAATCACACGACATACGCTTTATCGAAACTTTTATGACGCCTACTCTCGGGAGTGGCAAGACGGAAATTCACGCTGGGACATTATCGACATGGTGCGTACCACTTGCGCACTCAGACCCGAGGGCATCCAGTGGCCCTTGCGCGAGGATGGGCTACCCAGTTTCCGTCTTGAAGACTTGACCGGAGCGAATGGTATTAGCCATGAAGGGGCTCATGATGCTTTGTCAGATGTGCGCGCTACGATTGCGCTGGCCAAACTGATAAAGGACAAACAACCGCGTTTGTATGACTACGTGTTGAAGCACCGGGACAAGCAGTCGGCGTTATCCCAGGTGGACGTTGCTGCCATGAAGCCGCTACTTCACGTGTCTAGCATGTTCGGTGCTCAACGGCACAATATCGCGTTGGTCGCACCTCTGGCCAAGCATCCGACTAATAGCAATGAAATCATTTGTTTTGATCTGGGCGCCGACCCTCAAATGCTGTTTGATCTGGAGGCATCGCAGCTGCAGGAGATGCTCTACACGCGGACTGAAGATTTGCCAGAGGGGACACAGCGGCTCGGTCTCAAGTCGATCCATATTAATCGCTGCCCAATATTGCTCACCCCCAAAATGGTCGACCCGGCAGCCGCTGCGCGCCTTGGAATAAGTGGCAGTGAGTGTCGCAAGCACTTGGAGGCTCTGCGAGCCTATCGGGATACCGATGTAAAAGGCTTTACTGCTAAGGTGCAGGCTATTCATCAGGGGCATAAATTTGAGGTACGTAATGATCCGGACCTGATGCTTTACAGCGGCGGATTTTTTAGCGCGCCAGACAAGCGAGTGATGGATCAGGTTCGTGTGCAGACTCCCGAGGAACTTGCTGCTGGAAGCTTTGTGTTTGAGGATCAACGTCTGGCCGAGATGTTGTTTCGCTACCGCGCCCGCAATTATCCTGACAGCCTTAACCCGCAGGAAAAAGCTGACTGGGAAGAATTTCGCTTTCAGCGGCTGACGGAACCCGATTCCGGGGCTATTTACTGCATGGAGCAATTTCATGCAGAGATCGAAGAATTGCAGGCCAGTGGTACCCTCACAGAGGCGCAACAGGCCTTGTTGGAACAACTCCTAGAGTATGCTGATTCCTTGCTGTCCTGAGCAGAGATCGAATTTTTTGGTATTACGCACATGGGCAGAACCTCCCATCGTCCGTATACTCATCTTTGAAAATCGAGCGCCATTAGTGCGGCCAATCAGGAGAGAACCAGCGTGCATTTTGCCGGCAGTCATATCCTTTCGGTCCAACAATTCGAGAAGGAAGATGTAGAGCGGATATTTACTGTGGCTGATCGGATGGCGCCGTATGCCCATCGTCGTCGTGTCACGAATGTACTCGACGGCGCTATTCTGGGTTCCATGTTCTTTGAGCCCAGCACTCGAACCCGGGTTAGCTTTGGCAGTGCCTTTAACTTGCTCGGTGGTGAGGTTCGAGAAACGACGGGCTTTGAAAACTCTGCTATTGCGAAGGGCGAATCCCTATACGATACAGCGAGAGTACTGAGCGGCTATTCCGACGTGATTGCAATGCGCCATCCACAGGAGGGCTCTGTGGCCGAGTTTGCTGCGGCAAGTCGGGTGCCTGTCATTAATGGGGGCGACGGCAGCAATGAGCACCCCAGCCAAGCTTTGCTAGACCTTTATACCATTCGCAGTGAGATTGGTGCCAGTGGGCGACAGCTCGACCAATTGCGCATCGCGATGGTGGGAGATCTGCGCCACGGTAGGACAGTACATTCACTGTGCAAATTGTTATGCCAGTTCAGCGGGGTACAGGTCGTCCTGGTTGCGCCGGAAGCTTTGAGGATGCCGGCAGAGATTGTAGAGAGCTTGCGCAGCACAGGGCACCAGGTGCTGGAGTCTGATCAATTGGAGGAAAGTATCTCTGCCGTTGACATTGTCTACTCCACCCGCCTTCAGGAGGAGCGCTTCAGCAGTCAGGAAGAGGCTGACCAATATCGGGGTCGCTTCTGTCTTAACCAGAGTATCTATACCCGTCACTGTGAGCCTAATACCGTCATCATGCATCCACTGCCGCGGGATTCTAGAGCTAGTGGCAGGGAATTGGACGATGATCTGAATGACAATCCGAATTTGGCCATTTTCAGACAGGCTGATAATGGTTTGTTATTGCGCATGGCGTTATTCGCACTGATTCTTGATGTCGTTGAACAGGTTGACACGCATGCGCGTGACGTCAATTGGTATACCGGTGGCCGCTTCTAATGTCGTTTGAATTCAAATTTGGAGCGCAAGACGTCCGAGTGCTTGATGACCAGAG
>CAJXWP010000111.1 GCA_913062625.1 uncultured Haliea sp. | reverse complement strand
CACTAGTTGATTGGCTTCGTCATTGGACAGTCCGACGAGAGCAGAGCGACGGAGCAGGATGTGCCCCTGCAGGGCCTTTAGCGAATACAGAACCAAGGACTCTAACGCATTTTGACTGAAATCCTGGCGAATCGACCCGTCCGCCATTCCCGCTGCCACAATCTCACCGACTCGGGACCACATCGACGTCGACACCGAGGTCCCTACGCGGGCTTGGAAGTCGGCGGGTATCCGGCTGCCTGAGAAATGGGCGTCGAACTCGGCCATAAAAGAGAAGTCCGCCCGTAAATCGTCATTCAAAAACCCCGCTTGCAGAACCATTCGCAGCTGCTCGCGCCCGCATAGTCCGGCGTTTAAAACGGGGTCCGCCAGCAGCAGGTCGAAGTAGCTCTCGATCCGGTTAAAGACCACGCCTAACACCGCATAGCCTAGGTCATTCTTGTCCTGAAAATAGCGATACAGGCTGTTACGACTAATGCCAACAGCGACCGCTATTTCCTTCATCTGAGCATCGAAAAAACCGTTCTCGACAAACAGAGTTTCTGCTGCGACGAGAATTTTCTGCCGAGTTTCTTCGGTCTGGTAGACCATTCGCTGTGACATGCGTTATACAACACGTGTTATATTTTATGCACAGCCTACATCTTACCGTAACGCGTTACAACAATTGATTGCCTAGCGTTGATCAATGGGCATCCATAAGCCACTTTTACTCTGTCTCGATAACATTCGCTACGCTGGCTTTCTTGCGCCAGATGCAACGCCAGTTGCACCAGCGGGCATCTAGCAGTAGCGTTGATTGGAATGAGAGCACTTTGTATCTGTGCCTGTTAAGATTCTGCACCTTATTGAGGATTTACACCCATGTCCGAAGCGCCCTCTTTTGATCATCGCAGCTCCGCCGATGACGTGTTGTGTGGCCAAGACCTTAGCGGGCAGGTCATTATTGTTACCGGCGCCAACACCGGCATCGGTTATGAAACTGCGCGTTCTCTGGCGGCTGCCGGTGCGACTGTCATAGCCACCTGTCGCAGCACCGAAAAAGCAGGCAGTACGCTTCAGCGGCTGCTGCGGGCACACCCGCAAAGCTCGGTAGAAGTCGCCGTAATGGATCTCGCTTCGTTGGACAGTGTCGGTGATTTTTGTAAGGGGCTATCGCAACGGAAAATAGACACCGTCATCTGTAACGCAGGTCTGGTTGCGCCGGAGTATGGAGAGACCCGCGACGGTTTTGAGCAAACGGTAGGCGTATGCCATGTCGGTCACTTTTTACTGGTAAAAACACTATTGCCCGTATTATTAATGGCTCCCGCACCCCGCGTGGTGATGGTATCAAGCGAGGCGCACCGCACGCCGTCGCGCCTCAACTTTACGGCACTGCCTTATCCCAAGGACAAGTTCAGCACTATGAAAGCGTATGGTCAGGCAAAGCTCTGCAATGCCTTAATGGCGGTCGAGTTGCATCGCCGTTTCGCGGGTCAGGGGCTTACTGCGTGTTATTTGCATCCAGGCACGATGGTTACCACCGATATAGGCCGTGATTCAGCCCTAGTGAGGCTGGCTATGCGGCTGGTACGCCCGTTCACTAAGACGGCGAATCAGGGCGCTGCAACGTCAGTATTCTGTGCGACATGGGGAGAGCGCCAGGAGCTTGGCGGGCACTATTTCTCACATTGCGCTAAGGCCAAGCCCAGCGCTGAAACCGCGGATGAGGAGGCGGGCAGACGCCTGTGGGAGTTGTCTGAGCAATGGCTGAAAGAGCGTCAGAGGATCGGGCGAGACTTGCCAGCTTCTCTTGATTAAGCCAGCAGGCACGCACGCCGAACGGCACGCGCTGCCGTAGATGCAGGCGAGTCATTTCTTGCATGCTGGTGGCATCAATAATCAGTAGCTCGGCACGGTCTGCCGTCATCAGTAATTCCAGCAGGTAGCCGTTATCTTTACTTGGGCCATTTTTGCGCGGCATGAACAGAGCCTCACCGCCGTAAAACTCGCCGTAATTGACGTATGCAAGTTCTCGCTCATAGACCATATCGTACTTCAGCACGCCTCTGGCCATCATGCCTTCCTTCTAGTGGCGCCATCGTGGGCAAAGCGCGTAAGCTTTGCCTTAGCGCAGCCAGGAATCATAATTCGATTAAAGCCAGCGATAGCGCGCGATCTAAGCCAATAACCAGCGGTGGCTTTGGCTGCAGGCGTTTAGACTTATATCCCTTGGCAAACTTCGGACACGTTTGGATAACTTTGGTGTTACTTTATTTGCCCCGTGATCTGACCCGTGAGATTTTATGCTCACGTTTACTCAGCCGATGATGTCCAATGCTATCCCCGTCTAGAAGATGTGCGAATTAAGTATAGGTTAAATAAAAGGGCTATCGTAAGCAGGTCTCCTAATGGATATGAGTCACAATGCCTGAAAAGATCGTGAGGATCCGGTCGACCACTCTGAAATCTTATCCGCTTCAGCCATCGATCAATTCGCATCCGTCTATTGCCGAACTGTCGAAGGCAGAGAGGTGAGCCAGACTTTTCAGTCGCTTCCTTGCTGATCGAATGCTGTTGAACTGGATTCCTTTCCAGCGAAAAGAGGTAATGTTTCAGATGGTGCTCTGGAGGGTGGCGCGAGTAACGCGAAGGTCCCTCCTCACGAATATGCTGGCGTGTATTAAACCTTCGAGAGGCTGATACCTGTGATTGAAAAAATGGCGTATACCATCGCAATGAGTACACGGGCTTACTAGGTGCGAAGGCTAATTAGAAACGTGCCCTCAGGGCTTACAAAAGTCACCCTAACTCAGACTGAAGTAGAGTATTCCCTGTTAATCTTTACGCCAATCCGTTTGGAGTTCAGTAGCCGAGCTGTACCAACAGAGCCTGATCCTCGTCACAGATAGGGAATTCAGGATGGACGAGGAAGGCTTCGAATTAGGGTCTTTCGAGTTTCTAGATTTCGATGCCTATTAAGCAGGCCAGCATATGACCACCACTTGCACTATGCCCGCTTTTGTTAAAACTGGGCATACAAGATGGCATCGTATAAAAAATTCAAAGATACTGCACTGCCATAATAATTGTACAGGTCAGATCTTCGGTGCTAACTTGATCAGAATCACAAAAGTGCGGCAGGTTTGCGGGCCCCAGTGCAAGTTTTGCCAGTTATGATACAGCGGTCGTTACTAAATGCATTACAAGTGGAGGAACAAGGTGGGCACCACGCGCAGTGAAGCAAAATTACTCTATGATATGAGCGTGGGGCACTAGCATGCGCATCGAAGCGCTGACTTTTTTCCGATTTTTTGCGGCCTTCCTCGTCCTGGTGCACCACTGGGGATCTGGTACTTTTTTCGAAAAATATGATCTTGAGTTTTGGTCAACAGGGCCGCCGATGGTGACCTTCTTCTACGTCCTCTCCGGCTTTGTGCTCGCTGTAGCCAACTTCAAAAGAGACCTTAGTTCGTTTGGAAATTTTTATGTCGCCAGACTAGCCAGAATCGCGCCGGCCTACTATGTCGCGTTCCTAGTCCTGCTGCCGTTTGTGTACAGAGCGTACGCGGACTTTAATGTTAACGTGGCCGTTGGTCTGCACCTGACTTTCCTTCAGGCTTGGATACCCCCCTACCCAGCTACATTAAATATGGCTGCATGGTCCGTGTCCGTAGAGATGTTTTTCTATCTAGTCTTTCCTCTATTTTTTCCGCTTTTAAGACAAAGTCGTTTTTCAAGCGGACTGCTGTTTACCATTGGCGCGGTGATATTCCTGCTTACTCAGCTGGTCCTTCTCTCGATAGTTAACTCGCCGAGCTTTGAAGGGGACAGATCTTTTGTCGGCATAGTGATTCGGTTTAATCCACTTGCCCATTTCTGCAGCTTCTTTTTAGGAATCGTCGGCGCAATTTGGTTTCTTCGAACACAAAGCAGGCAGCAAGAAAAAGGTAACGGTCTCGTGAGCCTGATAGTGTTGAGCGCCGTTATTTACCTCTTACTCAATAATGAGGTGAAAATTAGGGAAATGCTGCCGCTGGAACTGCCAGCACATAACAGTCTTCACGCGCCGTTATTTCTCGCTTTTATCATCGTAATCGCAAGAGGTAACAACTTTATTGTGAATACACTGGGGCGAGGAGTCTTCAAGTCACTAGGAGATGCAAGCTATGGATTTTATATCTATCAATATCCCGTCATCTGTATTTTATATTACGTTGTAGGCATTACGGACTATATGAGTACGGACGCAGCTTTCGGCGTTTTAGCTGTCACGCTTTTAGCAATATCCCTGTTGTCTTTCCACTATTTTGAAGTACCCGTTCAACGAAGAGTTCGGCAGGCAATATCGCGCGGGACACCTAGTTAGCGTGATGTAGTTTGTTGCAACGCCTATAAACCAATCTACTGTGGAGTCACGCAAAGACGCGTCGGATTCAAGCAGGCGTTTTTAAACAAGCCCTCAGACGACAATGCTCATATTGTCTTTCAAGCCCGCCTTAATTTCCTCACCGCGGCCTAATACCTAGCTCTCGCCGCGGTTAATCTTTTGTTCACGGTAAGAATGGTATTTCTCTCGCACGGCGGCTGGCAAAGCCAGCAGGACCGGCGTTGCAATCAGCGTCAAAATCGTCGCAAAGGACAGGCCAAACACAATGGCCTGAGACAGAGGTGCCCAGAACATTGCCATCTGCCCATCCGCAGTAATCGTGCGATTAATCAAATCAAT
>CAJXWP010000110.1 GCA_913062625.1 uncultured Haliea sp. | reverse complement strand
GACCCGCAACAGACATTCGACTACCTACTGCAGGAAGCGACGTCTTTGGACCTGGCGTATCTGCATGCCATGCGTTTTCCGAAAGGTCGGGTGGACAGTATTGCACTCGGTCAGCGTTATTTTGGTGATCGATTGATTGGCAATGAGAGCTATAGCTTTGAGGAAGCCGGAGCAGCGGTCGCGGCCGAGGCACTTGCCGCGGTATCTTTTGGCCGCCATTTTATTGCAAATCCAGATCTGGTCGAGCGATGGCAGTCGGGTGAGGCGCTAACAGCATTCGATCTGCACACTCTTTATACGCCCGGTGCCGAGGGTTATAGCAGCTATCCTCGAGCAGCTGTCTGACATATAAAAAATAATACCTGAGGAACATGCCATGCCCGCAACTCCTGTGGATCTAACCAACAAGAAAATTCTGATCACTGGCCCCACTGGGCAGGTGGCCCTGCCGGTGGTTGAGCATTACGCAAAAATTGCTGACGTTTATGCTTTGGCGCGGTTTCGTAAAGCAGAGGATCGTGCACAGATAGAGAGTCTGGGTGCGACGGTATTGCAGGCAGACCTCGCCGATGCGAGCAGCCTCGATGTCGTTCCGGAGGACTTTGACTATGTGCTCAATTTCGCTGTTGTGAAAAGTGGTGATTTTGAGTATGACTTGGCTGCCAATGCCGAGGGCGTTGGAAACCTGATGACTCGATGCCGCACAGCAAAAGCATTTCTTCACTTTTCATCGACAGCGGTTTATGAATATTGCGGACAGGAACCGCGTGCCGAAAATGCCCCCTTAGGGGATAACCATCGCGTTATGTTTCCTACCTACAGTATTTCTAAGATTGCGGCTGAAACGGTGTGTCGATTTGTTGCGCACCAACAAAAAATACCGACTACCATTGCTCGCCTGAGCGTTCCTTACGGCGACAACGGCGGTTGGATGTATTTTCATATGTTAATGATGCAGCAGGGGATTGCCATCGACCTGCACCCGGACAAGCCCAATTATTACAACCCACTGCACAGCGATGATTATATTGAGAAAATACCCTACCTGCTCGGGGCGGCGACGACAGAGGCTACGACGGTTAACTTCGGCGGCTCGCAAAAGGTGAGTATCGAACAGTGGTGTGCCTACATCACTGAGCTGACAGGGTTTGAACCGAACTTTCAAGACAATGCCAAAGCGTTTGGTAGTTTGTGTATAGATCTAGAAAAAATGCACGGACTGATCGGCGAGACCAAAGTTGATTGGCGAGAGGGCATTCGTCGCCAATTTGAGAACCTTGCTCCAGAGCTGTTGCGCTGATCCTTAATCGCTATTTGAGGAGGCGTAGGGGAAACTCAACAGCGCCATCAGCGCCATCACATTGGCCCCGCTTAAAAGACAGCATCATGCAAAGTCCGGCACTATATCCGACCCGGATCTTTCAAATTATCAGGCCTACCCGGTGTCACGGGAAAGCTTCAAGCGCAAGGTCATCCGTGACTTGACCGGGCAAATCGGTTTTGAATTGATAGCCTACACCCTTGGCGGTGCTGCGGGTGTGTTGTCCAAAGACAAGTGCGCATCGGCACTGCCTTTCGTAAAGCAGCTGCTGGTGCAGCTGGTGTTGTTGGCGACGCTGATGGCCTTTGGTATCGGCTGGACCTTTTTGCTATGGGTGATGGCTATGGTGCATTGCTGCGACATGCGGTGACGGCTTGAGTCGTCACTCTCTTGCCTCACGACGGTGTCTTTTTTTAAAAGCGTAAAACGCCTATCGTGTTCCCCTCAAAAAACGCGATTTTTGTAAAAGAATGAAGGCGAAACTTAGCGGCCTATTTAGTTTTCTTATGTTGTGCTTTATAAGCCTTTAGGGCGGCAGGGGTTGTCGGTTCTCCGCGTTCGTAATACAGTTTCATCGATAGTGCCACATCGGCAATGGTCGACTGCACAAAGTTTGCCATTTTCGCTCCCAGCCAGGCTCCTAGGGCGCCCCACGGCATGTCGTAAACGAGTGAAGTAGAAAGCTCGGTTTGTCCTGATCCGGACTCTTTTAGCGCGTAACGAAACCATGCATTTTTGAAAGGGGGGGCAGGTTTTTCACCCCTGTGTAGGTGAATTAAAAACCCTTCTCCATCCTGCCACTCCTCCACGGTTTCTTGGATATAGCTACTGTTATTGCGATACACGTAACGACTGGCGCCGACACCTTGTAACTGCTTGCTTACGATGTCGGTTTTGACGATGCCTGGGACGTAATTGTGTGCAAGCGATAGGTCCTTGAGCTTTTCCCAGGCTGCTGAAAGTGGAATATCGATAAGAACTTTTGCGTTGACTTCCTGAGTCATTTTTTCTTCCTCTTGTTACTGGATGTCTTCTAATCTAAACCGTGGAATCGCTTGAGACGTACTCTGCAGACTCTTAGTCTTCACGCAGCGCGATAGTGTCTGTTTTTATCTGAGCGGGTCTTATCGAAAAAGTATGAAAGTGTTAACGTTAGGCAGGCACACTAGCATGCTGCCCTTATTGCCATCGAATTAACCGTCTGGCATATGGCAAGTAGTATAAAACAAATTTTAAAGACAGTGGAGCGAGGTATGAGCCAGTTTATGAATCAATGTGTGGTGGTTATCGTTGGCGTCAGTGGCATCGTAAAATCGGTCATTAGGGCTTCTTAGCGTGATGACTAATAATGCGTCTAGCAGGCTTCACGCGCGGAAAGCGCGGTCTTTAGCAGTGAGCCAGACGTGCGGCGCTCTAGACCCTTTGTCCGATTTGCGGCCTTAGTCCTTTTGCCACAATGGATGTTGATTGATGCTTAGCTATCGCCATGCATTTCACGCGGGTAACCATGCCGACGTGCTGAAACACCTGGTTGAGGTGTTGATATTGCAGTATTTGGTTCAAAAGGAAGGCAAGCCCTTACGGTATATTGATACCCATGCGGGGCCGGGTAGTTACGCTCTGAAGGGGTCTTTTGCCAGCAAGAATCGAGAGTTTAAATCAGGCATCGCTCGCCTGTGGAGGCGTGATGACCTGCCTCCTCAATTGGAACATTATGTCAATATAGTGCGTGGTTTTAACGCCTCAAGCGAGCTTTTGCATTATCCCGGATCACCGGCCATCGCAGCGAAGATTCTGGGCGCCACTCATCGCCTGCAGGTGTTTGAGTTACATCCCGACGAGCTCTCGAGGCTGGGCGCCTGGGCGGGACGCGACCGACGTATCAAAGTCCAGCAGGCCGATGGATTTTCGGCATTGAAGGCAATACTCCCCCCTCTGGAAAAGCGCGCACTTGTCATGATCGATCCACCTTACGAGGTAAAGAGCGATTACGACGCCGCGATCGCAGCCTTGGAGGTCGGCCGTCAAAAATTTGCGACAGGCGTTTATGCACTATGGTATCCGCTGCTGGATCGTGATGATGTGTCGGCCTTTGTTAAAAGACTGGAAAAAATGTCGGTGAAGTCGCTTCTGGTTGAATTCCCAGTGCAGTCTATGATGGGCGAGGGCATGCGCGGAAGTGGTATGTTTATTGTCAACCCACCCTGGACATTGCAGCAGCAGTTAGAAGTTTGCCTGCCGTATCTGCACGCAGCGTTGGCGGAACCGGGCGCTGCAGTGTGGAGCCTTCGCAGTCAAGGTGAATAAAGACGGGGTCACCGTGTAACTGATCCGCTGTCTAGCAGCGTCGCCTCAAGTGCCTCGACGAACTGTTTACGAAAAAGACGGTCATTTTCCTCATACCAGGCTCTGGCATTGTTACCGAGTTCTTGCAGCGACGGTTGTTCCATTTGAATAATCTGCTCGATCTTTCGCTCAAGGTCTTCCGAGTCTACATAATAGTTTGTACCGGCTCGCTGCTTGCGTGTCTTGCTATGTGCGACAAGAATGCCTCGATCGTCTGTGATCAATTCGTTCATTGGGGGTGCATTCGTAGTGAGAGTAACAGCGCCGCAGCTCATGGCTTCGGCAATGCAGTGACCGAAACCTTCAGCTTCAGACGGGCACAGGTGAACTGCATGGCTATTTTGAAGCTGCCGTAAACTGTCATTATCTGGGCGTTCAAGCCTATGTTTTATGTTGGCTGCATGAACGGGCTTAACCGATGATTGACTGTAGGTTTTTGGGCTTTGCACGACGGTTAAAAGGGGCCACTCGGGGTGCCGCCGCCACAAGTCAGTCAAAGGCTTGGTGCCTTTTTGCCAGCTGCGGCCCGCTACATGCAGGAATCTGAGCTGTTGTTCCTCGCAGGACACCGTATTGCGCCTGTCGTCACTGGTGAAGCTGATAAAGCGCGTTGGGCGCCCCAAGGTCTCAAAAATGCGCTGCCCACTTTTAGTTTTACAAAAAACACTATCGATACCTTTTAGGTGCCGACATTGAGATTTCCTAAACCATTCTGGGTTGGGAATGAAGGTATTGATACGGGCATAGCTGAAAAAACGGGGGCTAATATCCTCAAGAAACAGGTTTATGTCATAGGGGGCAGCTGTGAGGCTTTTATGATCTCGCCACCGCTGCCAAAAGCTGTAAGCGCGATGAACTATTCGATGACGTCGAATTTTTTCCTTATGATGAAGGGAGCCATTAAGCGTCACTTCGAAACGATCTATTGGCAGGGCGGCCATGATGATCTCGACATCACGGGTGAGTCCGCCGCCATTATGCCAAGCGACTATATTAAGCCGTATCATACAATAGTAGTCATTAGAGGGAGTCTATGTTCATACCATGTTGCAATGTTCAAACCTATGCACTGCATTGTCAAGTCTCGGCACAGGTGTTAGATGAGGCCCGTGACGACGGTCGTTTGTAGGAGGGCACTAGCTGGCGCTTGCTTGCTGACTCCGCTCTCGCTGCTGAGCAAACCACAAATCGGCATAGTAACCATGCTGTTCGAGTAGTGCCGCATGTGAACCCTGTTCCACAATGTGGCCATGGTCCAATACGACGATTTTATCCGCGTCAATAATGGTAGATAGTCGGTGTGCGATGACCAAGCTTGTATGTCCTTCAGCGACTTCCCGTAATGCCGTTAAAATAGCCTGCTCCGACTTGCTGTCGAGTGATGAGGTCGCTTCATCAAAGACCAACACCGGCGAGCGTTTGAGGATTGTTCGCGCTATTGC
>CAJXWP010000109.1 GCA_913062625.1 uncultured Haliea sp. | reverse complement strand
AATGACAGAACTCTCTTAAACGCCAAGATCGGCTGGCGCAATGATGATTGGAATCTGTCGATTTGGGGCAAGAACCTAACTAATGATAAGTATGCCTCTGTGACTAACGCAGTGCAGAAATTTAGTGGTAATCAAGCTTATGTACTCGCAGCGCCGAAAACCTATGGCATAGATGTCCGTTATCACTTTTAATAGACTCTAGAAAGAAAAAACGGTCGGCCATTCGCCGGCCGTTTTACCAGTGGCTAATTTTAAAAAAATTACATGTTATTATCGGCTCTCAAAGATTAGTTGTTGCCAGCTCTGAGGGTTATTTTAAGCACAGCAGGTCATGGCGCCTCACAATTCTTTTACAGGAGAAATCTGAGATGAGGTGGTTGCGTTATTTACACAAGCCATGGCTGCACTTCCTTGTTTTAGGTAGCGTTTTTTATCAGATTCAAATCACAGTATTTCCCGAACCTAAAACGGTGATCGGCCCGCTGAGCGAGTCAGTACAGAACGCTTTACAACAGCAGTGGCTCACCCGCTTTGGCAATCTGCCTACAGCCAAACAAAAAACAAAAATGATCGCCGATGAGTTGGACCGTGACTTGCTATTTCAACGCGCCCTAGAGCTTCATCTCCACCTGCATGACAGCATTGTTTTTGATCAGCTAATTCGCAATATGCGTTTTCTGGATGTCGACACAGACAAAAGTAATGCCGAGTTATTTCAGGTAGCGCTGGATATGCGCCTCCATCTAGGGGACGAAGTTGTTAAAAGGCGATTGATTGAAAGAATGAAAAAACGACTATTAGCAATTAATCCTCCCATTGAAGTAACCGAGACACAAATCGCCGCAGAGTTCATTGCGCGTAAGCATGAATTTTATCGCTCACCGCGCTATTCGTTTGCCCATGTATTTATTAATCCACAGCGCAAAGCCGAACTTGACCCTGTTATCAAAACTATTCAAGACCAGCGCTTAACGGCTAGAACCGCAAGGTACCTAAGCTCTCCCTTTATGTCAGGCTATGAATTTCAAGCACAGACTGCCGAGCAATTGACCCGCAACTTCGGCGTATTGTTTATTTCAGACCTTACCAAATTAGGCCCTGTGGTGGGTCAATGGTATGGACCCATCCGTTCATCTTTCGGGTGGCATTATCTTTGGATCAGCGCTATCGAGCAGGGTCGAGATGCACGCCTAGATGAGGTGACACGCCAATTACGATACAGTCTTGAAGTCAGTGCGCGTGAGCGAGCTCTGCAAACTGCTATGGCGGCTTTGCGCTCTGAATATGAGGTGAGACAGTGAAGTATTTCTTCCGATTAACGGTAAGTATAGCCGCATCGTTATTACTATCTCATACCGCGCAGGCACATCTTTTTGCGCCCTCGCTATTAAAGGTGTCTGAAGTCTCGACACAGTCTTACAACGTGGTTTGGAAAACCCCAGTCAAGACCGCCAGCAATATTCCCTTGCGGCCTATCTGGCCCGAGGGTTGTGAGACCCAAACTGAGAGTACGCCGCGGACCGAGGGTACGGGTATTGTGTCTAGCTGGAAGCTACTCTGCGATCAGTCTGATACCCAAGGCCTGATTGGTCAAGTCCTCGGCATTTCCGGGCTGGCCGCCAATCGGGTGTCGGCCATGGTCATACTTAACCTTCGCGATGGCCGCAGTTACCAACAGGTGCTAACCGCAGAAAACTCGGAGTTTCGAGTGCCGGTTGAGCCTATCCAGAGGCAAATAATGACTGAGTATTCGGTACTGGGTGCAGAGCATATTTGGGGCGGTATTGATCACCTGATGTTTGTTTTTGGCTTGCTGCTACTGGTTGGCTTTGGGGCAGGGTGGAGACTAATTGGCACCCTCACGGCGTTTACGCTAGGCCACAGTATTACTCTGTCACTGGTGACGCTCGGTTTCTTAACTTTCCCAGTGCTGCTGGTGGAATTCACTATAGCTCTGAGTATTTTTATTCTCGCATTAGATCTTGCCCGCAGTGACAAAGGTGGCTTATTCCGCCGTTACCCCTGGTGGCTGGCTGCGGGTTTTGGCCTGCTGCATGGCATGGGATTTGCGGGGGCCTTAGCCGAGATCGGCCTGCCTCAGGGCAGCGTACCCCTGGCTCTGCTGTTTTTTAATCTCGGCATAGAGCTGGGTCAAATTGCCTTTATTCTGCTATTGCTGGGTGCTTGGCAGTTAGCCAAACGGCCGTTATTACCCTGGCAGGAGCGTCTGTTACCCGTGCCAGTTTATACGCTGGGGGGACTGTCGGCCATGTGGTGTATTGAGCGTGGGCTACTACTTCTGCCATAAGTGGATTATTTAAATTTTTAAAATCCTGCTCTGCAGGAAAAAAGAGAGAGCGTGATATGTTCAAGAAAATTGGTTTGGTACTTATTGTTTTGCTGCTTTTGGCCCTCGGCTTTGTTTGGGTTAAATTACTGATGCCCCTCCAAGAATCAGCGGATAAAAATGGGCCGGCTAGCGCAGGCCGCGATTACGCTTTGCAAGATGACAGTCGGCTAACATTGCCTGCCCCACAGGTAGCCACTTATCAGGCGGCTCCCAACCCAGATATGAATCTGTACTGGGGTGAATTGCATGTGCACACTACCGAAAGCTTTGATGCAACGCTGTTTGGAAACTCGCTGAGTATTGAAGACGCCTACCGTTTCGCTAAAGGTGAACCACTAACCGTCGCTGGCGGTGAGGTCATGCAGCTCAGTCGGCCACTGGACTTTGTAGCGATCACCGACCATGCCGAAGGCTTCGGCACCCGCACCCACTGCGGCGACTCAAATCTGTCTCTGGCTGAGCGTGCCGCCTGCTGGCTAGCCAATGAGCCCAACCCAAAGATTTTTCAAATCCTAGCGGCGAATGCTCGTGGCACAGCAGCCCCTGGCGACCCATCAAAGCCAGCCGGTGTCTATCAAAAGACAACTCGGCAGCCTCTTACCCCAGGCTCTTTTCCGACCTGTAAGTTTGGCGATGGCGCCTTCGAGCGATGTATTAAAAACACTGCCTCCGATTGGGCTCGCTATATCAACCTTGCCGACAAGTACTATGAGCCGGGTGAATTGACCACGCTAATTGGCTATGAGTTCTCGCCGGGAATGCCGGATCAGGGCAAGCACCATCGCAATGTTATTTTCCGCTCCAATACAGTGCCTGAACGCGCTATTTCAAGCTTGGATGTACCCAATGCCATTGAACTGTGGAAGGGACTTGAAGCTAACTGTATCGAAGATTGTGACTTTCTGACCATGCCCCACAACCCTAACAAGGCTTGGGGGCTAACCTATTCTCGATACACCTGGGATGGTCAGGAATATGGCGAGGCTGACTGGCGCCTGCGTCAAAAGCGCGAACCGCTGGTAGAAATATTCCAAGTCAAAGGCGCACAGGAATGCGCCCTTGGGGTTGGTGCAACCGATGAAGAATGCGCTTTCGAACAGGTCTTTGACCCCTGTCAGCCCGGCGAAACTACCGGCTGTGCCTTCGAGACAGGGTTTGTTCGTCAGGGGCTTAAGGTCGGGCTAGAGCTTGAACAGGAGCTCGGATTTAATCCGTTGCGAGTCGGCTTTATCGCCGCCACCGACAGCCACAACTCCAACCCCGGCGATGTGGAAGAGTGGGACTTTCCCGGTGCGGTGGGTGCGGTTACGTCCTCTGCGATTCGGCGCTTGCGGGAAGATGCGGCAACAGCCGCCTACAAATCCATGATCAAGTTTCATACCTCCGGTGGTCTTGCCGCAGTTTGGGCACCAGAGAATACTCGCGAAGCGGTTTTTGACGCCCTAGCCCGTCGTGAAACCTACGCCACATCGGGCCCGCGCATGGCGGTGCGTTTCTATGCAGGCTGGGGCATTGATGATGCCATTATGCAAGACCGCAACCCGTTCCAATCGTTAATCGCCAACGCGGTGCCCATGGGTAGTGTTCTGCGCTTGCAGGCAAACCCTGATGTGGTAAAGCAAAACTCTCCTGGCTTTATGGTCTGGGCGACCCGCGATCCAATGGATGCCCCATTGCAGCGTGTGCAAATGATCAAGGGCTGGATCGACGCTGAAGGTCAAACCCAGGAAAAGGTCATCGATATTGCATGTGCTGATGGCTTGACCATTGATCCGGCAACTGGGCGATGCCCTGATAATGGCGCAACGGTTGATCTTGCTAGCTGTAATTTCAGTACCGGTTCCGGCGCCAATGAGCTGAAAACCCTGTGGCACGATCCTGACTATGATCCGGGGCAGAGTACCTTTTACTATGCCCGCGTTTTAATGAACCCGACCTGTCGATGGTCTAGCTATGATGCTATCCGCCTTGGTCGGGAGCCGGACCCTCGAGTACCTGCAACAATCCGCGAGCGGGCATGGACCAGCCCCATCTGGATTGATCCTGAGGGCTGATAGGATCACGTATTAACAATAAGCTGTCCGATTATGATTCCCAAATGTGGTCAGGTAATATCATACTAGTAACATCAAAGAACTAGCAGTGTCAGTACTCGAGCGAGTGCTGATGCTGACGCTCACGAGTAGGAGTTTTTTCACCACTACGGTTGCTAATAGCCAAAGCTATTTAATAAAAAGAGATAAAACCTATGATCTTTCGTACTGCACTGATTACCTTCTGTCTGCTGACCGCCGCCTGCTCGGGGGACCAAGCACTGGAAGATAAGCGCGCGCAGGCTCAAGCATACTATCGGACGACCAATACGGTGATTCCTGGGAGTGATGAAATCATAAGGTTTCCATCATTACCCGCGCCCGATCCGAGTCGCCCCAAATCCAATCTAGATCGCAATGCCTATTTTGGCGACTTGCATGTGCATACAACGCTCTCCTTTGACGCTTCCGCTTTTGGGACAACCGCATCACCTGCCGATGCCTATCGGTACGCGCAGGGTGAGGCGATTAGGCACCCCAGCGGCTTTGACGTTCAGCTGGCACAGCCTTTGGACTTTTACGCGGTTACTGATCATGGGATATTTTTGGGTCTGATCAATGACGCTGAAGATACCAGTACAGCCTTTTCCCGATACGAACTGGCCAAGGAATATCATAATATTAACGAGTCGGTCGATGGTGGCCTTTTGGATTTGGCCAAACGCAGTAAGGTGTTTGGCAACTTTGTTAGCGACGTGGTGGCTGGACTTCTCGACGGCACTATTGATAACAGCGTCGTCAACAAAGTCAGTACATCCGCTTGGTCAAAAACGGTTGAAGCGGCCGACGAGGCTTATGTGCCCGGCACATTCACCACCTTTGCG
>CAJXWP010000108.1 GCA_913062625.1 uncultured Haliea sp. | reverse complement strand
TCAGTTCATGTCCATACAAGCACAAACCTGCCTCCAAACGCAGTGAGTCCCTAGCACCCAAACCGACCGCCTGTACCTGTTGATCAACCAGTAATCGGCGAGCCAACTGTGTGGCCGCCTCACCCGGCACGGAAATCTCAAAACCGTCCTCTCCGGTATAACCTGAGCAGGTGATGTACACCTCCACACCGTCGATAATCCCCGGGCAACCCTGCATAAATAACAACTCTGCGGCATCAGCAAAGACTGTGCGCATAACCTCCCGTGCAGCTGGCCCTTGCAACGCCAGTAACGCATGGTTCTCCAGTATCGTCAGCGTCTGACCCGACAAATGCGCGCGCAGATGTGCAATATCCTGTGCCTTACAACCGGCGTTAACAACGAGGAAAAATGTGTCCTGAGCCCAGCGGGTAATAATCAAGTCATCCAATACTCCACCCTGATCATTAGTGAATACTGCATAGGTCTGCCGATTGTCTGCCAACCCCTCAATATCTACTGGCACTAGGGACTCAAGCATCGCGGCACAGTCCGGACCCTTTATAATCAGTTGACCCATATGCGAGACATCAAACAGCCCGGCCGCTTGCCGAGTCTGCAAATGCTCGCTAATGATACCCGCCGGGTACTGCACCGGCATGTCGTAACCCCCAAAGGGTACCATTTTGGCGCCGAGCTCTCGGTGCAGCGCATCAAGCGGCGTATGCAGTAACGTCATTCTTTATCCTTGAGCCTGTGGGGGCATGTATCGAAGATGAGCCACTCTAACCAGCGCAGCACATCGACGCAAGAATGAGCATGCGTGAAAAACTCTGACAACGTGTGGTGCATGTTCGAACACGTACGTACACTTCTGAACAAGCAAGCAGCGCTCCGTGCCTTCGCAAAAACCACAGAACTGGGAACCTCAATAACTGGCATAAAAATTGCTTTATCTTTTAGACGGCGGCTCGTATGCGCGATTCAAAGCTAGGGACGGCATCTACAGGGAAGTAGCATCATGCGCATGGATAGCCAAGGATGGCCGCGAGTCGTCGGACTTATTACCATTAAAATGTGCGTAAAACTCACATTAGTATTTTATTGTTCTCGCGTTAAATTTTTGATTTACTCGAACAACAGCGTAGCAACAAAAGCGACGCCGGTTAGCGGATTTTTCTTAATTCATCGGGAGGTGATTTATGGGGGGACGTCATTTAGAATCTTCGACATCCGAGTTGATGGACGGCGGCTACGAACCTGGAGCTGGCGACATTTCCGAAGACATACTTGAGGACATAGTCCCTCTATCATCCGACAAGCAGCTGCTGGTGCAGAGGAGGCGTCTCACAGAACAACGACTAGAAGAAAAGCGGTTACGCGACGAACTCGGAGACTATGATTTACAGCTGGACTATCACTAGACTTTGAGGCGCGTGATAGTCGGAGCTGCCTCAGCACCGACTAGCAACCGCGAATGCGCATATTCCCGTTACTGTGGCAATGCATTATGCTTGCGACGCGATAGTGCATAAGCGCTCGAGGCCCTTCTCGGTGGCATCAAAGTTGCCATGCTCCGTTGTCAGCGCGGTAACCAAATCTGCGGGGGTAACATCGAAAGCAGGGTTTAACGCCTTACTGTGCGAAGCCGCAAGCTTGATTTCAGAATAATCTCCGGCAGCATCCAAACCGGTAATACTCAACACCTCTGACTCATCGCGCTCCTCGATCGGAATTTGCTCACCGTTGGGGCAAGACCAATCAATTGTAGACGTCGGCAATGCCACGTAAAACGGTATGTCGCTAGCACGGGCAGCGAGCGCCTTTAGATAAGTGCCGACCTTGTTGCAAACATCGCCATTTGCAGCGGTACGATCACTACCCACAATCACACAATCCACCTTCCCTTTGCGCATCAATTGACCACAGCTGTTATCCGTTACGATAGTGTAGGGTACTCCTGCTCTATGCAGCTCCCAGGCCGTTAGGTTAGTTCCCTGATTGCGCGGGCGCGTCTCGGACACCCAAACATGTACCGCAATGCCGCAGGCCTGAGCTTTGTAGATCGGCGCCAACGCTGTGCCCCACTGCACAGTTGCCAGCCACCCAGCATTACAGTGCGTCATAATATTCAGTCGATCTTTTCCCAACGCGGTCAGCAGCTCTAAACCATTGGCGCCAATTCGCTCGCAATTGACAATGTCCTCTTCACGCAGAGATAGTGCCTTATCCAAAGCAACTAGCGCCCGCTGCGAAGGCTCCAGAGACCTTACGGCACAAGTCATCTGCTCCAGAGCCCAGCGCAAGTTCACCGCAGTAGGACGAGTAGCCATGAGGGCTGAGCTGGCACGCACTAAATTTTCATCGGACGCATCGTCCGCAAGAGCACTGGCAAGACCGAACGCTGCGGTAATTCCTATCAATGGAGCTCCACGCACCTGCATTGCGCTAATAGCGTGGCAAAACGCTGCCAGTGTATCCAGAGGGCACCAGCGCAAGGCATGCGGCAAGAGCGTCTGATCAATGACTTCAACCCCCTTCCTCACTGGGTCCCATCGCAGACTGCATAACTCGTCGGTACTGAACATTTTTCTTTCCCACGTATGGATTGTGATGCTGTGCCTAGTAAGATACTACATGCTCTGGGCGGATCGCAGTAACGCAGAAGCGAATCCAATGCTTAATGACAATAGTCAGCCCATAGCTCAGACGGCCCGCTAATTGATTGCTACAATACTCGACGCTTTCATATTTTTCTACGAGGTTTCTTTTGCTACTTTCAGGCCTAATTGTGCAATCTCCCCATGACTGGCAAAGTCAACTGCGCGACGTGATCACGTCACGCCGAGAACTACTCGATATACTGGAACTGAGCGAAAACGACGTGGGCCTTTCCAGCGACGCCTGCAAAGACTTCGCACTCAAAGTTCCGCGCAGTTTCGTGCAAAGAATGCAGCCGCGGGATCCCCGCGACCCTTTGCTACTGCAAGTACTTTCCTCCGCGCAAGAAATGATTGATCCCCCGGGATACTCTCGAGATCCCGTGGGTGAGCGCGCAGGGGTCATTCCACAGCGCGGTATCATCCACAAATACCATGGACGAGCACTGCTGATAGTGAGTGGCGGTTGCGCCGTCAATTGCCGCTACTGTTTCAGGCGACATTTCCCGTACAGCGACAATCAGAATAGCCGGCAGCAGTGGCTAGAGGCGCTAGAATACATCCGTGTCGATCACAGTATTGAGGAAATCATTCTTAGTGGTGGCGACCCATTAGTAATCACCGATGAGCACTTGCGACAGTTAGTGGCGGAGATTGCCTCCATACCCCACGTTAAGCGACTGCGGATACACAGCCGGCTGCCTATTGTGATTCCCGAGCGGGTTACGCCGCGATTACTAGATGCAATCACGCACCCGCGGTTGCAAACCATTGTGGTGACTCATTGTAACCATGCCAAAGAAATCGACCACGCCGTCACCGCCGCACTAAAGACATTATGCGAACACAACATCATGACACTGAATCAGGCAGTACTGCTCAAAGACATTAACGATAGCGTTGAGGCACAGGTCGCGCTCAGTCGCGCACTATTCGCCACAGGAACGCTACCCTACTATCTGCATCTATTGGACAAGGTACAGGGTGCAGCACATTTTGACGTACCAGAGAGTAAGGCTCATCAGGTGATGGAGGAAGTAGCGGCCAGCCTACCCGGATACATGGTGCCTAAACTGGTCAGGGAGATCGCAGGCGCCAACGCCAAAGTTATCGTGAAATAAGGAAGGCAGTCGGCACTCTAGAATGATCGATCAATCGCGCGGAGGAAGCCCACGCACCATTGTCAGGAAATCGAGCTTCGTTCCCGCCCTGCGATGTTCACTTAGGGCTTGATAGTCTTCGTCGGCATACCAGTCTTTGGCAGCTTGCTCTGAAGGGAATTTAAAAATAATCATGCGCCCTTCCCTTGGAGTATATCCCTCAAGGGTAACGGGCTTGTCATCATAGGTAATAAATTCTCCACCGTACTTTTTTAGCATCCCAAAGAAGCCTTTTTCGTAGGTGCGATAAGATTCGACCTGGGTAATAGAGAGGTTTACCACCATATAAACAGGTGTATCAGACATAGTGAGCTCCTTTGATAATCATTCGACTGAAACAGTGCAGCCGCCAAAAGCGGCAGCATATGCGATGTTAAGTCATGGTAAAGGGTATTCAGGAAATAACCCTAACGTTTTTTTCGACTGCCTTTGACGAGAGATGAAGCCGGCATGGCGAGGCATCCAATGATGACCAAGGCATTAAACTGAGGTCATAGGCTGGCGTCGCATAAACGAGACTCATGCCGCCAGAAATACATAACATGCGCCACTTAATGCACAACTGACTAATAAATCTACTCTGAGTTTCCGGTTTACAAACAAAAGTGAGCTAGTTTCCAATATCATATCTTTCGATCATGGAAGATGCCATAGCCGGTATATATCGCGTTTTTCGTCGACATAGCCTGCAGCAATAAGCACTTCCTCAATCGCAGGCGCCACCTCTACGCGACTGTCATAGACGACGAACGTAGGTCGATCTATTGCAAGTTGCGACTGAAAGAAAGCTGCTGTAGTGGACTCTTTATCCTGCCCCTGCAAAAACGCCATCACGCGTTTGCGCCGGTCCAGCTCTGCAGCTCCAAAATAGCCTCGAATTGTTCCGAAGTCGAAATAATGTGGCCTCACTACTAATGGATACGGATGCCCGCGGAACGTCGGAATCCATTCCGCGATCCAGAATGGAGCATATATCGTCGAGCGCAGTGGCGCTCTGCGGACGATTTCTTCTGCGAGCATATGGTGGACTGGTTCTACCTTGAAGCGAGGGAATGCAATAACAACCCGATTGCCGGGAGAAACACTCCATTGTCCTGAAAAAATCAATACTGCAGCCAACATTATCAACAGCACTGCATAGCGCTTTAACCGCTGCACTTTTCCCGCCAGTAGGGCTGCTAGCCCAGCCGTACAAATTGAAGCGGAAATTATAAATGGCACAGACCAAAACAGACGCCACTCTAAAGCTTTGTCCAAATTTTTCGCCAAAAAATCTCCACTCCACGGATTTAACACGACGCCTACAAAAATTAAGGTTGTCATGGCATATAGTCGTCGCCGTCTGACGCCTGCTACAAACAGAGGTGCGATGGGAAATAATACTAAAATTAAAGCCCCGAGAATGCCTTCACCTAAAACGATAGACAAGCTGGGGCCGGCGGAACCAAACAAACTCACGCCATGAACTTCATATCCACTCTTTATGCTCGCCACCAGAGATAAGCCAATTGCGCACAGGAAAAGTCCTGAGGCCAATCCCCCTGCAATGATGCGCGTGACCGCCACGCGTGAAGCACCCAGCAACCCTCCGCACAGTGTCGCTGCGACGACAAATGGTACCGTCGCCAATGCTGAGCTACTCAA
>CAJXWP010000107.1 GCA_913062625.1 uncultured Haliea sp. | reverse complement strand
CTATTGGGAGACGCTAGTGAACAGCTAACGCAGTTAGCGAGAGAATTGAACTATCCGGTGACCAAAACCTTGATGGGGTTGGGAGCTTATCCGGGCAGCGATCGTCAGTGTTTAGGAATGCTGGGGATGCATGGTTTTTATGAGGCTAACATGGCTATGCATAACAGCGACTGTATCCTCGCTGTTGGCGCACGCTTTGATGACCGCGTGACTAACACCGTAGGCAAATTTTGTCCCGGGGCCAAGGTGATCCATATTGATATAGACCCGGCGTCTATCTCGAAAATAGTGATGGCCGATATTCCTATTGTTGGACCTGTTCAGTCTGTATTGACGGAAATGCTTGCACAGGTTGCATTGCTGCGTGAGAAAGACAGTAGTTTGCCAGATAAGACTGCATTATCGCTTTGGTGGGAGCAGATTGAAGAGTGGCGAGCGGCTCATGGGTTGTTCACCGGGCGTCGTTTCAGTGAAAGCGACATGATAATGCCGCAGCAAGTTATCCAAAGTTTGTACCGTGCGACGAAGGGTGATGCCTATATTACATCGGATGTTGGGCAGCACCAGATGTTTGCTGCGCAGTACTATCCGTTTGATAAGCCTAGACGTTGGATAAATTCCGGCGGCTTGGGAACGATGGGTTTCGGGCTGCCCGCGGCTATGGGGGTGAAATTAGCCTTCCCTGATATGGACGTTGCGTGTGTAACCGGTGAAGGTAGCATCCAGATGAATATTCAGGAGTTGTCTACCTGTACTCAGTACGACTCTGCGATCAAAATCATTAATTTGCGTAACAATAACCTTGGCATGGTAACGCAGTGGCAGGATATGCAGTATGAAGGGCGCTATGCGATGAGTACGTATGAAGATTCTCTTCCCGATTTCGTCAAGCTTGTAGAGGCTTACGGTCACGTGGGCATACAGGTGACAAACCTGGCGGACTTGGACGGGGCTATGGACGAGGCGTTTTCCATGAAAGACAAATTGGTCTTCTTGGATGTCATTATTGATCCTACGGAACACGTATATCCGATGCATATCGCTCCCAATGGGGCGATGAAAGATATGTGGCTCAGCAAGAATGAGAGGACCTGATATGCGACGGATAATTTCTATGTTGATGGAAAATGAGCCGGGTGCATTGTCTCGCGTTATCGGCTTGTTTTCTCAGCGCGGTTACAATATCGAAACGTTAAACGTAGCCCCTACGAATGATCCCACGCTCTCTAGACTGACACTCACAACGGTGGGTAGTGATCTGCGTATCGAGCAGCTCACCAAACAGCTCAATAAGTTGGTGGATGTAGTGAAACTTGCCGATTTGACAGAGGGTGCGCATATTGAAAGGGATATGATGTTGATCAAAGTGCGTGCCAGTGGCGCTGCGCGCCACGAGATCAAACGCACCACTGATATTTTTCGCGGACAGATTGTCGATGTGGGCCCCGATATTTACACCATTCAGATTATCGGGACCAGTGAAAAGCTTGATGCATTTGTGGCGGCCATGTCTGATGCCGATATTCTTGAGGTTGTGCGTTCGGGCGTCGCGGGGATTTCTCGCGGAGAAAAGGTTTTAAGCCTATAGTTCTGTGTGTTGACTTGGTTGTCGATATTCGCCACGGCGGTAGGTTAATCAATATTGAATTAAATAAAAAAGGGCCCTAGAGGCCCCTTTTTTATTTGCTGCGATCGTTATTCAGATAATACGTTTCATGGCTGTCATGTAGCCGCGAAGCTTTTTGCCGACTATTTCTACTGGATGACTGCGGATTGCGTCATTGACCGCAATCAGTTCCATGTTGTCGACATCATTGTCTCCTCCAATACCCTTGCCGATGACGTCTGTGTCGATCTTACTCATAAAGTCTGCCAAAAGCGGTCTGCATGCGTGATCGAACAAATAACAACCGTACTCGGCAGTGTCGGAAATCACCACGTTCATCTCGTATAATTTCTTTCGCGCAATGGTGTTAGCGATTAACGGTGTTTCATGTAACGATTCGTAATAAGCCGATTCATCAATGATGCCAGCGGATACCATGGTTTCGAAGGCTAATTCTACGCCGGCCTTAACCATGGCAACTAACAGAATGCCGTGATCGTAAAACTCCTGTTCCGGAATATCGACGCTGGTATTGGCTGACTTTTCGAAGGCAGTTTCAGCGGTTTCAGCACGCCATTTCAGAAGGTTGACATCGTCGTTGGCCCAGTCTTCCATCATGGTGCGTGAAAACTCACCGGTCATAATGTCGTCTTGATGCTTTTCATATAGGGGGCGCATGATGCTCTTCAATTCTTGTGCCAAATGAAAGGCGCGAATTTTGGCAGGGTTGGAGAGGCGATCCATCATGTTGGTAATGCCGCCGTGTTTCAGTCCTTCAGTCACGGTCTCCCAACCATACTGGATCAGTTTGGATGCATACTGAGGATCGATGCCTTTTTCCACCATTTTGTCGAAGCAGAGAATGGCGCCGCTCTGGAGCATGCCACAAAGAATCGTCTGCTCACCCATCAGGTCAGATTTCACTTCAGCGATGAAGGATGACTCCAATACGCCAGCGCGGTGCCCGCCTGTGCCTGCGGCATACGCTTTGGCTAATTCCATGCCGTCGCCGTTCGGATTGTTTTCTGTGTGTATTGCAATCAGCGTGGGTACGCCAAAGCCGCGCTTGTATTCTTCGCGGACCTCGGTGCCGGGGCACTTTGGAGCGACCATAATCACGGTGATGTCGTCGCGAATCTGCATGCCTTCTTCAACAATATTAAAGCCATGGGAATAACACAGGCAGGCACCTTTCTTCATCAGAGGCATAATCGCAGTAACAACGCTGGTATGCTGCTTATCTGGCGTGAGATTCAGAACCATATCCGCCTGTGGGATCAATTCTTCATAGGTCCCAACCGTGAATCCGTTTTCTGTCGCATTTTTCCACGACTGACGTTTTTCCGTAATCGCGCTGTCACGCAGCGTATAGGACACATCAAGTCCACTGTCACGCAGATTCAACCCCTGGTTAAGCCCTTGTGCGCCGCAGCCGACGATGACCATTTTCTTCCCGCGGATCATATCGACACCGCCAGTGAATTCTGCCTGGCCCATAAAGCGGCATTTACCCAGTTGCTCGAGCTGCAGGCGCAATGGCAGGGTGTTGAAGTAATTGTGTCCCATAATAGAAGTCCTCGGGTGGGGAATAACGACGCAAATTACACAATACGGCAATTCAATTCTTGCGTAAAACGCG
This sequence comes from uncultured Haliea sp., assembly GCA_913062625.1. Lineage (GTDB taxonomy): Bacteria > Pseudomonadota > Gammaproteobacteria > Pseudomonadales > Halieaceae > Marimicrobium. Next base: position 2,252 of record CAJXWP010000107.1, on the reverse strand, counting down.
AAATTAGTAATACTGTGTTGCGAATTTCGCAATACAGGCGGTTTTTCATCGATACTCGTGCCCTCGCAGTCTTTATTTCTGTATCAGACACGCTTAATTTTAGTCGCAGCAGCGAACTAATGCATATGAGTGTGTCTGCAGTGAGCAGGACTATACAGCGTCTTGAAGACGAACTCGGGCAGCGTTTGTTGGAGCGTGACAATCGTAGTGTGAGGCTCACGGGGGCCGGCCATGAGTTCAAAGAGTATGCGCGCAATGCCATAGACGAGTGGCAGCAGCTGAGACGCAAGTTGGGCAGCGATGAAGATCTGGCAGGGGACGTCAGTCTCTATTGTTCTGTAACGGCGACCCATAGCGTATTGGCGCCCATTCTGGAGGCATTTCGTTTGACCCATCCCTCGGTGGAGATCAAAATGCATACTGGCGATCAGGCTGACGGTATTAGCAGGATTCTAGCGGGTCAGGATGATATCGCAGTAAGCAGTCGGCCTAGCCAGCTGCCGCGGCGTCTGGATTTCTTGCCGCTACTGCAGTCCCCCCTGCAATTTTGTGCGCCAGCGGCGGACTGCGCAGTGCGCGATATGGTGTTGGCGGGAGACTTTCGCGGTGGTGATATCGATTGGAATAACATTCCGTTTATTGTGCCGGAGCGCGGCGTGACAAAGGAAACACTGGATGCCTGGTTTCGGCAGCGCGGTATCCGACCACATATCTACGCACAGGTAGCGGGCCATGAAGCAATTGTCGCCATGGTCAGTTTGGGCCTGGGCATTGGGATAGCTCCCCAGTTGGTCATCGAAGCGAGCGGTATGGCCGATAGAGTAGAGTTGATTGGCGTGCAGGATAGTCTGCCGCCGCTTACGATAGGTCTTTGTAGTCAAGGGCAGCGACTTGCTAGTCCTCTGGTTAAATCGCTTTGGGATGTCGCTAGGCAGACCTACAGTGGCCAGGTTTGATACCATAACGAAAATTGCCACGGTGCATACCACTATGAAAGAACAAGGTGAAAATTCTCCAGAACAAACCTCAGGGTCGACGGATGCAGCGGAGCAGCCAGCAACCAGCAGTGTTGCTCCGCGTATCGACCTGTTGGTCGATGAGCATGAGGAGGAAGTCTCCGAGAACGGGCGCACGGTCCGTCACCGGGGCATCTACCTATTACCCAACTTGTTTACCACGGCCGCATTATTTGCCGGATTTTACGCCATTATCGCGGCTATGCGTGGGGACTTCGAGAATGCCGCTGTCGCAATATTCTTTGCGATGGTGCTCGACGGGCTGGACGGCCGCATTGCGCGTCTGACCAACACATCCAGTAAGTTTGGGGCTGAATATGACAGTTTGGCGGATATGGTCTCATTTGGGGTCGCCCCCGCGCTTGTAATTTTTAGCTGGGCTTTGCAGGGATTGGGTAAGTTTGGCTGGAGTGCGGCGTTCATTTATGTCGCTTGCGCTGCACTGCGTTTAGCGCGATTTAATACTCAGATCGAAATCGCGGACAAGAACTACTTTACTGGCTTGGCAAGCCCGGCAGCGGCAGCGATAATTGCCAGCGCTGTCTGGGTGTGCAATGACTTGGGCTGGGTTGGAAGCGATCTTCCGCGGGAGTTGGCTGTTTTTGTTGCCGTGCTGACCGCGACCGTCGGCTTCTTCATGATTGCTAACTTCCCTTACTATAGCTTCAAGGGCATCGATTTTCGTGGTCGCGTACCCTTTGTGGTAATGATTGCCGTGGTGCTTATTTTCGGCTTGATTACACTTGATCCGTCAAGCGTGCTGCTAGTAGGATTTGTGATCTATGCCTTGTCGGGCCCGGTGATGCAGATAGTCAATTGGCGTAAGAAACGATCGGGCTAACGTTTTCGCTGGGTGGCAGCAATCGCATTAAGTGCCAGCGTGTGGCTCTGCGGTAATGCCAACACGTAAAAAGAGGCGCAGAGTTCAACCGGCAATGTTATATCGTGCACGTTGGAACGGCATCAGCGATTCGTCGCCACAGGATCCACGGTGTTCCTGTTATGCCGTTTTGTGTGCTAGTAGGGCCTCGTTTTTTGTCATTTTATGATCGATTGAAGAAACTGCGAAGTAATTGACCAAAATCCCTTGCAGTGGCAGGCCCTATGCGTATACTACGCCTCCCCGATGAGGCTAGCCCTCGTCGGTTATCTGCGCCCTTAGCGGTGTCAGATGTTGTTTAACAAGAAGATGAAGACAGATGTGTGGGCACTTGTTGGGATAGTTGTCACAACTAT
>CAJXWP010000106.1 GCA_913062625.1 uncultured Haliea sp. | reverse complement strand
GTCAGGGATTAGGCATGGCTGCAGATCCGGATGATGATAATGATGGTGTTCTGGATACTGACGATGCGTTCCCGCTGGATATAGAGACCTCTATACTTCTGCTAGAACCGGAGGTCGTCTGATGGCGACACAGTTGCTTTAGGGTCACCGGGATCAATATTTATTGAAGGTGAGCTATCTGAGCCACAGGATATCGTGCAGGTATATGATTGGGACGGTGGGGGCTGGCTGCAGCGCGGCGGGGATTTATCATCAGGAGCCCTTTTTTTCGGTTACTCTGTGTCCATATCTTCTGATGGCAACGTGTTAGCTATTGATGACCTCTTAGGAAGCGCGTTTAACGGGCACGTGCGGATATATGCTTGGGATGGTGACAACTGGCTGCAACGGGGAGTGAATATCGTCGGCGATTCCTTGCTCGATTTCAGTGGTTTTTCAGTCTCGCTCTCTTCAGTTGGCGACGTGGTAGCGATCGGTGCTCCAAAAAACGACAGCAATGGTGCGAATTCAGGTCACGCACGGATATTTTATGTCCTTGGCCCTGATGCGTTCCCGATAGACTCGTCAATGCCTTTGCCTTTTTTTTGGAATTTTTTAAACTGGGGTGAAACAAAATGGCAGTAGTAACTAAAACATAAAGCACGATAAGCACAGTCGTTTGTGTTGTGCTTAGTTTTGCATCTTTTCATATTTATGCAGCAACTAAAGTGCCTAATACTTTTAACTCTGGGACCCCAGCGTTGGCGAGCGAAGTGAACGAAAATTTTCAGAACTTGGATCAGCGCATTGAAGAGGTGGACATAAACAAACCGACATTCACCTTGGAGTCAGAGACAAAAAGTCCCAATGGTATTGATCGGACGTATGTATTCTCACTTGAGGACGACATTGAGTTAGGGCAGCTTTTTGCAACTAGGAGTTCCAAATTTAGCTTAACGCGGGAAGGAGGAGCATTCTTAGCAGGAGAGGAAGCCCTAATTAGCAGCGGTACTGACAACTGACAGATCTCTGTCAATACTCTCGGTTGGCTCTGAAGTCAGGACTGACTCGCCTAATTGCGTGGAATAAGATGAAACTGAAAAAAACTCAGCAATATACAAATTAGATAAGTTTTAATATCCGTCCTTGGATGAAAATCTTCCTCCAAGAAATCTAATAGAAAAGAAAGCTTTTTGCGCGTTAGATTTTGTCACTTTGATGACAGATTATGATCTAGCAATTGACATAGGTAATAGCCTCCTGTTTATTTGGCATTTCTCAATAGCGTCAAATAATTAATGTCTTTAAGCGGAGAAAAAAACACACGGTTAGACCGCATAAATGAATTGATGGTTATCACTGGCAGGACCCGCGATGATTTTATAAAACTTGGTTTCACAGAATCTCAAATCAGTGGTTGGTTTGCCAAGGCTGGTACAGCGAGGGGGCGAAGCCCTTCTGCACTGCAACTCGTTAAAATATGGCAATCGTTTGACTGGTCTCCGACGTACGTCGTTTTTGGCAAAGGAGCTAAGTTGCTGTCGGAAGTAGGTTTACATGAAAATATGTACGAGAGGATGGACAGATTCGAGGCTGTTTTGCAGCTTGCGCTGGACGAAGCAGAGAGAAACAAACAACGTTATCGAAGTGCGTTGAAAACAATCGAAGATCGTAATCAGCAGATTGTGAACAACAAAAAAACGCTTGCAGAGTTTGGCAAAACGCTTGAGGTGGTGAATAAAAATATGGCTGCGCTTTCTGAGCAGTTAAGAACCAGTCTCTCCTAGCAGTCGCACCACTTAAACGCATTGCGGGCAGGTGTCGCTTAGCGAACGCACCTGCATAATCTCAGACTGCCGTGCTCCACATAAGCCGCAATCTCTTAATCACTTGTAAAAAATAGCTGAGGCCGATTGTTGTCTACTATTGACCTGACAAGATGACTACTGGAACAAAAGTTCTGACCGATCATTGGCATAGGCGTGGTCAAACGCTTTGATCGCTGCGTGGAGGTCAGCGTTCTGTTCACCATGGTGTTGAGCCATTGCAGAAACGGCATCGACAGAACGAAAAAATAACTTAAGATTTTTCGCATTTTTTCGATCCTCATACATATCGTTAGCGGTATGTTCTGCCAGGTTTTTCAGGTCTGCTCTTGCACTGCCCGCCATGCAGCATCAAACGCCGCATCCATCAGTGCAATCGCTTCTGAATCTGTGTTGGCAATGGAGATACGCCCGAATTGCGCGCGGCCGATCTCGTGGGGTGCCTGTCCTTCCTCCCATTTGGGGTCATCCAATGCCAGATAGGGGTAGGCGTAGCCGTGGGGAATGCGGTTTACGGTGATGGCGCGAATGTCACGCTCGTGGTCGAAGCCGTGTTCGCCCAGCATTGATTGCAGCTGCTCGCGAATCTGCTGCTCGTAGCTGGCGAAGGGGGTGCTATAAATCACGTGGCGGCCCATGCGCAGCTGGTCGCGTCCAGATCCGTCTTGCGATGTAGTTTGATTCATTGGCGAGTGCATCATGAACACAACCATCGGGTCATCGGGCCCGCGAGGGGGTTCGTACCCCCCAATGGTTAGGTTGGGCGCCATACTTACCCACTGGAAGGGATCGTAGGGGCACTGGAATAATGTGGCGTTCAGTTTGGAATAGGCGCGACCATTATCCAGTTGTATGTTGGCGTAGACAAAGGGTGTTTTTACACCGTAGCTCAACCCTTCTTTCTGCGGCTCAGACATCTCCGGGCACAGATGAGGTATGAGGTTGTTATAGCAGGCCAAAACACTGTGCTCGGCAGTGACGCGCAGGGCTTTTCCGTGCTGCACGTAATCAACTTCAAGGTGCTCGCCATCGACTTCGCGTACGCCCACCACCGTACTATTGAGCCGCAAGCGTGTTCCCTGATTGTCACGGTCCAGCGCACTGTAATCAAATCGGGCTACGGCGACATCTTCTGGCCCTTTCATGTCGGGGGCGACATCGGGTATCAGCTTCTGCACCAGCAACCTGGCGACAGAGGCGTTGCCGTCCGGGAACATTCGCACCTCCACGAGGCTCTCCAAAAAGACACCGCCCACTTTGGCTGCTGCCTTGCCCAACCAGCCCATCGCTTTTATGCCGCTGGCGCCGTTACCGATCGCTTCCAGCACCGTGAGATTCCATCCCGAGAAGCCTGACAAATGTATGATGATTGCATTCATTATCGGCAGGGTGTTCTCGTCGAGGCCGACGCGTTCCAGCAGAAACCGGTTGTAGCTGACAGAATTGACATAGTCCCATTTCTCGCTGAGAGACAGCCCATCGAGGAAGTCACGCTTGCCGCCAAAATAGTCAATCAAGATATCCTGTTCGTTGCTGGATATCGGCAGGGCGCGTACGGTTTTCTCGTAACCTTCTCCGCCGTACATCGCCGCGTTCCAGTTGCCGCTTATTGTCACGTGGCCATCCGGCCCTGGTAATGACACGCCATTATCGGCATCAAGTTTTCCTGCCAGCGCCATGTTGTCCGGGGTATTGACTGCCATCGCTGCAACAAAAACATCATCGATACCGATGTCATTCATCAACCCGCCAGCTACTTCGCTGTAACTACTAGGGCTTTCCAGATTCTGGGCGCCGCCCAGACTTAACATCATCCTGCCATCCTGATGAAATTCGTTGCGCTTTGCATGGCCACCAAAGTCATCGTGATTGTCTAGTATGAGAATGCGGGCGTCGGGGCCCATCTTTTTGCGATAGAAGAAGGCTGCGGCCAGGCCGCTCATGCCAGCACCTACCACCACCAGGTCATAGTGTTCGTCCAGGGCCTGGTACTGGGCCGGTTTCTGTCCGCGCCAAGCCAGGTCGTGGGCCACTTCGAAAGACCCATCGTGGCTGCCGCGCATGCCGGTGAGGGTAGGAGGGTAGTAGTCAGCGGGATCAGGGGGGGTGAATTTCGTCGGCGCGCCAAGTGGTATCTTCGTGGAGGCATCAATATCACCGCCACAACCCTGCAGCAGAATGCCACCCGCACCAATCGCAACACCGTTCAAAAAGTCCCTGCGCGTTACCCGTGCTGCCATTGTCGTCTCCAGTTACTTTACATGTCAACCGACATGTTCTAGCATGCCACATGACATGTCAAATTTTGGATGACTCCGTGACGGGCGAACGCAAGCAAGAGATCTTACGAGCGGCAATCGAAATTGTTGCAGACGAGGGCTACGGCAGCCTAAGTATGCGGGGCCTTGCGCGCGCCAGTGGTATGAAATTGGGTGCGCTGCAATATCACTTCCGTACCTGGGAAGACCTGCTGCGGGCGCTCGTGAACTACATCGAGAGAGCAATTCTTGATGAATTCGAAGCGCAGAAGCTAGATGACGGTTCGGCGAGTGTTGGGGAAATCGTGGCGTTCATGCTCGACGATAACGCCGGCACCGGAGACGCGCTGCTCGGTGACAGGCTCTGGCCGCAACTCTGGGCCATGGAGCAGGTCGAGCCATTGGTGTCCGATCTGCTGGAGGAGGTTTATGCCCGTTATGTGGAAATTCTCGAGAGAGCAATGAAAGCGACGGGAGCGGAGTCACCGCGAGCGGAAGCGCTTTGCCTGATGTCAATGCTGGAGGGTGAATCTCTTTTCACCGGTAGCGGCAGACGTTGGGAAACCGACAGAGAAGTCGTGCGCGAAACAATTCTGAAGCTTGTTAATAAAATGTATGGAGAAAAATCTTGAGCACGACACTATCACTTGATCATCAAATTAATCGTTTTGGATTCTGGTCGGTCATCGTCGTGGTTGCGACGGGCGTTGTCGCCATGTTTTTTCCTCTGGATGCACCAGGCGGCTTCGCCGCAGAGCACACCGAGCGTGTGGCCTGGCTGAGTGCCAATAGAGGTGCGTTCATCGCCGGTTGGTTGAACCAGATAGCGATGATGTTCAGTTTGTCAGCGGCACTTGCATGCGGTGCCTGGGTGGTAGCAGGTAGAAATCCATTACGTGCCGTACTCGCGGCGCTGTTTGTAGCGATGGCTACAATGGCATTTATCATCCCAAAATTTATAGCGGTTTGGACTATACCCCTGCTCGCAGACACCATTACAGCCGGAGCAGTGGGCGCTGATTTGGCTGACCCCTTACTTCGCGTGCTCAACGTATCAATTCCCTTTTCGCTTTATACGTCCTTCGATTACTTGGGTTTCTGGTTGTATTCGGTGTTTGCCTTGTTAGCGGCTGGCCCACTATACGGCGACACCAAGAGCGCCAAGATAGCTGCCGTTTCCTTGGGTTTGTTCGGCGTAATCTACCAGATCCTTATGGTTGCGTTGTTCCTAGGAGCCATTGCCCCTGCGGACATCGAGGCTTATTTCATAGGCGCTTCTATGCTGCTGCTGTTTCACTTAGTCGTCATGGGGTTCGTTTTCAAAAGGACAATGCCCTCTTCGTCGTGATTGGGCGGCCAATGAAGAGTGAACCAGTGGCATGAGCCTGCTGCAGTTCAGGATACTTAACGGGTGGCCGCTTTTCTTTCTGATTCCATTTCTAAGTTTTCGCTCCTACTTAAACCTCGCAGCTGCCTCCATAGCTGAGCGATCGAAAACTCCGCTAGGGCTATCCACGCACTCTTGAGAGGCACGTGCCGAGGCAACATGAACAAAAATCTAACAACAATTAGTAGTCTCATCATCAGCCCTTCTATTCCGCCAACTCAAAGACTATTTAATATTGTACGCCTGCAGTTTTTACAGGTGTGCCATCGATAACCTTCGGCTTGTATTTAAATTTCAGTGCTGCCCGCACCGCCGCGCTGTCAAAGACACTATTCGGAGAATCTTCACAGGCACCCTCAGTATT
>CAJXWP010000105.1 GCA_913062625.1 uncultured Haliea sp. | reverse complement strand
ACGTCTGGTTCCAGCGAAACACGCCCAATGAGGAGATATTCAGCATTGAGAGCGCGCCAATCGCGATAAAAAACCTCCGCTTCTGTTGTGGGGTTTCCCAACATATCGCCCTGCGCTATCGGCGCAAACTGGCCGCTGCGGGCCAAGTCACCGTCCACTATAAACGCGATGTCTTCGGGTGGAGCACCCATACCTTGCCACGCAAAGGGTGCAACCGCGATAGCCGTGGGGTTATCCGCGCCCTGTGAAATCTCAATCGTTAATTGTGCCCATGCGCTTGTGGCACTTATCGCCAGCACGACGCTCATCAGTGCAGTTAGTAGTCGTTTCATTAGTAACGCAAATCCTCTGGTTTAAATATCAGCGTAAGCCGCCTAAAGTTTTTTTCGAATTCTCGACTGGGCAAGTTTTGCAGTTCAGGAAAGGCACCCGCTTTTTGAACAGCATTGACCGCCGAGCTATCGAACGCCGGATTACCGCTGCTCCTGACCAATGTGACGCTTACTACTTCTCCAGTCGGAATGAGCTGTATTGACAGTTCACATTCCATCCCATTGCGCGCACTGGGAGGACGGCTCCAGTAGTTTACTACGGTCCGCTGTATCAAAGAGACGAAACTTGCCGACATTTCCCCTTCTGTTAGCGCCGCCTGCTGCTGCGACTCAACGGCGGCGAGCTCATTGCGAACGATTGCGGCCAACGCATCGCGACTACTTTGCTGATTCGGCGTCGGCTTGGGCGTCGGCTTGGGCTTGGGCTTGGGCGTCGGCTTGGGCGTCGGCTTCGCCTTGAGCGGTTCAGGTTTTGGTTTCGGGGCAACCACTTTAGGCAGCGGTTTTGGCTTGGGCTTGGGTGTCACCGCAGCCTTTTTAGGCTTCGGTGGCGCCGGTTTTGGCTTGGAAATGTCACTAACGTCCACGAGGCGGGCATTGATAACATTTGGCGCCGGCTTAACCCGAATAATCTCGCGTTCAGTCGTCTCCCAGTTGGCCATCAGCAGATATAGTAGCAAACCGTGTATCAATAGAGTGACCAGTGCCGGCCGCAATATAATGCGTGGCATCACTGGCTTGGCATAGAGTGAGGTCGTCACTGGGGCGTTTCAGTGACCAGACCAACGCTGGGAGCACCGGCCTCCTGCAGTGCGACCATGACCGTCACTACCTCTCCGTAGGGAACGGCCCGATCACCCCAGACCATCACAGGCTTCTCTGGACTGCGGCGCATCACCGCTGCCACGCGATCCTTGATGGTCGCCAAAGACAAAACCTGTTCCTCCTGCCCAAGATTGAGGAACAGTTGGCCGGTCGCATCTACCGACACGATAACAGGCTCACTGTCCTGATTTTCCACAGGGTCAGCGCTTGCTTCGGGTAAATCAACCTTCACACCCTGCATCAGCATGGGTGCCGTCACCATAAAAATAATTAACAGCACGAGCATCACGTCAATGTAAGGCACTACATTGATCTCTGACATAGGTTTACGTTTTTTGCGATTACGAGACACCGCGCTACTCCGCCTTTTTCTCTCGTGAGCGCAGGGCAAAAGCCTGCCGGTATAGGATGCCGGAAAACTCATCCATGAAGGTGTCGTAGCGATTACTCAGCACTTCAACTCTGGAAGCAAAACGATTGTAGGCCAGTACCGCGGGGATCGCCGCGAATAATCCCATTGCCGTGGCTACTAGTGCCTCAGAGATACCCGGCGCCACGGTGGCGAGCGTTGCCTGGGTAGAATTGGCGAGTCCGCGAAAGGAGTGCATGATCCCCCACACAGTGCCAAACAGACCAATATAGGGGCTGGTGGAACCCACCGACGCCAGAAACGCTAGGTGGCGTTCGAGACGTTCCTCCTCTCGCATGACCGCAACTCGCATAGCTCGGCGGGAACCCTCAATGACCGCCTCAGAATCCATTTCCGGCTGTTGCGCTAGACGGGAAAACTCTTTGAAACCTGCGCGAAATATACTTTCCATACCGAGAATCGCGCTGCCATCCGACGCCTTTTCATTACCCTCTCGATAAAGCTGCGACAGATCAATCCCCGACCAAAAGCGCTCTTCAAATCGATACATCTCATCGTTAGCATTGCGAAAGTAGAGATATCGATTAACGATCATGTACCACGAAAAAATGGAGGCCAACAGCAGTATGATCATCACAAGCTGCACAGTGAAGCTTGCGTTCCATACCAGCTCCAGCAAACTCAATTGTTCTTCCAACGTGTGCTCCCTTAACTTTAAATTTCTTTTTATTCCATGGCCCGCAATTGCGTCGCTATCTCTGTCGGGAGTCGACGCGGCTTCACACTGGATCGATCGACACAGGCGACCGTCACCTCGCCCTGCGCCAACAACTCGCCGCGGCGGCGCACACTCTGGCGAAAAATCAAACTGGCTCCGCGCACTTGAACGACGCTCGCGGTAATGTCCAACTCATCATCCAGGCGCGCCGAAAGAATATAGGTAACCGCCACATCGCGCACCACAAACATTAGATCCGAACTAAAAATATAATCCTTTCCGTAGCCGAGTGATCGCATAAACTCGGTGCGAGCTCGCTCCATAAACCTGAGGTAATTAACATAATAAACAATCCCGCCGGCGTCGGTGTCCTCAATGTAGACCCGCAACTGATGTGAAAATTCCGTTGTGGCCACTACGACTCGTCACCCTGCACCGTATCTGGCGGCAGATTGCCACCTGCGGCGGTATTAGGAGCACCGGGCAAACCGAAATGCAGGTAGGCGCTGCGCGTGGCCATGCGGCCACGAGGCGTGCGCAGCATAAAGCCCTGCTGAATCAAGTACGGCTCCAGCACATCCTCGATCGTGCCGCGCTCTTCAGAAATGGCTGCAGCCAAACTGTCTACGCCCACCGGACCACCATCAAACTTCTCAATAAGCGCCAACAACAGCCTGCGATCTAAATGGTCAAAACCCTTCTGATCCACGCTTAGCATGTCAAGGGCGCGATCGGCAATCTCGTTAGTGATATAACCGTCCGCTTTCACCTCGGCATAATCCCGCACCCGGCGCAGCAGGCGGTTGGCAATGCGCGGGGTACCCCGGGAGCGACACGCAATCTCGGTCGCACCTGCGGCATCGATACCAATATCCAGTATATGCGCAGAGCGCTGTACGATGAGCGCAAGGTCTGCCACCTCGTAAAACTCTAAACGCTGAACAATACCGAATCGGTCACGCAAAGGAGAGGTCAACAGTCCTGCTCGGGTCGTGGCTCCCACCAGCGTGAACGGTGGCAAATCTAACTTTATCGAGCGAGCCGCCGGGCCCTCGCCTATCATGATATCCAGCTGATAATCTTCCATGGCGGGATACAGTATCTCTTCCACTAAGGGGCTAAGACGGTGAATCTCGTCAATAAACAGTACATCTCCTGGCTCAAGGTTCGTCATCAGCGCGGCAATATCGCCGGCTTTTTCCAACACCGGGCCGGAGGTTGTTTTCAGTGAAACGCCCATCTCGTGGGCAATAATGCTGGCCAGAGTCGTTTTGCCTAGGCCCGGAGGACCGAATATCAAGGTATGATCCAACGGCTCGCCGCGGCCTTTAGCCGCCTGCAGGAAAATGCTCATTTGCTCCTTCACGACCTGCTGGCCGACATACTCGTCAAGCGTTTTGGGGCGAATCGCTCGATCTATTACGTCTTCGCGCGGGCTATCAGTTTGCGCCGCAATCAGGCGATCCGTTTCAATCATGCGACTGGCCTCACACCTTCACCATCGATTTCAGGGCGCGACGTATCAGCTCCTCGCTGCTAACCACACTATCATCGTTAACCACTGCCACCATACGACTCGCTTCCTGCGGTTTATAACCCAGAGTAATCAGCGCGCCTTCGGCATCGGCGATGATGTCCGTAAAGGGATCCAGGGAGGCGCCGCGGCGCTCATCACCCTGCTCATCCGCACGGACCAGCCAGTCCTTGAGTTTGTCACGCATCTCAATCAAAAGACGCTCTGCTGTCTTCTTGCCAACACCGGGCAATGCCGTAAGCGAAGAAATATCATCTCGCTGCACACAGTGAGCGAAGCTTTGCGCATCCATTCCGGACAAAATTGTCAGCGCCAGCTTGGGGCCGACGCCACTGACCTTGATCAACTCGCGAAACAGACTACGGTCTCTGTCGTCAATGAAGCCATAGAGCAATTGGGCATCTTCGCGAACCACGAAATGCGTTACCAGTGAGACCTCCGTGTCCAGCTCTGGCAATTGAAACAGCGTCGTCATGGGGACCTGCAATTCGTAGCCGACACCGCCGACTTCCACCAGAATCACTGGGGCCTGCTTATGGACGAGACGTCCTCTGATTCTACCTATCATTCGATGGGAGTCCTGTCAGCGTATTCGACGTCGGCGCACGGACTTGGCGCCGGCCATATTGATCATACTTTGTTGTGTATGCGCGTGACATAGCGCTGCCGCCAGCGCATCCGCTGCATCTTCCTGCGGCGCCGATGGCAATTTGAGCAAGATCTTGACCATGTGCTGTACCTGCTCTTTATCTGCCGCTCCGGTTCCTACGACCGACTGTTTGATCTGGCGAGCCGAGTACTCCGCAACCACCATATCCTGCACGGCACAGGCTACAATCGCAGCACCTCGCGCCTGCCCCAGTTTCAGAGCAGAGCCGGCGTTTTTCGCCATAAATACCTGCTCGATCGCCAGTTCCTGCGGGCAATGCAATTCCACCAGCTCAGTCACACTATCGAAAATGACCCGCAGTCGCTCCGGTAATTCATCACCGGACAAGCGGATCACCCCACTAGTGATGTATTCGCTGCGCCCGGACACATAACTAATAATGCCAAAGCCTGTTTTACGTGAACCAGGGTCGATCCCTAGAATAAGCGACATGCTGACTTCCACCATATACTTCAGGCTACCATTATGGACAAGTTTGCGGGGCTGGTCTGTAGCTAGGAGATATGATTTTGCAGCCGAGGCCTCATAGATGAGCTTCCGACACGTCCTGCTAATGCACGCGGACCAAGCCCACGCGAACCAGCATGCGTTTTATAGTGTGGGCAGGGGCCTACTCTTCCTTCGCGATGGCTTCGCGGCTCTGGCGCAATCGGATATTCAGCTCTTTCAACTGCTCCACACTGACGTCCCCGGGCGCGCGGGTCATTACGCAGGCCGCACTCTGGGTCTTGGGGAAAGCAATTACATCGCGAATAGACTTGGCGCCGGTCATCAGCATCACCAGTCGGTCAAGACCAAATGCCAGCCCACCATGAGGCGGAGCACCATATTGTAGCGCGTTAAGTAGGAAACCAAACTTTTCCTCTGCCTCTGCCTCATCGATATTCAGGATGCGAAATACCGCCTGCTGCATCTCATGCTTATGAATACGAATACTGCCACCGCCGAGTTCACAGCCATTTAACACCATGTCATAGGCCTGAGACAGCGCATCGCCTGGGCTGGCCGCGAGTTGCTCCGCGTCGCAAGAGGGTGCCGTAAAGGGGTGATGCAGCGACGTCCAAGCACCACTGGAATCCTTTTCAAACATGGGAAAATCCACCACCCATACCGGTGCCCATCCCTCAGCCACTAAGCACTGATCTTCAGCGACCTTAATCCGCAGCGCCCCAAGGGCTTCATTGACCACACGCGCTCTATCAGCGCCAAAGAAAATGATATCGCCATTGGCAGCACCCAGCCGCTCCATCATCTGGGCGACGACTTCATCAGGCATAAATTTCAGGATAGGAGATTGCAAGCCTGCCACCCCCGCCGCAACGTCATTGACCTTAATCCAGGCAAGTCCACGGGCGCCGTAGATGGACACATATTGGGTGTAAGCATCGATCTCCTTACGACTAATAGAAGCTCCGCCAGTCACTTTCAGCGCCGCAACTCTGCCCTCGGGGTCATCTGCAGGCCCGCGAAACACCTTAAACTCAACCTGCTGCATCAAGTCATCCACACTGACCAGTTCCAGCGGGATACGCAGATCGGGCTTGTCCGAACCATAGCGCTCCATGGCTTCCGCATAGCTAATGTGGGGGAAC
>CAJXWP010000104.1 GCA_913062625.1 uncultured Haliea sp. | reverse complement strand
ATATTGGAGCTCATAACCGGATTCGAACCGGTGACCTCTTCCTTACCAAGGAAGTGCTCTACCGACTGAGCTATATGAGCGCATCCATCCCAACTTTGGAGCGGGTAGTGGGAATCGAACCCACCTATTCAGCTTGGAAGGCTGACGTTCTACCAATGAACTATACCCGCCACTCTCCTTCTCAAACCTTCTGTCGACTGACCTTGAGGCAGTGTGCAGGATTAACCCCAGCCAATACCCCGGCTCCCTAGCTCTAATGACCACACTGATCAGACGCGCTTTTCGTGGAACCTAGCATCCCAATCATCTCTCTTTCGGCCCTTAAATCTTACACCACCTGAATTTTTTGTTCATGGTGGAGGGGGGTGGATTCGAACCACCGAAGCTCGCGCGTCAGATTTACAGTCTGATCCCTTTGGCCACTCGGGAACCCCTCCGAAAGGCGGCATATTGTCCTGATGAGCAGCCCCATTGTCAACCGTGGACCCCAACAATATTATCAACTTACGACGCTTTCGATCCATATTCTTTTCGTAAGGTATCTTTTTGGACCTTACCCATGGCATTGCGGGGCAGTTCCTCGACAAAAAAAATGCTTTTCGGCACCTTGAAGTTCGCGACCCGCGCCTTGAGCGCACTCCGGACCTGCTCTTCCGATAAAGTGGCATCATCGACCAATACCACTACCGCCGCAACTATTTCCCCAAAATCCGCATCCGGCAACCCGATAACAGCAGACTCTTTTACCTCGAATAGTTCGTTTATCAACAGCTCTACCTCTTTTGGATAAACATTCAAGCCGCCACTGATAACCATGTCTTTGGACCGCCCAACGATTGAGATATAGCCCTCCGCGTCCATATGCGCCTGATCACCAGTGATAAAAAAACCGTCAGGGGTAAAATCCTCGGCGGTTTTTCCCGGCATGTTCCAGTAACCGCTGAAAACGTTTGGCCCACGAACTTGAAGTCCCCCGACGCTTTTTGCATCCAAACCTCCATTATCGGCACCACAAATTCTTACTTCTACACCCGGCAAGGGAAATCCGACGGTTCCCGCTCGCCGCTCGCCGAGCAGCGGGTTAGACGTATTCATTCCTGTTTCGGTCATACCGTACCTTTCCAAAATACGGTGACCCGTGCGCTGTTCAAACTCAACAAAAGTATCCGCCAACAGCGGCGCTGAACCAGACACAAACAGCCGAATAAGGTCACACTGCCGCACATTGAAATCCGGCTCAGCCAGCAGACGCGTGTAATAAGTTGGCACCCCCATCATAACGGTACTGTAAGGTAGGCTGTGCATCACAGTGTTGACGTCGAAGCTCTGCAACCAACGCAGGCTACCCCCACTCATCAGGACGCAACCAATCGCCACAAACAAACCGTGCACGTGAAAAATCGGCAGGGCATGAAGCAAACAGTCGCCCTTATCAAAGCCCCAGTAATCGACCAGCACCGCGATGTTTTCTACCAGGTTTCCATGGGACAGCATTATGCCCTTGGGTCGACCCGTAGTCCCGGAAGAGTAAACCAGTGCCGCCAGGTCTGCTGCATTTGTGGCCGCCGACTCGAATCGAACCGAGCACAGCTGTGCATGCTGCATCAGCGTGCCACCGCCGTCAGCATCCAACGTGCTTAAACAGGTCACGCCCACGCTCTGAGACAACATCTGCAGAGTCCCGCTGCGGCCACTGTCACAGACCAACATCGCGGGCGCAGCATCCTGCAGAAAAAAGCGCAACTCCTCATCGGTGTAGGCAGTATTTAAAGGATGGAACACCATGCCCGCCCTCACAACCGCGAGATATAACCACAGAGCTTGAGGCGATTTTGACACTTGAGCCGAAACGCGATCGCCTCTTTTCAGGCCCATCTCTATCAGGTAATTTGCAATCTGCGCGGAGCAATGCTCTGCATCTTCATAGGTATAAGAAATGCCGGTATCGGTGGTCAACAATACCGTGTCAAGTTCGGGGAAATGGCTTCTGAACGATGAATATAGATTCAGCTGATTTTCGCTACTCATTGACCGCCCTGCCCTAGTGCTATCGACACAGAAACACTATCCCAGTTCGCATTGCATTTGTCGAAATACGAGTAAGGCTGGCGATCCAGCACCGAAAACCTGCCACGAGTGCAAACCCGTCATTAGAAAGGACATTAAAAATATGGAGCTGGCGAGAGGAATCGAACCCCCGACCGGCTGATTACAAATCAGCTGCTCTACCTACTGAGCTACGCCAGCCTTGTTCAAAGCAGGGCAAATGGATACCTGACCTGTTCAAAGGAGTGCGATTGTAGATAAAGAGCATTGCCGATGCAATCGCGGGGGCGGAAATAGTTTGTTTTGAGAATCTAAGGGGCAAAGGAACCTCCGGGAGTCTGGATTGGGTTGGACATTAAACGGGCGCAATCAGCGTGCAGCGTCTAGTGACTCAATATCACACCGACTCGAAACTCACGCTGCGGGGCGTTAAAGCCCACTGCGGTTTCATAACTCTCATTCAGCAAATTGCCCGCAGACAGCTCCACCTGCCAGGTACTATCTGGCTGCCAGCGCAGCACCCAGTCCAGCCGACCAAAGTCACGCAGCTCCTCCGTCAACTCTGCACCGGTATGCCGCGAAGCCGCCCACTGCTGGCCGGTATACACATAGTCCAGCGCGGCATTTAACTGCTCGGTAATATGCCATTGAGCGACCACACTGGCCGTCCACTCAGGGCGACCTGTAAGCACGGTATCCTCATTCTTGACATCGATATCGGTGTAAGTGGCCTGACTGCGCAAAGTCAATGCTGTCAGCGGCAGCCAGTCGCCCTGCAACTCCAAGCCCCGGGTTTGCACACTACTGCGATTAACGTTGCGAAAGGTTTCATCGTCGAAATCGACAAGGTCGCGAAAATCATTATGGAACACGGTGGCGGCCAAGCGCAATGTATCAGAGGCCTCCCAGATGACGCCGAGATCCCAGCTTTCGCCTTGCTCAGGTTTTAGGTCTGGATTACCTACCAATGCATGGCCAAGGGCAAAAAAACTGGGCAACTTATAGGCTTCACCCCAATTTACCGCAACCACAACACCGGAACCAGCGGCGTACTGCGCCCCCGCCTGAAATGACGTTTCACTGTTAAAGTGCTCCGGGCTGTCATAGCGCACGCTACCTTGTAACAGCAACGCATCGGCTGGACTAGCCGTGATGCCCACAGAGACACCGAACGTATTGCGATCTAAATCGAAATCCGTAGGGATCTGATTTCCAAAGTATTCGATAACGCCTTCACTGTGGCCGTCTTCACGCCGATAATCTGCGCCAACGTTAACACTGTAGGCCTGGGCAAATTGTAGCGAATTAACCCATTGCATCTGATCACGCAGAAAATCTGTGTCTGCTGAATTCAAAGGCACCTCAACATACGGCGGAATTCCTGGCGACTGGTAACGATCTTTGGCCTCAAAGCGATTGGCCGTCAACGCACTGCGCCAGGCGGATGAAATCTGCGCCGCCCATCCCAGGTAGACAATCTTTTGGGTGTAATCGCTTTTATCTTGCTCATCAGCTAGAGCATATTGCGGCCCACCGCTTTGTTCAGGATACGATGTTCTATCGCCATCGATGTAGCGGTAACCGAGGTTGACGTCATGGCCTATAACAGGCTGCCACCCTATACGCAGATTCGCGCTATTATTTTCACGGCTGCTCCCTGGCACTGGCTTGCCGTCATCGCGCGCCGCCAGCTCCACTGTGTAATTGACATCACCTAGGCTGCCTAGCGCGCTAAGACCTACCTCGGAGTAATCGTGCTCACCCAGCTCAACATAGACATCCTGATTATGGCCCTGCGTCGGTTTACGAGTGATAATATTAATGACACCCGCCACTGCATCTGAACCGTAAATCGCCGACTGGGCACCACGCACTACCTCTATCCTATCAACCATATTCGGATTGAGGTTGGCAAAGTCAAACCCACCTCCGCGAAAGTTGGTGGGGTCATTCACCTCTATACCGTCTAGAAGCACAAGCGTAAAATTGGATTCACCGCCACGAATGGACACCGCAGTCAGACCGCCAGGACCACCCTGCTCTTCCACTAAAAGCCCCGGCAGCGTTCTTAACAAGTCAGCGACCGTGGTTTTGTTCAGCGCCTTGATCTGCTGTGAATCTAAAACGGACACTGACGAAGTGAGTGCACGCTGGGGTGCCAACGTGCCCGTAATCAGCACATCCTCCATAATGGGATCAATAGCAGCGCTAGCAGCGCCGGCTATAAGCAACATAACGACAAGAAAACTCACTTTGCATTGCATTATTTATTCTGTCCTCCTGAATTTGATATTGAATATCCGGTACACTAATGTTTTGTATTTTCAGGCGTTTGCACGGAGCTCTGATCTACTATGGCAACCACCGTACTGAACGCGATTTTTCTAATCATTTATCTTCTTTGCGCTGCGCTGCAGTACAACGATCCAGATGCAATGCTATGGATCTCTTTATATTTAGCAGCTGCAAGCATGTGCGCCTTTGAGTTTCGCCTACACCCGCCGCGCTGGCCTCCCCGCGTATTAGCGGGGGGCAGTGTGGTCTGGATCTGCACGCTACTGCCCAGTCTTGTCGGGCAGGTATCTATTGACGACATTTTTGCATCTATCCACATGACAACAAACGCTGTAGAACAGCCGCGAGAAATCGGCGGCTTAGCTTTAGTGGGACTCTGGGCAGGTGTACTCAGTTACCGCAAGCGACCTGTTTAAATTCAGCATGCTGCGACTTCCATCGATCTTTACTCCTTTCGTTTAATCAGAATTTTTTCGCCCTTGCGATACATCACCATCGCATTGACCGTGCCATCTTCGTCAACAATAAATTCAAGTTGCACGTTCTCCCCGCCAGCCCCCACCATAAACGTATTGGCGCTTATGGGCTCCATCAGGTCGCCGCCGTACATAGGAACTTCGAGATACAATCCGTCGGATTTTTCGATGATCGTAAAGGTTACAAAACTGATGGAATAGAGCCCCTCAAATGGCCCGTAACCGCGGTCATACGGCACAGATTGCAGTTCCGCCACCGTCCAGGGCAGTTTGCGGTCGGCACTGACGGCCCGACTATTTGCAACGGTGGCAACGCTCACAGGCTCTGCTTTATTACCCCAGCTACGCCGAATATACGTCATCAGTCCCGCAAGCGTTTCATCATTCAGCTCGGACACATGTCCGTGGGCTGGCATAACGCCATTCCAGATTTCTCCTTTCACTTCCACCGGACCATTCAGTCCCTGCAGGATGATCCGCGCCAACCATTCCGGCGGTCCTGTTACCCAGATTGCGCCTGCCAAGGGCGGGGCCAAGCCGGCGATACCCTCTCCATCCCCAGAGTGACACGCACCGCACTGTGCATAAAAACGCTCTCCAACGGCCAGCGCCTCTAACTGCTTGGGACTCAATGGCATAATACCGAGAGCGAGCTCATCACCAGGCCAAGTAAAAGCAGTCCGGCCCTCCATACGAGATTTCCAAACGAGGTCCTGCTCGCTGATGGAGCCGTCAGAAAATATCCGAGGCGGCGCATCGAGAACGGCAGGGACAAAATCAGTACTGACTGCCACGCGCTTGATACCCTCAAGCATTGCTATTTGTTGCCAAACGTTATCATTACTGCGAGATTCCGCCAGAGTCAGCAGCTCTAGCAGCTCAGGGTTGGCAGCCTCATCCGACGTGATGTCACCGCGCAGAGTGCGGTAGGCTGCATTAGCGAGTGAACTCAAGACGGCTCTGGCCGGTTCAGACTCAGTCTCTAGGTTCTCGGAACCCAAGTATTCGCGCAGGAATATCAGCTCTTTGCCTGCCACCGCACGCACTGCCGCTTGTCGCATATAGGGACTGACGACGTCCGCTGTCAGCAGTGCCACAAGAGCGCTCCGCACACTGGCGTCAGATGCATGAGCCTCCATGGCAAAGGCCAGCTGCATTGACAACACATCAGGAGAATCAGGTGACAGCGCTTCATACAATATCACCAGATCAGCAGCAGACAACAACGAGCGTCCAGCGCGTAAGGCCTGAATCTGTCTATGCGTATCATCGAAGCGCGCAATCTGCATGACCAACTCCCGCCGTAATTCACCCCTGCCGTGCAACGTCCAGATCGCATGCAGGGCCGCAACAGTATTATCGCCAGAAGCAATCGCGGACAAAGCCGACGTTTGATCACCACCGCGACCCAGCAATAAGCGCTGTGCCGTGTCGCGCACCCAGCCATTGGGGTGTCCCAGTGCGAGGATGAGCTGCACATCGCTGGCGTCGACGAAATTAGGAAATTCTCGCGACGCGGTGCCGCCGACGTGTCGCACACGCCAGATCCGCCCCATACCGACGGGCGACTCCAACTCTCTCTCAAAAACCTGCTCTCGCAATTCGTCGGTCATGTAGTAATCGTGCTGCACGATGCCGCGGTACATATCAATAATATAGAGCGCCCC
>CAJXWP010000103.1 GCA_913062625.1 uncultured Haliea sp. | reverse complement strand
TTTTTCAAGCAGAAGACGGCATACGAGATCTAGTACGGTCTCGTGGGCTCGGAGATGTGTATAAGAGACAGAAATACGACGCACTCGGCGACAGACTCGTGCTCGAAGAGTGCACTTTCTACTTCCGCACAATAGACATTTTCACCGCCTCGAAGCACCATCTCCTTGGCGCGGTCCACAAGGTAAATGAACTGATCTCCATCCATATACGCCACATCACCGGTGTGAAGCCAGCCATCCGTTATCTCCTGTGCTGTGGCCTCTGGTCGATTAAGGTAGCCTTTGATGACGCACGCACCTCGCACCCAGAGTTCCCCAGTCTCGCCGGCGGCAACAGTATCGCCAACGCCGTTGACACACTTGGCTTCAAAGGTCGGCAACGCACGGCCAACACTTTCAGGACGATCGACCAGATAAACGTCCGATAAGACTGAAATAATGCCACACGTTTCGGTCATACCGTAGCCGGCACTTGGCGCCGCATTTTTCATTATTTTATTCATTTTACGCGTCAGATCAGGCTGCACTGCGGCCCCACCGCCGCCCATACTTTTAAGACTGGATGTATCCCTGGTGGCAAAATCGGGGTGAAGCATCATTTCGCGCGACATCATGGGTACGGCGCTGAAGGTTGTCACCTTTTCCTCCTCGATAATCCGCAGTGCTTCGCCAGCATCCCACTTGTACATGTGTATTAATTTGCCGCCGGTGGCGGCTATCCCTTGCGCCACACAGTTATTGCCAGTGACGTGAAATAAAGGAGTAGCAACTAACGCTATATTGACCTGGTCTGGCTCCGTTGCGCCTTTTGCTTCGACACCCGCCTTGGCAAGAGCAGTGGACTGCAAAGCACGACTAAAACCGATGTTCATCAAATTTGACACACAGCCGCGGTGCGTCAGTTGAGCCCCCTTGGGAGTGCCCGTCGTTCCAGAAGTGTAAAACACGCAAGCATCATCATCCGGGTCGATAGCCACCTCGGGAAGCACGCTCGCAGTATTAACGACCTCACGCCAGTCCACCACATTATCGGGCACGCCATTGTGCAAACGCACGCCACAAACAATCAAATTCTGAAAGTCCCCGCGGATCTCTTCGAACCGCAAAAGACGCTCTTCATCGCAGATCATCACCTTGGGCGTCGAGTCTTTTAAAGCGTAGTGCATTTCCTTCGGCACCCACCATGCATTCATGCCAACGACAACTGCACCCATTGATACAACGGCCCAATAGGCTAGCATCCACTCGGGATAATTTCGCATAGCAATGGCCACTCGGTCACCGGGCTGCACACCCTGAAGCGAGAGCCAATTTGCGATAGAGGCGGTTATTTCATGAGCCTGCGCGTAGGTATAGCGTTCGTCCTGAAAGACGAGATATTCCCGATCCTGGTAAGCAGCAGTCCCCAGCCAGATGTCACGTAAAGCCGCAGGCGCATGTTTATAGCTGCGCACGGGAGAGCCGCGCACTTCTAGGGTCTCGATCTCAAACAATTGTCCGGCGGCCGTCAATTCATCCCAGACATTTCTTAGCTCATCGTACATGCACCTACCTCTTTAAAATCTTTATTGTTGACCACTTAGAATAGCCGTGGCGCCGATATCCATCAATAGACGATGCACATTTAATCAACGATCCTATAGCCGAGACATCAGAAACACAACGCCCGCAACAGCGAGCTATCGACTCACTCAGACTCAAATCCGCTTATCCGATGTCTTTGGGCTGCATAAGCGGCTTATTCCCGAAAGCATAATGAACACACTCCTTTTAACGCAGAACTTTCTACTAAATCATCAGACAAACGTTTAAAATCTGCGTTCGCAGTGCTTTGCTGGGAAAGGTCACGCAGACAGGTACAGGACCTGTCCAACAGTGGAGGGTCTTTTGGCCAATAACAGTATCAGGTGTCCAAAATGAAGAGATGGAATGGCTGGGGCGACGACAAAAATGCGCTCGATTATGAATTGAGTGCTACGGCCCTGCGTTTTTTAGAAGGTCTAATCGGGGAATCCAAGCCTCTTCCGGATGCAAGCTTGGAGGACGTTCTGGCCACTGTGCCCCTTTCGCGTCTTCCCCCGAGCGAACTCTATAGCTTAGATGCAGACGACCGATTGCGTCACGCCCGTGGTCAGAGCCTACCCGATTGGCTTGCATTACGGAGTGGCGCGGTGGGTGTTTTCCCCGATGCAGTTGCGTTTCCGTGCAGCACTGAAGAGGTTCGATCCTTACTGCAACTGGCGAATGAACAGCAGATTGACATTATCGCTTACGGCGGTGGCACATCGGTAGTCGGCCATATCAATCCGGAGAAAGACGGCCGCCCAGTGCTGACCATCGATATGACGCGCATGGATCAACTGATGAGCCTAGACAAGGAGAGTCAAATTGCGACCTTTGGGGCGGGCACTATCGGGCCGCATGTGGAGACGCAGCTAAAATCCCAAGGCTATACGCTGGGGCACTACCCGCAGTCTTGGGAGCTTTCCACTATTGGGGGCTGGGTCGCCAGCCGTTCCAGTGGGCAGCAGTCATTGCGGTATGGCCGTATTGAGCAAATGTTCGCCGGAGGCCGCATCGAAACGCTAAAGGGCACTTTGGATATTCCCACGATTCCTGCTTCATCAGCCGGGCCCGATGTGCGTGAATTTTTTCTTGGCACAGAGGGGCGCATGGGTATCATTACCGAGGTCAAGGCGCGCGTAACGCCTCTACCCGACCAAGAAACCTTTCACGTGTTGTTTTTCCCTAGTTGGGAGGCTGGACTGGCCGCAGTGCGTGAAATCGTCCAGAGTAAAATGCAGCTTTCCATGATGCGCCTGAGCAATCAGATCGAAACTTTCACGCAGCTGAGGCTGGCGGGGGGAGCCCAGGTCATTGCAGTACTGGAGAAATTTCTTAGTCTACGTGGAGCCGGTGAAGATAAGGTTATGTTTACGTTTGGTGTCACCGGGTCCAAAGGCCAATGCCAGTCAGCGCTGAAGCTTACCCGCCAAATTGCCAAGCGTCATGGCGGTGTAGGCGCCGGCCCTGCGCTAGGGAAAAAATGGGAGCACAGCCGTTTTCGCTCGCCTTATTTACGTCATGGTTTGTGGGACTCCGGCTATGCCGTTGACACGATGGAGACCGCTATCGATTGGGCGAGAGTTCCCGAGGCGGCGGCAGGCATTCAGGCTGATATCACCAACGCTCTTTCAGACGAGGGGGAGGCTGTGCATGCCTTCACGCATCTCTCTCATTTCTATGGGCAGGGTTCTAGTATTTATACAACGTATATATTTCGCTGCGGCAGCAACTATGAAACAACCTTGGCTCGATGGGAAAAACTGAAAGCGGCGGGTGCTGAAGCCATTGTCCGCTTTGGTGGCACTATTAGCCATCAACACGGGGTAGGCAAAGATCATGCAAAATATCTATCCGCAGAAAAGGGCGAGTTGGGCATTGAGGCAATTCAGACTCTGGTAGAACTGTTTGATCCACAGCAACAAATGAATCCGGGTAAGTTAGTTCCCTCAATAATATTCGACGACACAAAGGCTGAACAATGAGCGTGCAAAGTACCACTTTTACTGATCGACAGGCACTTTGGAAGACGCTCCAGCAGGGTGATTCTGGCTGGGACATGGTCATTGTCGGTGGCGGCATTATAGGTGCCGGTGTTCTTCGCGAAGCTGCCCGGCGAGGGATTAAAGCCTTGCTGGTAGAGCAACAAGATTTTGCCTCGGGCACATCCAGTCGGTCTTCAAAAATGGTTCATGGCGGCTTGCGCTATATCAGTCACGGAGATATCAAACTAACCAAAGACTCCCTTCGTGAACGGGAACGGCTACTGCAAGAAGTACCCGGACTCATCGACCGCATGGGGTATTTTTTCACACTTAAAAAAGGTCAGTTTCCCGGTCGGTTTGTGTTCAGCATGTTACTGGCTCTCTATGACTGGCTAGCGGGTATCAAAAACCACCGATACTTCAACAAAGACTCAATCCAGCAGCAGTTTTCTGGCATCAACAGCCACGGACTCAAAGGAGCCATGTATTACACAGACACCGTGACAGACGATGCGAGGTTAGTACTGCGCGTGCTTCAGGATGCCACAGAAGCTGGGGGCGTTGCGGTCAACTATATGAAAGTTGAATCGTTACTCAAGACAGAGGGACGCGTCACCGGCGTAGTCATCAAAAATATCCATAGTGCAGAGCACGTTGAGATACAGTGTAAGTCGGTCGTTAACGCGACCGGAGCCTGGGCAGACCGACTGCGAAATGAAGTTAACTCGGAAAAACGCATTCGGCCCCTGCGTGGCAGTCACCTTGTGCTTCCGATGGCGAAGCTCCCGATAGACGACGCGCTAACGCTTTTCCACCCTGTAGATAAACGTCCGGTGTTTATATTCCCATGGGAAGGCACCACCGTAGTAGGCACTACTGATCTCGACCACAGCGAAGATTTGGATGAAGAACCGGTTATCAGCAAACAAGAACTAGAGTATCTGCTGGAAGCAGTAGCTGCACTTTTCCCGCAGCATAGCCTGTCTCGAGACGACATTATTTCAACCTGGTCAGGGGTCCGGCCCGTAATAGGATCTGATGACGCAAGAGATCCTTCAAAGGAAAGACGAGACCACGCAGTTTGGAATGATAACGGTCTTGTAACGGTCAGTGGGGGCAAGCTCACCACCTTTCGCTTGATCGCACTCGATGCCATCGCGGCGGCGGCAGAGACTCTTGGCAAAAAAGCAGTGCTGGAAAGCGATGATAGCATTTTCAAGGCACCGGGGATTACAACGAACGAACTCAACATAGAAGACAAACAATGGGCTAGAAGGTTGATCGGCCGCTACGGGAAGCACGCCAAGGCCCTGATCGCTGAAGCTAGCGATGCAGAACGTTTGCCGATAGAAAATACGGCGTTCTGCCTCGCTGAATGTCGGTGGGCCGCACGTAATGAATCGGTGGTACACCTGGATGACTTGATGCTGCGTCGTACCCGACTAGGCTCGATATTGAAAAGCGGAGGGGAAAGCCTATTCCCTGCTATTGAGAAAATTTGCGCGCAGGAACTAGACTGGAATGCCGAGGTTTGGAAAAATGAACTGGCGCGCTATCAGGAGATCTGGAGAACACGATATTACCTCCCGCGCGCATAATAGTTGGCCAAAAAGAGCAACTGCATGAGCAATAATAAAGAGTATGTACTGGCGATAGATAATGGCACGCAAAGTGTTCGGGCCCTCGTTTTCGATCTCGAAGGAAAACTGGTTGCGAAAAGCAAGGTCGAGATCGAACCGTATTATTCTAATCAACCCGGTTGGGCTGAGCAGGATGCGAATTATTTTTGGGCCAACCTTTGCAAGGCCTGTTGTGCGCTATGGCCACAACTCGATTTTCCGAAAAGCGCCATCAAGTCTGTAGCTCTGACCACGCAGCGGGCAACCGTTATTAATCTCGACTCTGATGGGAACCCCCTGCGCCCAGCTATCGTCTGGCTCGACCAAAGACTGGAGAACGATTTACCTCCGATGGGGCTGTGGAACATCCTCCTTACTCTGGCGGGAGAAAAGGAGGCGGTGAGGTTTTTTAGCAGCCAGGCTGAGGCTAATTGGATTAAAAATAAGCAGCCGGAAATTTGGGAGAAAACGGCTAAGTACCTACTCCTCTCAGGCTACCTAACCTACAAACTGACAGGAAAGTATGTTGATTCGGTCGCGAGCCAAGTGGGTTATCTTCCCTTCGATTTCAAGCGGCATCAGTGGGCAGGGGCGCTCGACTGGAAGTGGCGAGCGCTTCCTATTAAACGTGAGCAACTGCCTGATCTAGTCCCTGCTGGAGCGCCTCTTGGGGTCATCAGTGCAGAGGCCGCGCGCCTAACGGGCATCCCTGAGGGGCTGGCCCTCATCTCGGCCGGCGCTGATAAAGCCTGCGAAGTGCTTGCCTCGGGGTGCCTCACACCCGACACCGGCAGCCTCAGCTACGGTACAACTGCGACTTATAACAGTACCAATGTCCGCTATACCGAAGCGATAAAAAACGTCCCTGCCTACCCCGCTGCGATGCCCAATGCCTATAACACCGAGACTATTGTGCAGCGCGGATACTGGATGGTGAACTGGTTTAAACGTGAATTTGGTTTACGCGAGCAACGCATTGCTGCGCAGACGGGTGTTGAGCCTGAGTCTCTGTTCGATGACCTACTTAGAGAAGTTCCTGCTGGAGCAATGGGTCTTTTGGTGCAGCCTTATTGGTCGCCAGGCGTGCGCATACCCGGCCCAGATGCTAAAGGTGCCATAATCGGATTCGGGGACGTGCACACTCGCGCCCATATTTATCGCGCTATTATTGAAGGGATTGCTTATGCATTGCGAGAAGGCAAAGAGCGCTTGGAGAAACGCAGCGGACACAACATCACCACATTAAAAGTCTCCGGAGGCGGCTCACAGAGTGATGAGGCTATGCAAATTACCGCAGACATATTTGGTCTGACCGTCGAACGACCACATACCTATGAGACTTCGGGACTTGGGGCAGCCATAAACGCCGCAGTCGGCGTCGGGCTTTATCCGAACTATGAATCTGCGCTAAATCATATGACGCATGAAGGCGACCGCTTTATCCCGATTGAAGAAAACGTACGTCTTTATGATCAACTGTATAAAGAGGTCTATCTAAAAATGTATGACCGGCTCAGCCCTCTATACGGCTCTATTCGTGAAATAACCGGATATCCCTTTTAACACACAAGGCACATAGATCAAGCGGCGATGGCAAACGAGCCAGAGGACACGTTTTAAACTTAGGCCGCTGGTGTTGACCTGCACAAGTCACAAACAAACGGTCTCAACTAATGTACTAAGCCTTCAGGGCGACCTAAGCCGCAGCTGACTCTTGCTTATCGTCTTCTTTATCGTCCTCGTTAGCCTCCTCGGGTTCCAGCACTGCCAATCGCGCTTCTAGTTCAGTGATCTTTTGCTGTAGCTTGACGTTTTCGGCCTTGGCTTTACTCGACGATTTTTGCAGCATTTCATTCGCTGTTGTTTTCTCAGCAAGTTTCTTTTTGCTAGCGTCTAAATTCTT
>CAJXWP010000102.1 GCA_913062625.1 uncultured Haliea sp. | reverse complement strand
GCCTACCTGCACCACACTGAAGGTGTTTTCGATGCACGTTCGCGCGTACTTTTTAGTGTCGCGCGCATTAAAGACCCTTATGGGCTTCAACCTCCGTATAGCGAGCCACTGCGCATCGGCAGCTTCGTCAATGCTAGTATTGAGGGCAGAGAACTGTTCGATATTATCCGACTGCCCCGCTACATTATTCGCTCGGGCAATAATGTATGGCTCATCGATAAGACTGGGCACCTGCGAACTCGCAACGTGACCTTGTTGCGCACAGGCGGTGACTTTGTTTATGTTAGCGCTGGCCTGAGTGATGGTGAACTTGTCTCGCTGACAACACTGGACAATTCATTTGAAGGCGCCCAAGTTCGCATAGAGTCACAAATACCCAGCAACATGCTCGATCCATCGGGCAGACTTTTAGAACAGCCAGACCCAGAGATCGCCGAGGCCACTGCGGCAGCAAAGCTTCCAAACAGCAACAGCTATGACGACTAATGCTTCCACATCCTAAAAAAGGCGTTATTGCCTGGTTCGCGCAAAACCCGGTGGCAGCCAATCTTCTTATGTTGATCATCATGATCGTAGGTCTGGGATCGGCTTTTAATATTCAGCGCGCGATGTTTCCGGCCTTCGATATTGAGATAATTTTTGTCTCGGTGGCTTATCCGGGCTCAGCGCCGGAAGAGGTCGAACAGGGTGTCGTCCTTAAAATCGAAGAAGCGATTAACGACATCGATGGTATAAAACGCGTCGAGTCAGACTCATTTGAGTCTAGTGCCTTTATGATGATTGAGCCGCAGGACGGCGTCGATCTCGCTAAATTAATGGCCGATATCCAGAGCAGGGTCGACGGCATACAGCACTTTCCAGAGCAAGCAGAAAAACCTGTCATCAGCCAGCCCGAGCTTCTGTTTCCAGCCCTTACTCTGCAGCTGTCGGGCAACATTAATGAACGCGGCATGAAGGCACTTGCCGATCAAGTCCGGCGCGAACTATTAACCTACCCCGCCATCTCTGCGGCCAGCGTGGTCGGCGCTAGAGATTATGAAATCGCCATCGAAGTATCAGAACACTTGCTGCGCGAATACCACCTCAATCTGGGAGATATTGCCAATATCATCGCTGCCTCGTCGCTGGATCTGCCTGCGGGCTCGGTCCGCACTGATAACGGCGAAATTATGTTGCGAACTATGGGACAAGCCTATGTGCAACAAGATTTTGAAAGTATCGTCGTGAAAACCTGGCCAGACGGTACCCGTCTGATGCTAGGAGACATCGCTACAGTCGACGATGGTTTCGTCGACTCAGCGGGATTTGCAGCCTTCGACGGCGCTTACTCATTAGGCGTTAATGTTTTCTCAATGGGTAGCCAGGACATCATCGAAACAGCGGATGCCGTTAAGGCCTACGCAGCAGAAAAAGTTAACGATCTACCTGCGGGGGTAAAGCTTGATATCTGGTATGACACGACCTATTACCTGAAAGGTCGGCTAGGCATGATGGTGAAAAACCTGGCAATGGGTGCGCTACTCGTATTCATCATTCTGGCACTTTTTTTGGAAATAAAGTTAGCATTTTGGGTCATGCTAGGTATACCGGTATGCTTCCTCGGCGCGATGGCATTGATCAACACAAGCTTTATTGGCCAATCACTGAATATGGTCAGCATATTTGGCTTCATCCTGGTACTAGGCATCGTCGTGGATGATGCCATCATTATGGGTGAAAGTGCTTACACAGAGACGGAAGAGTTCGGCCACAGCGTGACAAACGTAATCAATGGTGTCTATCGCGTCTCTACCCCTGCTACATTTGGCGTCTTAACTACCATAATGGCTTTTATACCCGCATTGTTCATAGACGGAGTTTTCGGGGCCTTTCCCGCCGCCTGTGGTTGGGTTGTGATTATGTGCCTGTGTTTTTCGCTGGTAGAATCAAAATGGATCCTGCCAGCTCACCTCGCGCACTCTAAGCCCACCACTAACGCTATTCTGTTGAAAATTGACCACGTACAAGAGGCTGTTAACAGGGCCTTAAGTAAATTTGTACGACGACAATACAAGCCTTTCATGCTGCGGTGCGTCGATAACCGCTATATGACGCTGGCTTTTTTCCTGATGTTACTCGTGTTGTCAGCAGGGTTGTTGGCAGGCGGCTCAGTACGCACGGTGTTGGCACCCGATACTCCAGGAGAGTTTTTGCAGGTTGAATTGCGCATGTCCCCGGGCACACCAGAGGAACGCACGCTGCAGGCCGTCACGCAAATCGCCGATGCCTTTACCGTAATAGAAGATCGATACCGCAGCGAGACCGCATCAGACGAACGTTTACTTCGGCACATAGCCACTTATGGATTTGAGCGCATTAATGGCCGCATTGATGTTGAGTTAACCAAGGAAGACAAGCGAACTATTTCAACGCGTGAAATCGAAGAGCGCTGGCGCACAGAAGTTGGAAAAATACATGGTGCAGAGGTGTTCTCTATCACCAGCGCAGAGGGTCCGAGCTTCGGCCCATCTATTGCATTTGACCTGATGCACAATAACTTTAGTACGCTCAAAGATGCCTCCGCTGATTTTGAAGAAAGGTTAAGGCGCTACACGGGGCTTTACGATATACGTAACGGCGTTAGCGATACGTCCGATGAGTTTCATCTCGATATCCTGCCTGAGGCAGAGGCTTTAGGCATTACTCGCTATGACTTGGGCACTCAGGTACGACACGCGTTTTACGGGGCAGAAGCTCAGCGCGTGCAGCGTGGCATCGATGAGGTCAAAGTGATGGTGCGCTACCCCAAGGCCGACCGCGAAAACGTCAGTAGCTTAAACAATATGTTTATACGAACCCCAGCAGGAGATGAGGTGCCATTCGACAGTGTGGCAGACCTGCAGGTTAAGCAGGGTCTAGTAAAAGCAACACGTATCAACTATCAGCGTGCTGCAGAGCTAACGGCGGAAGTTAATAAGCGTGTCGTCGAGCCGGATAAAGTCATCAAGGATATCGAAAACAACCTGATGCCCGCCCTGCAGAAGAAATATCCGGGGCTAAGCTACAGTATCTCCGGTGCTGCCGATGAAGAGGCTAAAATGGCCGCCAGCATGATCATAGGCTTTTCTCTAGCGCTGTTTGGTATTTATGCCTTGCTGGCGATTCCCACCAAGTCTTACCTGCAGCCTTTGATCATAATGGGTGTCATTCCCTTCGGCATGATCGGCGCAATATTCGGCCACTGGGTAATGGGGTACCCCATGAGCATGATGTCGCTGATGGGTGTGATTGCACTTAGTGGCGTGGTCGTGAACGACAGCCTTATTCTGGTGGACTTCGTCAACAAGGCTGTTGCACAGGGCGCTGACCGTTATGCGGCGGTGGTCGAGGCCGGGGGAAGACGCTTTCGAGCGATTCTGCTAACTTCGCTGACCACTTTTTTTGGCCTTTTACCGATGCTCACAGAACGCACCACACAGGCTGAAGCTATGGTGCCCATGGCCATATCGTTGGCTTATGGCATCGTGTTTGCGACAGTGATAACGCTGCTACTAATACCTTGCCTGTATATGATTCTGGACGACCTCGCCAACTGGCGAGCCAGCAAGGATACCGCGCACGATGAGCTGATTCGCACCTAACCCACAGAAGCCTATTAGCGTGCCATAGAGCAAGAGACACAGCGCATATAAAGATAGCCTGGGTCTTGCATACTGCCCAATTCCTTTGCGGCTTCCTGCATAGGACCCAACAAATCCGACAACGCAGAGCTGGCGGCAGACTGCGTCAACACATGCAGGCTGCCAACGCTGTTCGCCAATTGCTTCATTAGCATATCCCGAGCAGACATCGGTATTTCCACATACTGCACCTCATAGCTTTCGAGGCCGGCTCTGGCTGCGGCGGCAGCAATAGCATCATCCAGACTGCCAAGGCTATCAACCAGACCTGCCTTTAACGCATCGGGAGCACTCCATACCCGACCCTCGGCCAACGGATCAACTTCAGCAACACTCATATCGCGCCCCTCGGCAACAATCTGCACAAAGCTCTTGTAGGCAAACGCTACGCCACTCGTAAGAGCTGCTTCCAACTGCGGATTCAACGGCCGATCCGCTCGCATTGACCCGGCCAGATCCGTGGTGCCCACGCCGTCCGTATAGATGCCAACACGCTGCAGCAACTCCTCAAAGGTGGGAAACGCGGCAAACACACCTATACTGCCTGTGATCGTGGACGGCGTTGCCCAAATCTCATCAGCATCGGCGGCAATATAATAGCCTCCGGATGCAGCAACAGCCCCCATTGACGCAACAACGGGCAAGCCCATATTCCGGGCATAAACTACCTGCTCTCGAATAATTTCTGATGCAAACATGCTGCCGCCACCGCTGTTAATGCGTAACACGATTGCTTTAACCCCCTCTGCTTCGACGGCGCCGCGAATCAATCGCGCCAAAGAATCACCCCCAATCGATCCAGGCGGTTGCTCCCCGGGTAGGATGGTGCCCTCGGCCGTTATCACCGCAACACGGTCGCTGTCCGAAGAACCCAGTGACAGAGGACGCTTGCGAGCGACATAGTGCTCAAAGACAACCGCTTCATAGAGGCCGTCATCATCACTTGCACCGACCAATTCAACCAGGAAATCATTGCCCTGACTGCGTGTGAGCAACTTGTCCACCAAACCCCACTGCAAAGCTGTTTGTGCCGCGTCTCCCCCTTGATCTTGCAAAAGCTGCGCAAAATTATTCACATAGTGATCGACCATTCCAGGTTTAAGTTCTCGCTGCGTTTCTACGGTCGCGGTATATTGCCCCCATAAATTATTCAGCCACCGACTGGTCAGTTCTTTTTCAGCGGGAGACATGTCGTCTCGCATAAATGGCTCCACCGCCGACTTGTGATCTCCAGCCCGGAACACGTGCACATTGACAGATATTTTCTTCAGCGCCTCTCGAAAGTAGTTGTGGTAACTGCTGTATCCCTCCAATGCCACTCCACCCAATGGATGTGCAATCACGGTATCAGCATGGCTGGCCAGCAAGTACTGACCCTGGGTGTAATAGGTGCCCACCGCGACGATAGGTTTTCCGCTCTTGCGAAACGCTCCCAACGCATCAACAATCTCTTGGGTTTTACTGATGCCGAGGCGCCCCAGAGAATCAAGCTCCATCACCAAAGCATTAATAGCGGGGTCTTGCGCTGCATAATCAATCGCTTCTATGACATCTCTAAGGAGTACCTCGTGATCATCTCGAGACGGGGGGCCTAACAGTGCCTGTAAAGGGTTCACCTCTGACTTCTGGTCCACCACCGTGCCACTCATATTCAATAGCAGCGCCGCTTTATCCGGCAACGGCTCAGGCGCGCCACCGACATAAATAAAGTAGATAAAGGCGATCATCGCCAGGAATAAAATATTGGACAGTGCCAGTCTGATGCGAGTTATGACCCGCCAAATCCCGGAAAAAAAACGGCGCAGCAGTGAGGGTTGACTCATGTTTTACTCTCCAGTGTCTATTTGAGATGCACTTATCGCGCGTAGCTCTCTCGCTCGCCAGCGCACATACAGCATTGCAACCGTAAACAGTATCACAACAGCTGCCAACCCAATCATGACCAGCAGACTATCCGGGTGCGCAAAAATACGTTGCACCAGTATCATAAAATACCCTAGGCAAACGAAACACAGCCAGATATAGCTGCGTAAATTATCCTTAAGCATACCCGGCAAAAAAATCAGCAAAGGCAATAACTTCAGTGTCCAAATAAACCACGGCGCCTGATGCGCCCATGCATCAACAGACTGCTGTAGCAACAGCGTCAGCCAACTCACCCATGTCAACCGCAACGCAAAAGAAGCATTCATCGTCGCTCTCCCGCAACTAAACGCGCTACGCGCTGCCCTAGCGCGCGACACAATCCCGCTTCAACCTCGTCCACTGCCCGCAGGTTGTCATTACCCGCCCAATGCGAAGCCCCGTAGGGTGTTCCCCCTGAGGTGGTGCTCATTAAGCCTGCTTCACTGTAGGGAAGGCCAGCAATGACCATACCCTGATGTAACAGCGGCAACAGCATGCTGAGCAATGTCGACTCTTGCCCCCCGTGCATGCTTGAGCTGGAGGTAAACACCGCAGCCGGCTTGTCAATCATGGCACCGCTTAGCCACAGCGTTGAAGTTTGATCAATAAAATACTTCAGGGGCGCAGCCATGTTACCAAAGCGAGTGGGACTGCCCATAACGAGTCCGGCACAGCCACGCAGGTCTTCCAGCTCGCAGAAGAGCGGGCCGTCTGAGGGGATATCGTCTTCGGTTTTCTCACAGGTTGCAGAAACCGCCGGAACAGTGCGCAGCCGAGCAGCCACGCCTGTTACCAATTCAATACCGCGTGCTACGTGTTGCGCCATAGTCGCTGTGGCCCCCTGCCGCGAATAGTAAAGCACCAGCACATAAGGCTCTTTGCTCATCTGATAAGCTCCAGGACATTCTCAGGGGGCCGCCCGAGCACAGCTCGACCTCCTTTGACCACAATCGGGCGTTCAATCAGCTTCGGATATTTGGCCATGGCTACTAATATTTCCTCGTCATCGGAATCCTTGTTTAAGCTACAGGTTTTGTAGGCTTCTTCGCCGCGTCGCACCAATTGAGAGGCCGTCAGGCCAAGCTTCCTTAACAGCGCTTTCAGCTCTGTGGTATCCGGTGGGCTCTCTAGATAGAGCACCACCGTCGGATTTATGCCGTTTTCCTCCAGAAGCGTAAGAGTATTACGTGATTTGGAGCAACGTGGATTATGGTAAATGGTAATTGCACTCATGGTTAATTTCCTATGACCGCGACAAAATGGCGCCACAGTATACCAAAACATCCACAGAGTTGGCTCAGACAACAGACATAATCGAGCATCCCGACTGGTGCAGGCGCCCCTAGAGTCATGCAATAATGATCAAATGACATCTCACATACTATTGTTTTCCGAACTGTGGGCCCGCATACGCTATTTTGCAGGCCGGTTCGTAACGGACCGTTGCTCTGAAAATGCCGCTGCACTGACCTATATGAGCCTGTTTGCGCTAGTGCCGCTGTTAACGGTTCTCTATACCAT
>CAJXWP010000101.1 GCA_913062625.1 uncultured Haliea sp. | reverse complement strand
CGCGATTGCAATGGAGCTAGAAGAGTATGGGGTTTCAGTGTCATGTTATTCCCCTGGGCATACAGACACCGAATTTTTTGATCGCGCTAAGATAAATAAAGACAATAACTTTTACGGACAAAAAACTCGGGTTTCACCTAAAGATGTCGCGCAAGGCGCGGTAGAAAAAATGTTTAAGGGGAAGCTTTCGTCCATATATGGTTTTAAGAATAACGTTATGGCACTTGGAAGCGGACTCTCTCCTTCTCGAAAGTTGACCGCGCGCATTTCCAAGAAACTTGTTAGAAAATAACAGTGGAAATTAAAAAATGACCCCAGAAGGGTATAAAGTATAGGACAAATAGAAGGGTTATCGTGAGTAGACCTTTTTATGGATACGAGCCACAAGTTCTGAACAGATCGCGGACAGCCGGTTGATCACTATGCAGTCCTATCGGCCGCAGTCATCGAACAATTCACATCCGTCCATTGCTGAACTGTCGAACGCACAGAGACGAGCTACGCTTTTTCCTAGGACCGTTTTGCTTGCTGGTTTGCTGGTTTGCTGGTTTGCTGGTTTGCTGAAATTTACCATCTAGTAAACCTTGGGGCTACCGTAAACATTGCGAGTGCGCCGTCCCGCCCCCGGCGCCCTTAATCACTGGGGATTCCACAGCACCTAAGACGAGCCGACATGAATAGAGCTTTGATCTGCTCCACGGGGTGATCTAAGGTGGCCCCAGAGATCCGAGGGATTATGGAAGCCAAAGGATAAGGTGAGTTAAGAGAACCAGGAAACCCAAACAGTATTTCCACCCACAGAGATATATTAAATACGATACATTTGATGGGTAAGATAGCCGACAGGCCTTTGAAAATAAGGGTATTGGTGCCCCATAGGTCTACTAAAAGAAACTCGCCGCGATACAATTCGGTGTGAGCAGTGAGTGTACTACAGCGCGTTTCCGGTTTTTAGCTGCAGTCATATATTCTTATTAGGTGCTGTGTCTTGGGGCACTGCACTGCCGTAAAACCCTCACCCCCTGCCGACATCTAATGACCGAGTGTCCGAGTGAACACCCGTAGTCCTAGTAAAACCGCGAAAGCGCATCCCGCTCCTTGGCTTACTCTGCTGTGAGTGGTTTGCGCTATGTTTTACGAGGATTAATCCAGATAGGCGAGGTCCACGCTCTCTCTTGCAGCGTGGGAGAATAAAAAGGCTGCTCGCTAGGGTCTAGGCAACACTTACCATAGACGTCGCCTATCGCGCCGTTGTCCTTCATCAGCTCAGTCTTTGTGGCAGCTTGGTCAGCGCAATTCGGCGCAAAGGGATTCACCCCGGCAGCCTGGCAATGCAGGGTACTCCAGCGACAGCTGGGATTTTCAAGCACTCGAACATAATAGAAGGCGGCCTCACTGTCGTCATAATGAGGATCCTGCCATACCGCGCAAAGGTTTTTGTAGCCGCTACCCGTGGGCCTGCAGGAGTTGGGGTCGACGCCCGCCCCATTGTCTGCAGTGCCTGCCACATCAAAAACCTGTTCGTGCGTCTGCCCTGCTTCATCCAGCCAGCCTTTGATGACCTGAACACGCTGCAGATCCAAGCCGGGATGTCCGCGGCTGCCGGCATCCTTGGCCGCACTGACCAAAAAGGTGGGTGAAGCGGCGAAGGCCTCTAACTCGCTGCCCATGGGTACGCCGCCCGCATAGGCTTTCTCTATCATCTGTGGATCACTACACAGTTCAGCCGCGTAGTGTTCTCCGGCAAAGAACCGGACAATGGGGCGGGTGCCGCTGGTGGCATAGGCCTCACGTTTACGCATGCCTTCGAAGATACTGTCACGAGAATTTTCTTCTGCCCAGACGACGGCCAAACCCCCTGGATTATCAAAAAAGTGGTCCTGAACATTGCGGTAGCCGGCATCGCGCCTGCCAAGATGGCCCACATAATTGTCTTCTTCTGCGCCTCCCGGGGTTGCACTGTGAGTGTCGGTGCTACCAATAAAGCCCATCTTAAACGGGTTGATGCCCGTTGTTTGCTCCAGTGCAAGGCCATCTTTGAGGACATTGCGCACCATATTACGTCGCCCGAACTCATCAATTGCCACCGGGTCTGCTTCGTCAGTGCGTAATTCACCGAACACTGAACCGAGCATTGAAAGGTTGTCCGATTGAACCTGTTCGAAATCACACAGCTCATCCTCGGTTGCCACACCGCGACCCAGGAGTCGATCAAAGCGACATTCACTGGCCGCTTTATGCTGCACCAGCTCCACCAGAGGCTCGAAGAACAGACGATCCTGCGCTTCGAGCTCACTGTTCGGATCGGGGAACATCAAGCCACGACTGAGGTTTGAATTATGCGGTATCGACATCACATCACAGCCGACATCCCCGTCGATACACTCTTGGCGCAGACGCTTCCATAGCTCTGGGTAGTTCAGCGAACCGGTGTCATAGGTGGAAATGGCGGTTGCTGTCACGTTATTGTTGCGAAAAATAACATTGCGATGCAAGTTGGAGAAGTTCGGCGCATCAGTATATTCGTAGGCATTGAAGGTGGTGAAAGTGCAGTCGCTGCTTCGATCATAATGTTTTTCTGCCGCGTCCTGAATTTTTTTCCAAGTCTGTTTATGTGCCTTGTCACAGTCTCCAATCGAACAGACAAGCGATTGCTTTTTATCCTTGGAGGTGTCCGTGACGCCTAATGAAACCCAGTAGTTCGCCGCTAGCAACTGCACAAGAAAAAATTCGTTTCGCGTGGCAATACACGCAGGAAACCAATAGGACGGGGCAGAGGCGTTCTGAGTGCAAAGATTAATGGGGCCAAGGAATTCTGCGTGGTCAGTAATGGCGGTGAAATCCAGTGGCCTTTGGATCTGCGCAGTAACCGTCTGGTTTGCGTCTGCATCAGGCAGGGTAATCGGCTCTCCGCGGGCGTAGCGGTAGGCGGCATCGGGATCGTTGCGCTGACTTGAAACGTAGCTGTCAAACGAATAGCTGGTATGCACATGCAGGTCACCGAACATCGGGCGCTTATTCACATGATATTCGTCGCACGGTTCACGCTGTTCAGTGCGCTCAAACGCCTCTTGAGCGATTAAACCTACACTAAAAAATGCGAGTATTAAAAATCCGGCACAGCGGGTACACCCATTTAACCGTACGCTAAACATTTGTTGCATCAGAAGACTCCTGCTAATCAGTTACAAGCGTACATTATTATGTCATTGCGCCCATCGTGGGGCCACTATCGGGCCTCGCCGGCTAAGGCAAATACTTTGTAGAACGATAGTGAATAGATAACGCAGTGTAGCTGATGTAAAATATGAAGCGGACTGAAATATGCATCGTATTTATCCGAGCTGACCTCCGGCTGCTCCCTACAGCCTGTCGACAGTTCTTCGACCGCTCCTCGACAGTCCCGTTTATAGTTCCTATACTTCACCGCACTGACGCGCATGGTAATGCGTTAAACCGCAGGCAACGCTTTGAGTAACATGTGACTACAACTTTTTCGCAGTCAAAGTCTCAACTCACCGGCGCGCGTTATATGCTGATCTCTGCCGTGGGTTTTGCGCTCATGGCCGCCTGCGTCAAGCTGGTGTCGACTCGGGGCATCCCACTGCTGGAAATCGTCGCGGCCCGCGCGCTGGTGTCGCTGGTGATTAGCTATGTCGATGTGCACAGAAAAGGTCTGTCTGTGTGGGGAACACATCGCACGCTCCTGGTCGCTCGGGGCATTGTGGGATCGCTCGCACTGATCTGCGTGTACTACGCGTTAATGACCTTGCCCTTGGCAGAGGCCACCTTATTACAGTACATGCACCCGATGTTCACTGCGCTTTTAGGCTTATTCTTTCTGGGCGAGAGCATTCAGCGCTCAACCGTCGTCTGCATTCTCTTTAGCATCACGGGCCTGATCTTTATGGTAGAGCCCGGCGTATTCACTGGCGCGGCAACTGCCCTACCGTCAATGAGTGTCGCCGTTGCATTGCTGGGTGCCTTTGGCAGTGCCGTCGCGTATGTACTGGTCAGACGGTTGAGCCTGGAGGAGGACGCATCCGTTATTATTTTCTACTTTCCACTCGTTGCACTACCCCTTTCCGTGGCCATTTTAGGCGATCAATTCGTCATGCCAGACGGACAGTCTTTGGTGTTGTTACTCATGGTCGGAATCTTCACACAAATCGGCCAACTCGGCCTTACCCATGCCATGCGTTACGGGAGCGCAGGAAAAACCGCCGCCTATTCCTATGTTCAGATTATTTTTGCGGTGATACTGGGTTGGGCCGTGTTTGCCGAACTGCCCTCACTGTGGACCTATGTTGGTGGCGGACTGATCGTTGCCGGTGCGCTCTTTAATGTATTCAAGCGGTAGTGGAATAACACTCCGACGACGAATCTGAAATGTTGGTGGCTACGTGTCACTCGTCTCCTAGGGCGGCAAGACCCTCAGCTTCTTGCGTTAACAGTAACGGTGATTATAGAAAACGGTCGTGGCCCAGATATGTATTACCATTGGCTGCTTGAAATACCGCCAAAAAAAATAGCTCACGTTAGGCGTCACAGTGTTTCCCATCATAAACTGTGATTTTTAACTCACAGCAATATCTCAGCATCGGCTAGTGATCAACTCTATTTGCCAGCAAGCACATGACACCGCGTCCCGGAACGTTGCCGAACCGTTTTTCGCTCAATTTATCCAACAAAAGTCCGCGCAACGCCACGCCATTAGCGTGTGGAACTTGAGCTAACGCGGCCTATTCTGCTTTGAGCCAGTTCGCAACAACGCGTCTATTACAGGATCCCAGGTGATCTTTTCTACACTCTCAAAACCAGACCGGCCCATGTCGGCGCAACGCGGCTTGTCAAAAATCAAGCTTTCAATATTTTCTCCCAACTCTTGAGGCAGAAGGTTCTGCAAGATCACACCGTTGACCTCATGAGCAACAAATTCCAAAGGACCGCCTGCATCGACAGAGGTAATGACAGGCTTCTGCGAGAGAAAGGCCTCCAAAGTGATATACCCGTAATCCTCATCCACCGGAGCAAAATAGACAGCCGAACTTCTGCCGTAGAGGTCAATAAGCGCTTCGTCAGACACATATCCCAGAAACTCTACCCGATCAGATACCTTCAGCTTCCTTGCCAACTTTTCTAGCGGCTCTCTTTCGGGCCCAGATCCGGCTATCTTACATTTGATCTTATGGTCCACATAGGGCAAAGCACTTATCAGAGCATCAATCCGTTTGAGCTTGTCCAACCGACCGACGGACAAAATATAATTCTCATAGCCTATATTCTCGTAACGGCCAACCAATCGCGGTGGGTGATAAAGCGCCTTGGAATCTAAACCGTTGTAGCTTTGCAAGCGTGCGGCCGTGTTCTTCGAATTTGTAAATCGATGCTCATAGGACGAAAGCGCTTTCGTATCCATAGCCACGAACTGATCGCGTGTCTCTCGATCTTTGCGCTTACGCATGTCAAAGGATGTGTATGGAGAATCCAGAAGATCGTACATCTGGCGATATTGATGTATCAACCACAACACCTTCCGAGGGTGCTGAATAAAATAGGAAGGAAACTTGGTCGCAATGACCAAATCAATTTTTTTCCCATTAGATTCACTCAAATCTAAATTCTTCCAGAAGTTTATAATTTCAAGAAGCTGGCTATGCGGGTACCATTTATACGGTATATTGATAAGCTCAACTTCATACCCTCTTTGTCGGAGCTGGTAGATCAGCGCTTCAACATGCATCTCGGCTCCACCTGAAAAAAAAGGGACCTGGGCAGCGCAGACTGCAATTGTCTTAATCTCAGCGTTGCCAGAAAGATCATTCAACATGTTTATATTTCTCTTGAGTCGGCCAGGCCATATGTCAAGGATTCGCGATAAAACGCTCAATCTAGTAGGCTCCAACAGGAATAGCGAAACGTCCTTGTCAGTCTAATAACATTAATAGAAGTTAACAACCCAACCGCCACCACGGGTTAATATGATAGGTCGACTAACGAATTTCCGTCTTCGGACACACAGTCATCGACGAACACCGAGGTGGTGATACTGCTTGACGACGCCAATCTGTGTATAATTCCGACGCTCACTGAATGAAAATAACTACATGCTCTTCTACTGCTATTCCGAGGTTACCGATTCAACCATCGAGGCGCGCTTGGGTGATGTCGATTATAGCTACTACTTTGTCCTAAAGGCCTACGTTTCACTCCTCGAGACGATAGGAGATGTACAAATCATAGACAGTCTCGATAAGGCGTTTGCTGCAGAATGTCAAAAGTCGATAAATCAGGGAGTTCAATGCTACCTCCTCGCCTTCGCGCCTCCGCATAAAATTCCCTATGAACTTCCCTGCCCAGTAATTCCTGTCTTTTCCTGGGAATACTCTAGCATCCCAAATCGAGACTCTACCAGTGATACCAGGAACAGCTGGCCGCATGCGCTCAACCAATTTGGCCAAGCGTTAACGCATTCTTCCTACGCAAAGCAAGTTGTCAAAACGGATATGCAAGAAACAGATGAGAACTTTGCTATTGAAAGCATACCCGCTCCGCTTTGGGACTCATGCGAGGTGCTAAGGGATCAGGCACGCAATAGGGACGCGCTGAAGGACTGCATGATTGCATTCCGAACAACAGTAATTGACAGCCATGATTTCGTAATCGAGTCAGAAAGTATTGTACCGTCGCATAAAAAAACACAGCCTCTTATTGATGGAACTTCCAAACGAAGGAGGTGCAATGATATCCACATAGGCTTCAGTAAAAGCAAACCTGGTGTGTGGATGGCAGGCTTCTATCCAGCCGAGTCTTGGGGAGCCAGGTCAGAAACGAGTAGTCCCTGGATTATGCTACCGAGTGTCATCTCTGGAAAAGTCCGACTAAAAATATCTTTGAATACCCACAAAAAAAATCTAGGCGGTGTTATTCAAATGAAACTGGGGGCGCTTCGGGTCGACTTAGAGCCTGCGCTTGAAATGACTGAGCTAGAGTTTGCACTAGATATCGTCCAGCCAAGCAACTTTATCTCGTTTAGCACCCTTGATATATCGACCACCTCAACTGACTCCCGCACCATCGGCATTGGTTTAAAAAGTATATCCATACGTAACGTGGATCTGGACACAGAAAAACTCAACGAGGCACCAAAAGAAACTAGTCTAGGACATACCCTCGAACTTAGGGGTGTCGTCTATACCAGTATTTTTAACCCCAGGGACGAAAGAAAAAACTGGGAGGACATTTTAACGGCCTTCTGCCTGGCATTTCGTGACAACAAAGATGCCACACTCATCCTTAAGATGACCTATAACGACATGTCTGGTTACCTCGAAAATGTATTTGGTCTTTT
>CAJXWP010000100.1 GCA_913062625.1 uncultured Haliea sp. | reverse complement strand
GTATACCGGTGGCCGCTTCTAATGTCGTTTGAATTCAAATTTGGAGCGCAAGACGTCCGAGTGCTTGATGACCAGAGAGTGTGGTCCGGTCACTATTCAATGCGGAAACTAACGCTGCAACATCGACGTTTCGCCGGCGGCTGGAGTGATCCGCTGGTGCGCGAATTATTCGAGCGGGGTGATGCTATTGCCGTTCTACCCTATGACCCGAAGACAGACAGCCTCGTAATGATTGAGCAGTTTCGCCCCGGCGCATTGCGCGGTGATGACAACCCGTGGATGCTGGAGCTGATTGCCGGTGTTGTGGAAGCTGGGGAGCGTGATGAAGACGTCATTCATCGGGAGGCCTATGAAGAGGCGGGCTGTGAACTGGCAGAGCTAACCCCCATTGCCACCGTATTTCCAAGTGCGGGCGGGTGCACGGAGCAGGTCCGCTTATTCTGCGGTCATGTGATTAAGGCTTCTATTGGCGGACTGCATGGCTTGCAGGATGAAGGTGAAGATATTCTGGTGCATTCTATTAGTCGCAGGGATGCTTTAAAAATGCTTGCTGAAAACCAGATCCTTAATGGACATACATTGATCGCATTGCAGTGGTTGCACATGCACGGCGAATCATTGCGGGAGCGCTGGTGCTGAGGCCTCTCGCCTGCACTTGACTGCATATGGCTGACGGTAACACAAAAAGTCCCGTACAAAACGGTCCCGGTCTGCTGCGGTCCAGTGCCGTAGTAGGCACCATGACGACGATATCGCGCGTACTGGGGCTCTTGCGAGATGTTGTGATTGCCGCCTTTGTGGGTGCCAGTGCAAATGCAGATGCCTTTTTTATTGCGTTTAAAATCCCTAATTTCTTGCGTCGTTTATTTGCTGAGGGAGCATTTTCTCAGGCCTTTGTGCCAGTGCTGGCCGACTATAAAAAAGCTGGCAGTGCTGCTGCGGTAAAAGCACTTGTCGATAGAGTCGCTGGGGTGCTTGGCGGATCCTTGCTGTTTATTACTGCGCTATCTATGGTTGCGGCCCCTCTTGTCACCACGATTTTTGCTCCAGGTTTCGTCGGCCAGCCAGAGAAATTTCTTCTGACGTCAGACATGATTCGCATTACCTTTCCCTATCTTTTCCTTATTTCAATGACCGGATTTTGCGGTGC
Organism: uncultured Haliea sp.; assembly: GCA_913062625.1. Lineage (GTDB taxonomy): Bacteria > Pseudomonadota > Gammaproteobacteria > Pseudomonadales > Halieaceae > Marimicrobium. The sequence continues at coordinate 6,447 of CAJXWP010000100.1, read as the reverse complement.
AATACTTAACAGTTATGGTCGGTTTGCGGTGCCGGCCTTCACGCCGGTATTCCTCAATCTTTCACTTATTTTTGCCGCTCTGGTGGCGGCTCCCTGGTTTGAAGATCCCGTTTTCGCGTTGGCATGGGGCGTGCTTTTGGCAGGTGTTGTTCAACTTTTATTTCAGCTGCCGTCGCTCTACAAGCTGGACCTGGTGCCTCGACCCATTTGGGACAGCTCAGACGAAGGTGTCAGGCGTATCGTCAAGCTGATGGTGCCTGCACTGTTCGGCGTTTCAGTGAGTCAAATCAACCTTTTATTGGATACGGTGCTGGCTTCATTTTTACCCACCGGTAGTATCTCTTGGTTGTACTATTCAGATCGACTCGCAGAATTACCTCTGGGCATATTTGGCATCGCCATCGCGACGGTCATCTTGCCTAACCTTTCTGCGCATCGCGCGGCAGCCCGAGAGGCTTCATTTAGTGCCACGCTAGATTGGGCATTGCGCTGGGTGTTGTTGATTGGAGTGCCCTCGGCTTTGGCGCTAATACTGCTGGCTAAGCCAATATTAATTACCTTGTTTGAGTACGGTGCACTAACTTCGAGAGACGTAGACATGTCAGCGTTGAGTTTGCGTGCCTACAGTCTCGGTTTGATTGCGTTTATGCTGGTAAAGGTCTTGGCGCCAGGATTCTACGCCCGCAAGAATACGGCGACACCCGTAAAAATTGGTATCATTGCTATGGTAGCCAATATGGTGATGAACCTGCTATTTACGCTGCCGCTGATGTACTTTTGGAACATTGGGCATGTGGGGCTGGCTCTGGCTACCAGTGCTGCCGCCATACTGAATGCTGGGCTGTTACTGCGGGGTTTGCTGCGAGCGGGTTTCTACGAATTCCAGCCCGGATGGGCGATCTATATGTTGCGTCTGCTGCTGTCGACCGCGTGCATGGGCGCTGCGGTGCTGTTGATTGCGCCCGATAGCAGTGCGTGGTCAGATTGGCGCTGGGATCAGAGGATTTTCGAATTACTGCTCCTTTGCGGGGCCGGTGTTGGCGTGTATTTTACCTGCCATTTGCTGTTGGGTACCCGAATGTTGCACCTGCGGGCGCCATCTACTCATTGATGCCCCATCTCTGCGTGGCATATTCACCCTCTTTAGGACGCTGGCGAATTAGGCTGGGGAGCGCATTTTCGCTATACTCGGTCGTTTGGTCTGACTGGGTGTTCATACCTCATGGAACTGATTCGAGGATTGCATAATCTGCGGCCCAGACATCACGGTTGTGTTGCGACAATTGGTGCTTTTGATGGCGTGCATCTAGGCCATCAGGCGGTGATTCGTCATCTCCTTGATAAGTCGATGGAGCTATCGTTGCCGTCGCTGGTTATTGTGTTCGAGCCTCTGCCAAGAGAGTATTTTTCTCCGCTGCAGGCTCCCGCTCGAATAATGAGCTTTGGAGAGAAGACGCGCGCAATGGAGGCGATTGGCGTAGACCGTTTGTTGCGTATCAGTTTCAATGAGCAACTTCGAGGCATGTCCGCACAGCGTTTTGTTGGCGATATATTTGTTGCCGGCTTGGGTGTGCGTTACGTGGTGTTAGGTGACGATTTTCGCTTTGGCGCTGATCGCCAGGGTGATTTTAAGTTTATCCAGCAGCAGGGTCGTCGCTATGGTTATTCCGCTGGATCGACGCCGACGTTCGCAATCGACGGAGAGCGAGTGAGTAGTACGCGCATTCGGGAGGTGCTGGAGAACGCAGATTTTGTGGAAGCGGAGACCTTGTTGGGTCGTCCCTACAGTATTTCCGGCCGCGTGATTTATGGTCGCCAGCTGGGGCGCAAAATTGGTACGCCGACGGCTAATTTGGAATTACGTCGACTGCGAGCACCTTTGTCTGGCGTGTATATCGTGGAGGTCAGCGGTGGCGGCTTGAAGAATGCGCAAGGTGTGGCCAACGTTGGCGTCAGGCCCACGGTTGATGACAGTATCAAGGCCAATCTCGAAGTGCATCTGTTAGATCGCGTAGTTGATTTATACGGCAAGTATATTGAAGTCACGTTTCGCCATAAGGTGCGGGATGAAAAAAAGTTTGATTCGGTAGAAGAGCTGCAAGAGAACATAGCGAAGGACATAGAGAAGACGCGGGCCTGGTGTCGCCAGGACTCGAATTCGATAGAGACATTATGAGCGATTATAAAGACACACTGAATTTGCCCCGGACGGATTTTCCAATGAAGGCGAGCCTGGCCCAACGGGAGCCCCAGCGTCTGAAGCAATGGCAGGAAATGGGTTTGTATGAAAAAATCCGTCAAGAGTGTGCCGGGCGCCCCACGTTTATTTTGCACGATGGCCCTCCCTACGCCAATGGAGATCTGCACGTAGGCCATGCGGTGAACAAAATCTTGAAGGACATTATTGTCAAATCAAGGACATTGGACGGTTTTGATGCTCCTTACGTCCCCGGCTGGGACTGCCATGGCCTGCCGATAGAGCTCAATGTCGAGAAAAAAGTAGGCAAACCCGGCGTTAAAGTGACTGCCACGGAGTTCCGCCAAAAATGCCGTGAATACGCCGCCGGTCAGATTGATGGGCAGCGTACGGATTTTATCCGCATGGGGGTTATTGGTGACTGGTCCAAGCCTTATTTGACCATGGATTTTAAATTTGAGGCGAACATTATTCGTGCGTTGTCACGAATCATAGATAATGGCTACCTGCACAAGGGCTTTAAACCGGTGCACTGGTGCATGGACTGCGGTTCAGCGTTGGCTGAGGCAGAAGTTGAATATCAGGACAAACGTTCAGTCACCATCGATGTGGCTTTCATGGTAGTCGACCCTGCTGCGTTCAACACGGCCTGCAGTGCGGCCTATGACGGCGAAATCGCAGTGCCTATCTGGACGACCACACCCTGGACACTGCCAGCCAATATGGCCGTGTGTGTTCATCCCGAGTTGGATTACGTGTTGATTGAAGGCCACGGTAGGGCCTTGTTGGTGGCGGAAGAATTAGCGGAGACCTGCGTTTCCCGCTTTGGCCTGAGTTCACTTAAGATACTAGGGCGATGCAAGGGGGCCGCATTAGAAAATCAGTTATTGCAGCATTGTTTTCTTGATCGAAAGGTCCCGATGATTCTCGGTGATCACGTCACGATGGAAGCCGGTACCGGGGCGGTACATACTGCTCCGGCGCATGGTCAGGACGATTTCGTGGTGGGCAAGCAATACGATCTTGACGTGTATAACCCGGTAGGGGGAAACGGTGTATACCTTCCAGAGACTGAGCACTTTGCAGGTCAGCATGTATTAAAGGCGCACACCGCTATTATTGCGCTATTGCAGGAGCGTGGCGTGCTACTGCACAGCGAAGAGATTGAGCATTCTTATCCTCATTGTTGGCGCCACAAGACACCGATTATTTTTCGAGCGACGCCGCAGTGGTTTGTCAGTATGCGTCAGCAAGATTTGCTGACAAAAGCGTTGACGGCCGTAGAAGGTGTGCAATGGTTGCCCGAATGGGGCAAGGCCCGTATTGAAGGGATGCTGGTCAGTCGGCCAGACTGGTGCATCTCGCGTCAGCGCACTTGGGGCGTTCCCATCGCCCTGTTTGTGCATAAAGAAACGGGTGAACTGCATCCACAGACCCTGCAGTTGATGGAACAGGTTGCTCAACGCATGGAGCATAAGGGTGTAGATGCCTGGTTTGACCTGGATGCCGCCGAGTTGTTGGGTGATGAATCCGATGATTACGACAAGGTCACAGATACGCTGGATGTCTGGTTTGATTCAGGCGTCACACATGCCTGTGTACTGCACGAGCGTGATGAACTGCACAGTCCTGCGGATCTCTATCTGGAAGGCTCCGACCAGCATCGGGGGTGGTTTCAGTCTTCGTTGCTGACCGGTATTGCTATCGACGGTGCAGCCCCCTATAAAACAGTGCTGACTCATGGCTTTACGGTGGACGGTGACGGCCGCAAGATGTCGAAGTCGCTGGGCAACATTATTCCGGCCAAGAAGGCGATGAATGAGCTCGGCGCGGATATTCTGCGCTTGTGGGTCGCAGCAACCGACTACCGTGGTGAACTGGCAGTCACTGATGAAATATTTAAGCGCACCGCTGACTCCTACCGCAGGATTCGCAATACCGCGCGTTTTCTTTTGTCCAATCTTGATGGTTTTGATCCCGACACGGATCTATTAGATTTTTCTGACATGCTTTCCCTCGACCGATGGGCAGTGGACCGAGCAGCACAGTTGCAGCACGATTTAGTGGCGGCGTATCGAAGCTACAATTTCCATCAGGTCTATCAAATGTTGCACAATTTTTGTGCAACTGATTTAGGCGGTTTCTATCTGGATGTTATCAAAGACCGCCTTTACACCACCCAATCGGACAGCTTAGCGAGGCGCTCTGCTCAAACTGCGATGTACCATATTGGTGAAGCGCTGGTACGTTGGATTGCACCCATACTCAGTTTTACGGCGGAGGAGATCTGGGAGAACCTGCCGGGAGAACGAGGGCCATCGGTGATGCTGGCGCTATGGACCGATGATTTAGAAAAACTCTCAGCCGATGAAGCGATGGGAAAAGACTTTTGGCAGCAGATGATTTTAGTTCGCACCGCGGTTAACAAGGCCATGGAGTCGCAGCGAGCGGCGGGCGCGCTGCGCGGCTCACTGGATGCTGCGGTCACACTGTATTGTTCCGACGCGTTAAACGGGAGCTTGCAAGCATTGGGGGACGAATTGCGGTTTGTCTTAATTACCTCCTCAGCAATATTGATGCCTTTTAGCGCTGCCGACTCTGACGCAATGAGCACCGATCTGCCCGATCTGCGCATACAGATCACTGTGGCCCCAGACGAAAAGTGTGAGCGTTGTTGGCATCGAAGTTCGACTTTGGGAAATAGTACGCTGCATCCGACATTATGTGACCGCTGTGTGGACAACATTGATGGTGACGGGGAGCGACGTCAGTATGCGTAACGGAATCTTCTCCCTGCCATGGTTTGGTCTGGCACTGGTTATCATTCTGTTGGACCAGTACACCAAAAGTCTCGCGAGCAATGGCCTTGAGTACGCACAGCCGGTGCATGTGTTCTGGTGGTTAAACTTTACGTTACAACATAATGCTGGAGCGGCTTTCAGTTTTTTAAGCGATGCCGGCGGTTGGCAGCGCTATTTTTTTAGTGCGGCTGCGATCGGGATAAGCGCGGTACTGGCTGTCTGGCTGTATGTCATGCCGCGGGGCCAGCTGCTGTTGGCCCTCAGCCTCGGCATGATTCTGGGAGGCGCTTTGGGTAATCTGTGGGATCGTGTCGCATTGGGTTATGTGGTGGACTTTGTTTCGGCCCATTACGAGGGCCGTTATTTCCCTGCGTTTAATGTCGCCGATGCGGCTATATCGCTAGGCGCGGTTGGTATGTTGCTGGACAGTTTTTTACATCGGGACAAATCCGTTTTGGGTGAACAGAAGGCTGATCAATGACGCGTGTAACCGTAAGTGAAGGAACTCGAGTTTACTTGAACTTCTCAGTGAGTTTGGAAGATGGCTCAGAGGTGGATACTAATTTTGGCGGGGACTCGGTCCAGCTTGTCATCGGTGACGGCAGTCTCTTGCCCGGGTTCGAGCGGTTGTTGTTTGGAATGGCGCCAGGAGAGAGACAGATGTTTGTCGTGCCTCCGGAAAATGCCTTTGGTCAGCCCAATAGCAATAACGTACAGTATTTGCCGCGCAAGCAGTTTGATGACGACGCGGACTTGGAAATCGGCCTCATATTTTCGTTTGCCGATGCCAGTGGTGGTGAGCTACCCGGCATGATTATTGCTTTTGACGACGACGAGGTGACGGTAGATTTCAATCATCCATTGTCTGGCCGTAATATTCTGTTTGATGTCATCATTCACCGGGTTGTGCCCGAGGAGATACACTAGGGTAGCAGAGCTCAATATGGAGACTCTTTTGCCAACTAGACATACGTGAGTTATTTTTCAGGAGAGATGTGGGGTAATGGAAATTCGTTTGGCGAATCCTCGTGGCTTTTGCGCTGGCGTAGATCGTGCAATTGACATTGTTAATCGAGCGCTTGAGGTTTTTGGCGCCCCAATTTATGTGCGGCATGAAGTTGTTCATAACAAATTCGTGGTCGATGATTTGCGAATGCGCGGGGCTATATTCGTCGATGATTTAGACGAAGTGCCCGATGACTGCATTGTTATTTTCAGTGCCCATGGCGTGTCTCAAGCGGTGCGTAAGGAAGCGGAAAAGCGATTGCTCAAAGTGTTTGATGCCACTTGTCCGCTCGTCACTAAGGTGCATGTTGAAGTTGTTGGCTATAGCCTTCAGGGTCGAGAGTGTGTCCTGATCGGTCATCGTGGACACCCCGAGGTCGAGGGTACAATGGGACAATATGATCGCAGTGCCGGTGGAGACATCTACCTAGTGGAAGATGATGA
>CAJXWP010000099.1 GCA_913062625.1 uncultured Haliea sp. | reverse complement strand
CACGCGCGCATTGCGCAATGCAAGTTCTGGCTCAATCACTCCAGTGGCGTGGGGGTTTACCGTCCTCTATGGAATGCTCACTGTCATTCACCCGTTTGCACTTTCCGGTGATCAGCGTATGGCCGTGGTTGCGGCTGTTTCGTCGATACTGTCTGCCGCCGTTGCTCTAACGTGGAAAAAGAACCCACGACCGGATTTGTCTTACCTGGTAATGGTCCTGTTGGCGTGTATCGCGCTGGTCAATACGGTGCTGCACTTCGCCCTGTTCCAAGAGGCCGTCGACACAACCAACTTTGTCATCCTGATTCTCGGCTTAGGCCTCACAATGCTGTCGAGGGTATCGTTCTATTGCATCTTAGCGATCGCTCTTACCGCATGGGCCACAATCGTTATCCGTTTCGCTGTCCCTGGGGTTTCCGAATGGGGCTGGTTTCTTTTCTTTGCCGCTTTCACCGGCGGCGTCTTGCAGGAGCAGCGAATTCGTTCAATACGCGCTTCCGGAGTGCGCGATGCATTGCTCGTCACTTTAAAGGGAGAGGCCGTCAAAGCGGAGCACTTAAAGAGTCTCGGCGTCCTTGCGGGAGGTGTCGCGCATGACTTCAACAATCTTTTGATGGTTATACTGGGCAACATCGAATTACTGCAAGAATCGCTACCTGCTTCCAATGAAACACAGACGCGACTGAGGTCCATGATGAACGCTGGCGTCCGTGCGACAGACTTGGCACAGCAAATGCTTGCCTATGCGGGTAGAACGCACCGAAAAACTCAAACGGTGGATCTTGCTTTCTTGGGATCTGAAGTCGATGGCGACTGGGCCCATGACCTGCTCGCTGGCATCGAAATTGACTTCGATATTGAACAGGGCACCGTCTTTGCGGTAGAGGTGGATCCAACCCAAATCCGCCAGGTTGTCCTTAATCTGCTGACCAATGCGCGTGATTCCGGTGCGACTAAAATCACTATTGCACTAGGGTCTGAGGACCCACTCAAACCGTCGGAGGATAACTCCGCACTCGAGAATTCTGGATACCATTGGCTCGAGGTCAGAGACAATGGCTCCGGCATGCCGGAAGGCGAGATGGAACGAATTTTTGAGCCGTTCTACACAACTCGAGAAATGGGCACGGGTCTGGGACTGGCCGCATCAAGGGGCATTGTGCGTGCGCACCTAGGCGCCTTAACGGTTGCGTCACAGTTGGGCCAAGGAAGTCAATTTCGCATGCTACTGCCGCGCTCATCGAATCAGCCCGAGCCGATTTTGAAGGAAGCGACTGTTCAGTTAAAAAGTGTTCCAGAGGAAACAAAGGTGTTGCTAATTGAAGATGAAGCGCTCGTTGCCGAGCTTACCATCGCAATGCTCAACCGGAGCGGGCGTCAGGTGCAGTGGTTTGACAGCTTTTCTGCTTTTCAACGCGACCTTTCTTCGGTTGACCTGAACCAGCTCGAACTCGCTTTAATTGATGTCACGTTGGGCGACGGCAGCGGGGTCGACGCTTCTAAGTTGATGCGTAACCGACGTCCCGACCTGCCCGTCGTGCTTGTTAGCGGCTGCGACGCACGGAACGTACTGGACGACCACCGTCTTGATGATTCTGTGGAGTTCCTGTCGAAACCATTTTCGCGCGGCACACTTCAGATCTCGATGGAAAATGCGATTGAGCGGGCACAACATTTAAAAATTGAGAGAACTTCTTCGGAATCGGCTTGAAGGGGTGTTCCAGCGCGCAGCCGACTTTTCATGTATTGAGGACGAGGGACCACGTCGACAGCATAGATTGCACAACAGTGCCACCGTGCCGACGGCAAACTCCGAGACATATCGTGCTTATAGCCGGTGCGCACTAAACCCGATAGGCTGGCAAGAACATCTGCACGCTCGACCGTCAACTCGGCTCGCTCGTCTACGATGCGCAGAAACTCAGCAATTGCAGCACCAGTCATCGTTAGAGTCACACGGTTATTCTTCCCTGCGACGACGCGATGAGCTTCAGGCGAGTCGACAGCGTGTGTCGTTAGATCAGACATCCACCTGCCAACATGCCTGCCCACACTTCTTAACTGAATATAAAAAGTTCGGCATTGCCGAACTTTTTCTTAAATCCCACCTTAAAGAAATAGTAACCTAGGTGATAGCATCGGTATTTGACTCTTTCCTAACAATGTTAGTTGCCAATGAAATCATTGACGCGATGTCAGACAGGTTAGCAGGAACGATCAATGTGTTGGCTTCTTTTGCAAGATTGCCAAACTGTTCGATGTAGTCTTCGGCAACGCGAAGTTGCATTGCATTTTCGCCACCGGGCTCGCTGACGGCAGACGCGACCTGGCGTAACCCTTCAGCAGTGGCTGTTGCAATTGCAAGAATAGCCGCAGCCTGACCGTCAGCCTCATTAATCTGCTGTTCTTTTACGGCTTCCGACTGCTTAATTACTCGTATTTTGTCACCTTCAGCTTCGTTGATCTTCGCATCACGTTCACCTTCAGACGTTAGCACCACGGCACGCTTTTCACGCTCTGCACGCATCTGTTTTTCCATTGCGCTGAGCACGTCTGCGGGCGGGTTAATATTCTTGATCTCATAACGTAGCACCTTTACACCCCAGGGGTCAGAGGCCTTATCCAATTCAGATACAACGTTAGAATTTATCGATCCTCTTTCTTCAAAAGTTCGATCTAGATCAATCTTGCCGATTTCGCTACGCAGAGTGGTTTGCGCGAGCTGTGAAATAGCAAAAACATAATCGGTAATGCCATAAGACGCACGATCGGGCTCGATAATCTGCAAGTAAAGAACGCCGTCCACTCCGACTTGCACGTTATCCTTGGTGATGCAGACCTGTTCAGCAATGTCGATTGCCAATTCTTTCAAGCTGTGCTTGTAGGCCGCTCGTTCGATAAAGGGAATCAGTATGTGAAATCCCGCTCGAAGCGTGCGACTGTATTTCCCGAGGCTTTCGATAACGAAAGCATTTTGCTGAGGCACAATGACGGTGGTTTTTGCGAGAATAATAATCACGACAAAGACAACGGCTAATGCGACGATAAAAGTATTTTCAAACATTTCCTTTACCCTTTCAGTTTTACATTCAGTGCTATTAAATGATTAGATTGATACCGCTGACTTCTAAAATTCTGGCCTCAGTATCGCCAGCAATGTCACTCGGACTTCGATTGATTACTGTCCATGTACTGCCACGATACTCCTGTCGGCAGCTTGCACCCGCAGCCAGCGGCGCTTCTAGGCGAATAAATTCGCCGACGGGCCCGCCCTGATAGTCCGCGCCTCTGTTGCGCAATTTATCGTAGAGTCGACCACGGAAAGCGAGCATGGTGACGAGCGACAGTGAGCCGAAGATTAGCCATTGCACCCAGGCCTCAAGGTTCACGCCACTTAGCAGCACAAAGCCTGTTATTGCAGCCGCTATACCAAGAAAGACTAAATAAAATGCGGCATCTAAGAACGTTAGCTCAGATCCTAGTAGCAACGCACCCAAAATCATCCATCCCCACCACTCCATTATAGGCTCCCGAAAAGTGTGAGTGTTAATTTTCCTACGTCTTGCTGTTCGTTATAGAGACGCAAAAACCGTGGTATTAACGCAAGTATAGTCGAATTCGATACGATGTGTTGTGTCGACTGATTTCTACTACATTGCATCCGGTCGCGATTAGCATGTTAGAGGCGAAAAGCCTGCATATTTCGTCATACACTATGCGCTTAGCGAAAGGGGCACTAGACAGGGCGATCCCCAATGATTGTGACACGATCCATCTGACGGCGCTGTGGCCAGTAGTCATTTGTAGCGTAATGCTGAACCGCCCGATTGTCCCAAAAGGCAATACTATCGGTCTGCCATTGAAAACGACACTGATACTCAGGAACGCGGGCTTCTAAGAATATCCGACCAAGGAGCTCATCGCTTTCAGTACGATCCATTCCCACAATGTGGCTGGTGAAGGCTGCATTTGCATACAGGGAGCGGGCTCCTGTTTCTGGGCTTGTGCGAACCAGCGGGTGTTCGACCGCAGGAAATTTCTCTTGCTGCTCTGCGAGTTCCGCCGGAGCAAGAAACCTGCCAAAGCTTTGCGTGAAATCGTTGACTGCACGCTTGCCCAAAAGAAGCTCTTTAGTGTCATCATCCAGACATTCATAGGCAGCGACCATGTCAGAAAATAGCGTATCGCCGCCAATGTCTGGCACGACATGCGCACGCAAAACCGAACCTAAGGACGGAGTCTCGCGCCAGCTAACATCGCTATGCCAAACGTTTTCGACACCCACTATTTTTTCATCTTTATCGAACCGGACAACCTCAGCATCGGGAGCATCCGAAGGGATAAAGGGGTGCTCTTCAAGTTCACCAAAACCCTTAGCGAACGCCATATGCTGCTCGGAGGAGATGTCTTGGTCCCGAAAGAAAATAACCCGGTAGGCGAGAAGTGCCGCATAAACCTCATCGAGGGTCTCGGAATCAAGTGGCCTGCGCAGGTCCACTCCCCCAATCTCTGCGCCAATGCATGGGCCGACCCGTTTCACGCTGATGGTCTTCCACTCGATCTGATCGAGTTGTTCTTTTCTCTCCTTGAGATAATGACGAGGTCCTGGCGTGATGTTGTGTTGAAATTTCATTTACGACTCCATGGCGGTGATCGAGAGTCCCTACTGGGGCTTCTATTCAATGTTAAAATCAGCTCAGGCCTGGCGAGCCAGCCTAAGCTTATCGAAATTTTTTGGGCGATCGATTGCGTCGCCGACGTAGCTGCAATTCGTGCTAGCGAAATCATCGAGTGATTATATTAAGCGTTTTAACTTTACCGGTATGAGCAATAAAAATGACAAGGCTAACACCGCGATAAAAAGATAGAAGCTATTGTTATAGTCACCGTAAATATCAAACAGCTTAGCACCTAGGATAGGCCCCGGCATGACCAACAATGCAATCAACGGCATCATGGCGCCCATGGCACGACCATAACTTTTCATTCCGAAAACAACGGCAATCATCGCACCCCACACGGGCAACATACCACCCGTCGCTAAACCCAGAAACAGCGCAGCAACTAGCATAGCAGGATAACTCGGTTCGCTCGCTAAAATAGCGACACCGATAGCCGCTAATGTGATCGCCGCCCACAAGCCGTATTTTAGATTAATGCGGTCAGCTGCGTAACCAAACAGTAATTTCCCGATTAAGCCCATCCCTGCCAAGGTGAATATTAAGGTCTTGGTTTTGTCTCCCACACCCGCTCCTTGCATAAAAGCGCCTATATTTGTCAGCACTCCCGTCTGGCTCATAAACAAGAGTCCCAACGTTGAACCAATAAACCAAAAGGCGGGCGTTTTGAGTATTTGCTTCACATTCAGATCCGGCCCGTCAGCCGTGAGCTCGCCACCACCAAGAGAAGCACTCGTGGCCGGAATGCTCGGTTCTCCCGCTAGACCTTTATCCGCAGGGAAGTTACGCATTGTTGAATAGAGGTAAGGTAACAGTAACACCAATACGCTTATGCCGAAGTAGAACACCATCTCGCGCCAACCTAGCTCAGTAATGCCGCGATCCACTAAATAGGGAATGACCATCCCACCCAGTGAGGACCCAACTGCGGCGACACCTAATGCACGTCCACGCGATACCGAAAACCAACGCGCGACAACAGTCGAACCCGTGAGCGGGCCTAACAGGCTGGTTGCTAAACAAATAAATACTGCAAACAATAATGAAAACTGTAATATATTTTCACTTTTTGACAGCAGAATTAAACCGACACCGAAAGCGGCAGCACCCGTCACCATTAACCCACGAATAGACCATTTATCAGCCAGCATGCCAACTAGTGGCGAGACCAGTAACCCTAATCCAGTTGACCAAGTAATGCCGTACATCACTTCCGTTCGGCTGACGCCAAACTCAGCTTCAACCGGCATCACCATTAATGGGAAGCCGTAGGTGAAAAAACCCGTGACAAAAAATTGAGCGATGAATGCGCCCGCGACTATCAGCCAACCGTAATACATTTATCTGTCTACCTTTTATTATAATGCTGTGTCTTGGGTCTATTCGACACATGCCATTTTTACTTTTTATACGGGTGGCCCCCAGCGGCCATAGCGCGTCCCTTTTGTGCAAGAAATATTGTGTGCCGGCCGCCCTTTCCAGGCCGTGCCCTCACGGTCCGAGCAACCGCGTGAAACCCAATTTTTTTCAATCGAATAAGAAACAGTGGGTCCGGGCCTGCAGACCAAATAGCCAAGGTACCCTCTAGGCCAAGTGATCGATAAAGCGCGTTTAATCCCTCGACTGAATACAGCCAGTCGTTTTCAGAATGGGTGAGACCCTCAGGACCATTATCCACATCCAGTAAAACAGCATCGAACGTTTGGCCATTTTTGGTTAGTAGTTGCGCCACATCACCGATGTACACGCGCGTTCGCTCATCCTGTAATGGCTGTCCTGCGCATTCCCCCAGCGGCCCTCGATTCCATTCTACGACGGCGGCTATTAATTCGGCCACAGTCACCTGCGCCGAGGGCAAAAGTGACTTAAGTGCGGCAGCCAGTGTAAACCCCATACCAAGGCCACCCACCAGAACCTGAGCACAATCAACGTCACCCAGACGGGCGCAGCCCAATTCGGCAAGCGCTTCCTCTGAACCGTGCTCACGGCTATTCATTAGATCACCCCGTATACCCGAAAGCCTGATCGAGAAGTCCTGTCCTCTCTGTGACAATTTAAGTTGCCCGCCGTTATTGGGTATGTCTGCGGTGCCTAAAATGGCCCACTGATTCATGCGGTCTCGCTGATTTTTGCCTATTGATTAGAGCAAGATTTTACCATGAATCGACCAAAAGGAAATTCACCAAAGAGCGCGTATCAAGACCACGGGGCACTATCTCGCGGCTCGGCCCGTATTCCACATGAGAATCTTCTCGAACGCACTGTGATAGCTTGTTCCGGAGACACTCACTAAAAAATTACCAAGGTATTTCAATGCCTGCCCAGTCTAGAAATGACAATTCGCCATCTGGCTGCACGTCGTCAAGCAGCTTAACGAGACTGTCCGCTACAAAATCGGGCGTAAATAGCGCTTCTTTGGCGACATTGGCCTGAAACGGAGAGGATAAATAGGTGTCAGTCGTGCCAGGGTGAAACGAGACTAGTTTGACCCCGGGCGCGCGACGTGAATATTCTATAGCCGCCGATTTAAGGAACATATTGAGTGCGGCCTTGGAGGCCCTATAGCTGTACCAACCTCCTAACCGGTTGTCTGTAATACTGCCGACACGCGCGCTGAGCACGGCTATCACGCTTCCCGCGGTTCGTCTTAACGGCTTAACCAGCGCCGCCAGCCAGAGCGCGGGAACCACTAAGTTGACGTCGAATACGGCCCTCATCGCGTCGGGGTCAAGTTTATCCAGCGACTTCTCCGGGGTAATAGCCTCGTTGTGTAACAGGCCCGTACAAATAATGATCCTGTGTAAGTTCAAACCGCTGGATACCAGCTCTGCAGCCACTCGGTTCACCTCTTGCTGACTAGAGTCGCACAGCAACCAATGCAGTCGAGTGCCGGAAAGCGCGAATGACGAGGTTGGTGGCACCCGACTGACAGCAAAAACCGTTTCGCAGTCACCTAAGGCCAAATAGCGGCGCACTAACGCGCTGCCAATACCCCCCGAAGCCCCAATGATGACGGTGGCAGACTGTTGTGGAGATGAGAGGCTGTCCGACATCAGAGTTCCCACTGTTGCAACGCAAAGCGGGGCAAAATATGGGTAGGCGTTGGGTTGTGCGTCATTGAGCTTTCCTTGCGCAGGCGAGTTTTCTTAATAACCAGTGAATCTTAGTGGAATAGCCCACCTACTGGAGATACGTTTATTACAGCAACAAATACGCTAAAAGTTGTTAAATGGTTCTGTAACTGCGCACGCCCTAACGGGTGTAAAGCGCGATTGTCCCTCAAAAATAGTGTACTAATTAGCAAAACATGGGAGTACTGCCCCCGCAATACACCGCAGAGCAGCGGCCCGAGCGAATACCGTTGTGCAGCCATAGCTCGCAGATCTCGCTTAAAACACACGCCGGCAGTCCATGCCGTCTCAGGGGGAGTAAAAAATTGCCACATTTCCCCATTTATTTGCTTGCGTTGCGGACCAGTATGCTATGGAATGAGGACAAATAATCGAACCAGAGAGAACATTATGTCCGCATTCTTTAGAAGCACGCCTATAATCGCAGCATTAGCTCTGGCCACAGCCAGCCAGGTGGCA
>CAJXWP010000098.1 GCA_913062625.1 uncultured Haliea sp. | reverse complement strand
AATAAACTCTCAAGGTTGGCGCGCGAAGAGTTACGTCACTTTGAACAGGTCATCGCGGTGATGAAGGCGAGGTCGATGAGCTATCCTGTCTTGTCAGCGTCGCGTTATGCGGGAATGTTGCGCCAGCAGGCGCGACCTGAGGAACCCGCACGCTTGGTGGACACGCTATTGATCGGTGCAATTATTGAGGCTCGCTCCTGTGAGCGTTTTGCGGCACTTGCGCCGGAGTTAGATGCGGAACTTGGAGATTTTTATCGGTCTCTGCTGAAGTCTGAATCGAGGCATTTCCTAGACTATCTTAGGTTGGCACAGGGGGTTGTTTCAACGGACGTGGTAGACGAGCGCCTGTCTGTTCTGCTGGCGTGTGAAAGGGGGTTGATTGAACAACCCGATGCTGAGTTCCGCTTTCACAGCGGACTTCCGCAATGCGAACTTAAGGAGCCGCTTGCTACGCGTGGATTAAAAATCTAAAACACATTAGTTATAGATTATAAATACCTGATTAATATAGATTTAATTAAATAATTATGTTGTCAAAAAGTGAGCACACGTCTACGGCTGACCAAGAGTCCCCAGTTAACCAAAGTCCGATACGACTGTCCCAATCGATTGCAAGGTGTCCTACCAATAGAACTGATCTGAGACCCTTTCTACTCGTTCTACTCGTTGCCTCTGGAGAGGCTTATGCGTCCACGATCTGTACTGTTTCAATGATAACGGGATCAACAGGAACATCCTGATGGCCACCGCGGCTGCCCGTGGCGACAGCACGAATTTTGTCTAACACCTCGGCCCCTTCAACGACTTTACCGAAGACTGTATAGCCCCAACCTTGCATGCTCTTGCCGCTGTGGTTGAGGAAGTCGTTGTCCTTCACGTTAATAAAGAACTGTGCTGTCGCTGAATGCGGATCTGTTGTTCTAGCCATAGCGACTGTACCGAAATCATTTTTCAGACCGTTGTCTGCCTCGTTATCAACCGGATCGCCACACGGCTGCTGCTGCATATCGGAGTCAAAGCCCCCACCTTGAATCATAAAGTTGTCGATCACGCGGTGAAAAACAGTGCCATCATAGTATCCGTCCCCGGCATAGCTAAGAAAATTAGCAACGGTTTTCGGTGCTTTTTCAGCGTCCAGTTCGAGTTTGATGTCGCCGAATGTCGTGTGAATAATGACCATGTTTAATTCCTTACCCGTAACTCCATTTGAGCCACTAAGTGTACTGACTTTTGGCTCGCAAGAAAACATTTAGGGCGTGAAAGAGTTCCAGAATAGCTTGATGCTAGCCAAAGAGCTTTGAATTGGCTATAAGACCCGCGCCCGACTCGTTATACTGTGCGTTGTTTTTAAAGGTTCAGCGCATAATATTATGGAAGACACTCCATCCAGTAATTTCCTGCAGTCGATTATTAGCGACGATATTGCCAGTGGTCGAGTCAAAGAGATTGTGACTCGGTTTCCCCCGGAGCCCAACGGGTATTTACACATCGGTCACGCCAAAGCGATTAGTGTGAACTTCGGTTTGGCTGAGGCCAATCATGGGCGCTGCAATTTACGGTTTGATGATACTAACCCAGGAAAAGAAAGTCAGGAGTACATAGAGGCCATTCAGGCAGACGTGCAATGGCTCGGCTATTCATGGGACGCAGAGGTACGTTACGCGTCCTCCTACTTTGGGCAGCTCTATGACTGGGCCATTCATTTGGTGACTCACGGTGATGCGTACGTATGTGATCTTAGCCCAGATGAGGCTAGGGAATATCGTGGCACGCTGACCGAACCCGGGCGCAATAGTCCGTCAAGGGAACGCGGTGTAGCGGAAAACCTAGACTTACTTGCTCGGATGAAAGCGGGGGAGTTTGATGAGGGCACCAAGGTACTGCGCGCGAAAATCGATATGAGTTCACCCAATATGAATATGCGCGATCCAATTCTTTACCGCATACGCAAGGTGGCTCATCATCAGACAGGTAATGATTGGGTGATTTATCCGACCTATGACTTTGCCCACGGTCAGGAAGATGCGATCGAGGGCATAACGCACTCTATCTGCACACTCGAATTCGAGGACCATCGTCCACTCTACAATTGGTTGCTTGAGCATCTCCCTGTTCCGAGCCGGCCCAAACAGCATGAATTTAGCAGGCTAAACCCTAGTTACACCGTGACCAGTAAACGCAAACTTAAGAAGTTGGTGGATGAAGGTGTGGTGACGGGTTGGGACGACCCTCGAATGCCGACGGTATCTGGCATGCGTAGGCGCGGTTATACACCAGCCGCCATTCGTAAATTCTGTGACATGGTCGGCACCACCCGCAGTGATGGCGTAGTAGATGTCGCCATGCTGGAATTTGCGATCCGTGAGGATCTTAACGAGAACGCGGTGCGTGGTATGTGTGTGCTGCGCCCTCTGAAAGTGGTCCTCACTGACTATCCCAGTGGCAAGGTTGAGGATCTGCGTGCGGCTGGCCACCCGAACCGAGATGACCTCGGTGAGCGAGTGTTACCCTTCACGCGTGAATTGTATATCGAAGCGGACGATTTTAAAGCGGAAGCGAATAAAAAATTCAAGCGTCTGGTGCTCGGTAAGCGCGTTCGTCTGCGCAATGCTTATGTGATTGAGGCGGACGAGGTGGTCAAGGATGCACTGGGCAACGTGTGTGAAATTCACGCGCATACGATTCCTAATACCCTTGGAGAAAACCCGCAAGATGGTATTAAGCCCAAGGGTGTTATTCATTGGGTGTCAGCGTCACAGGGGAAGAATGCGCAAGTGCGCCTGTATGAGCGCTTGTTCAATCACGAGGCACCTGACAGAGGGGATAATGCATTCATGGATTATATCAATCCTGAGTCACTCGAGGTGATTGAGAACGCTTGGATTGAGCCTTCGCTGGCGGCGGCCATACCCGAACAGGGTTTTCAGTTTGAGCGAGAGGGCTACTTCGTGGCAGATCGTTATGACCACAGCCCAGATAAGCCTACATTTAACCGAACCATAGGTCTGCGCGATACGTGGGACAATCCGTGAGGGCCGGCAGATGACCTTCACGCTGTATAACACCATGACGGCGAAGAAGGAGCTGTTTGAGCCCCTCGTGCCAGACACCGTGACGATGTATGTCTGTGGCCCGACCGTTTACAACCTGGCACATATTGGCAATGCTCGTCCGGTTATAGTATTCGACACCTTGTTCCGCCTTCTGCAGACGCATTATAGCGCCGTGGTTTACGCTCGCAATATCACCGATGTGGATGACAAAATTATTGTCGCTGCGCGCGAAAATAGTCGCTCTATCGAATCGCTCACGGAGGAGTTTACGGTCAAGTACCGCGAGGATATGGCACAGCTTAATGCCTTGCCACCGTCCCTCGAGCCCCGTGCGACCCATAATATCGACGCCATGATCGAACTGACCCGCACCTTGATTGAAAAAGGCCACGCCTACCAGTCCCAGGCTCATGTGCTGTTCGCGGTTGAGTCGATGGAGGATTATGGAAAGCTTTCAAACCGTGCGCTAGACGACATGTTGGCCGGCGCGAGAGTTGAGGTCGCTGAGTACAAACGTCACCCGGGAGATTTTGTCCTGTGGAAGCCTGCTGCCGATGCGGACCCTGGCTGGGACAGTCCTTGGGGCCGCGGACGGCCTGGTTGGCACCTCGAGTGTTCTGCGATGATTCGTCAACACTTGGGAGACACGATTGATATTCATGGTGGTGGACGTGATCTTATTTTTCCCCATCATGAAAATGAAATTGCCCAGAGTCGCTGTGCCCATGGGGGTGACTATGTGCGCTACTGGATGCACAACGCATATGTGGATATCGATGGCGAAAAGATGTCAAAATCGTTGGGGAATTTTCGCACTGTACGTGATCTGCTGCAGAGCTATCGGGGTGAAGTATTGCGTTTTGCACTACTTTCGGCGCATTACCGATCCCCTTTAAACTTTTCTGCAGCGCTTTTGGAGCAGGCTCAGACAACGCTCGACAGCCTTTACAGTACGCTGCGTGATGTGCAGCATATTGATATAGATAGAAACAAAGATGTTTGTCTTGCACAGGAGCCGTTCTATCATGCATTGAACGACGATCTTAATACGCCGATCGCGATCGCTGAGATTCACGCCTTGGCCAAGCAATTGCACAAGGCTGAAGCAGGCGCTAAGCCGAGCTTGAAGGCACGTATTCTTGTGGCAGGCAATCTGTTGGGCATTTTGCAGCAGGACGCCGCTGAGTGGCTGCAGGGAGCGGTGTCTGAAGATGCCATATCCGCTGAGGAGATCGAAGCGTTAATTACTGAGAGACGCGAAGCCAAACTGGCGAAGGATTACAGTCGCGCCGATGAAGTTCGCCAGGCGTTACTGGCCCAAGGGGTAGTGCTTGAGGATTCTCGAGAGGGAACCCAGTGGAAACGCAAGTCTGAATGACCGTGATTCTGCGGTCGCGACCTAACCCTATTGATGGACCGTGAGCGTTGCGTTTTTTGGTATGAGCCCACAATCACGCTGGCCCCTACGCGAGGCTATCCCAGACTTTTCTCTGCAGACACAACACTCTGCATGATTAGAGTATTAATGGTCATTGGACCGACACCTCCGGGGACGGGCGTGTAAGCGGACGCTTTGTCTCCTAATGCGGAGAGTTCGATGTCGCCCACGCCGCCCGGATGATAGCCCGCATCGACGACTACCGCGCCTGGCTTTATCCAGTCAGCTTTGATGAACTCGGGTTTACCCACCGCTCCCACCAGAATATCGGCTTGAGCAATAATGTCTGAAAGATTTTTTGTGCGAGAGTGACAGATGGTTACAGTCGCATTTTGCTGTAGAAGCATCATTGCCATCGGCTTGCCGAGAATAGCGCTGCGCCCGACCACAACGGCATGCTGGCCTTCGATCTCAATGCCGTAGTGTTCCAGCATCCGCATGATGCCTTGAGGCGTCGCGCAGCCGTAAGCATCTTCTCCCATTGCCATCCGCCCGAAACCGAGACAGGTGACACCGTCCACGTCCTTGTGCAAAGCGATGGCATCAAAGCAGGCGCGCTCGTCAATCTGTTTGGGTGCAGGATGCTGCAGTAGGATGCCGTGAACGTTGGGGTCGGTGTTGAGCGCTTCAATTTTTGCCAGCAGCTGCTCGGTCGTCGTCGATGCGGGCAATTCTACCGCGAGGGATTCCATGCCTACGCGGCGACAGGCATTGCCTTTCATTTTAACGTAGGTTGCCGAGGCGGGGTCATTACCGACCAAAATAGTGGCAAGAATGGGCGTTTTCCCGCCAGAATTAACTTTGAGGCGCTCGACTCGAGCCAATAACTCAGCCTCGGTTTGTGCCGCCAAAGATTTTCCGTCGAGTACAAGTGCGGACATTCTATGCATTCCTTACGTATGTTCGGCCCGAAGGGGGCCGAGAAGAGTGATTTCAGGGGGCTTCAGCCCAATATGGCGCGTAGCGGCTTCCGGTGTTGCGGCGCATTGTCACACGGGACAGAGGGCAAGTGAAAGGCCATGTTGTATTTTTGTCGTTGACGCTTAGGATGCGGATGAGTATTATGCTGCCTCCTGAAAACAGGGCTTGGCGCTAGCGCCATGATGAATACATCGGGGTATAGCGCAGTCTGGTAGCGCGCCTGCTTTGGGAGCAGGATGTCGGGAGTTCGAATCTCTCTACCCCGACCACTTTTTCGTTTCTTTTTAGTTTCTCCTTCGCGCTTCACAGTCTATTACTCTAGCAAAGCAGTATACGCTTGTATCGCTGTGCCATTATTTGTGCGCGATGATCCTGAAATTTGACGCAATCAATCAGCGGTTAGAGCCGTTTATTCTCGCCTCAGTGGCAAATAGGGAAGCCGCATAGTAGCAGCACATAGCCGAGTTCGACGCCATTGTCGGCTTCGTCAGGCATCATGCTAATATTGCGGGCATAGATAAGGTGTGGGGCCAAGGAGTGACCAGTTGCGGCGCATCAGAGGTTGGTATTGATGTTACAGGCGATAGCGAATGGACGCATTTTTGACGGTGAGTCTGTGCATGAGCACAAGGCGCTACTGTTTGAGGGCGAGCACATTGTCGCGTTGGTCGATCATGCGGAGATGCCGGACGACATTGGCACGTGTTATGACCTTGCAGGTGGCACGCTGGTCCCGGGGTTCATTGATCTACAGGTGAATGGTGGGGGAGGTGCTTTATTCACTGCAGCCCCAACGGTCGATAGTCTTCGCACCATGGGTGCTGCCCATCGACAATACGGTACTACCGGGTTTCTCCCAACTCTGATTACCACCAGTTTTGAGGTGATGCGTGAGGCCGTCTCTGCGGTTGCTCAGGCAATGGCTATCGGTGTTCCTGGTGTTCTGGGTCTTCATCTTGAAGGCCCCTTCCTGAGTCCAGAGCGCAAGGGCGTTCACGATGCTGGCAAATTTTGTGAGCTCGACCAGACAGGTTTTAATATCCTTACCTCTTTACAGACCGGATCAACGCTCGTCACTCTGGCGCCGGAGCTGACCTCCCCAGCGATGATCCGTCGGTTGGTGGAAAAGGGCGTGACCGTTTGTGCCGGCCATAGTGACGCCAATTATGCTCAGACTCGTGATGCGCTTGCATGCGGCGTGAGTGGATTTACCCACCTATACAATGCCATGACACCCCTGCAGAGCCGGGAGCCGGGCATGGTAGGCGCTGCGCTGGAAGACGATGACAGTTGGTTCGGGATTATCGCCGACGGCCATCATATGCACCCTGCGGCTTTTGGTATTGCTGTGGCTGCCAAGAAGAGGGGTGGCGCATTGCTCGTGACCGATGCTATGCCGATGGTGGGGTCGCCAGACCCGTTTTTTATGCTTGATGGTAAAAAAATTGTCGCCAGCGAAGGGCGTGTCACTAATGCAGAGGGCACTCTGGCAGGTTCCGAGTTAAATATGCTCCAGGCAGTGAATAACGCCGCCAAATTTGCACGTCTCGACTGGTTTGAGGCAGTCCGTATGGCCTCTCTGTATCCTGCTAGAGCGCTTGGTTTAGAACGAGAGTTGGGCGCAATCCGGCCGGGTTTTCGGGCGAGCTTGTTGGCGCTGGATACTGCACACCGTATTCAGACTAGTTGGATAAACGGAACTAGGGCGTGATCGCGACCCACTCGATGGCGTTGAGGACCAGCTCACGGGCGTGTGCATTTTCCCAGTTGGCGTGAAAATGGCCCCCGGTATAGCCAAAGCCACGACCGCCTGTGGGACGCTCGTAAGCCCATGCCGTGACTTGTGGCACACCTGCGTCAACCATATGGCGCGTCACGTCGTTGCCACTATGGGGCCCATTCTTGCGCTCCATGGTGGATGCTGGGGCGATTGCGCGAAGGATGGGGGTCACGCCTCTGTCAAGAAAGCGTATATGAAAATACCATTCGTCTAGCATACTAAAGGGTTGTATCTGGCGCGTGATGGGGTGATTGGGCAGGTCAGTGTAGTCCGCTGTCCAGTGTGGATTGACCGACCACCAGGTTTCGAAGTAGCCGCCGATAGCATTTAGCATGGACTCGGACGAGGGGCTATTTTTAGGCACCTCAACGCAATAGTGCAAAGCAACGACTCCCATGCCCTCGGCGAGCAGACGATTGAAGGTCGCAAGATGATTGCTGATCAGGTGTGATTCGCCGCCATCGCAATACATGACTAGAGCATCAGCGCCATCAAACACCGCCTCGTCTGCGGGCCAGCCGCCATAAACGTTGACAGTCTCAAACGTGGGCTGGCGCTGGCGTAGCGTGTTAGACAGTAATTCTATCCCCGCTGTATGCTCATGCGCACCCGGTAGGTGGCTGTCAGGACCCGCCAGGAAGATAACTTTAGCCCCGTCTGGATCGCTAATAGTGGCGGGGTGCACTTGGACAGAAACGGGCTCCCGCTGGCAGCCTAAAAGTAAGGCTAGAAGAGCAATCAGGCACAGGCCCGACGGCACGGAGGTTTTAAGTCTGCTCATGCGCGACCCTGTGCTGGTGTTATTGGCGTCGTGCCATCATAAGCAGGCTTGCGTGTTCGAATCAATGCGGGTTGTTGCCACAGTGTCATTCTTTTAGTGATACGCGCACGCCCCTCGATACTCGCAACTTGACACTTATAGACGCCTAAAGCTACCATGCGCGCCGCGTGACCAGAGGTATTGGTCTATAGTGTAGAGATACACTTGCGTCGATAAGCTGGACATTCAAGTCGCTGCTAGTGGCGCGCGATGGTGGCCGTAGCTCAACAGGTAGAGCACCGGATTGTGACTCCGGAGGTAGCGGGTTCAAGACCCGTCGGCCACCCCAATATT
>CAJXWP010000097.1 GCA_913062625.1 uncultured Haliea sp. | reverse complement strand
TCATCACCCTTAATGACATCACCGGTAGGAATAAGTACTTCAGTAATCTCGGTATCCAGCAAAGAGATAGCACCGCTAAGCGTCAGGCCTTCTACATTTTCTGGCGCCCAAGTTAACTCTCCCTCCAGTCCTTTGACCTCGGCGTTAGCGGCGTTTTCCACAAAGAACAGGTTGGCGATACTGGGATCGAATATGCCGGTTTGCAGATCCTCGATTTCAATATAAAACGCACTACCGTTAAAGCGCAGGCGACCATCGAGTAAGTCCACTTTCCAGCCCAATTCATAGTTATCAACTGTGTCAGAGTCGATTGAAAACGGCACACAATAGCCGCCTGGGACCCCTACGGGGCTATTCGGACATTCACCTGGACCTTTGCCGCCAGGGCGATTCAGCAGCCCAGGGCGAAAGCCTTGTGACCACGTTGCGTAATACATTTGATCATCAGTCGGTGTCCAAGCCAGGCTAACCCGGCCGATGACCCCGTCGGTCTCGGCTTTGTCATTCTCGCCGCTGAAGATTTCATTGAGATTATTTGCCCCGCTATCATTATTTTCCGACGCTCCAAAGTTACCAAACGAGCCCCGTGCACTGCCAAGCAGATCGACTTGAACATCGTAGTAGCGCGCACCACCGGTTATTGTAAACTGATCAGTAATATCAAAATCCAGCGAGGCGAATGCCGCCATTTGCTCATCGGTACGCTTTATGTCATTTCGAAAAATAACCCCTTCAGGCCACTGCCCCTTATCTTTAGCAGAAGACGGTTCAGCAGAAAAGTTCGGACCAAAGCCGACCACGCCGTTTGAAGCAATGGCGCTTTCTGAGCCGGGATACGTAAAGTCATTCAATTCGCGCAAGTCCATCTCGCTGTAAAATGCACCTACCGTGTAGCGAAAGCGCTCTTCGTCGCTGCTAGACACACGAAACTCATGTGTTTGTACCGTTGTCTTCGTTTCACTGTTGACAAAAATACCGGGCGCCTGACACGTTCCCGCAGGCGCGTTGGCTCCGGGATAGGTGACGGACGCATCGCAGATGTAATAAGGTAGGTACTGACCAACGAACAGGTAGTCAGTGTAATCGACCGTTTGATCGGTTTTACGATCGGTATAGGCGCCGGTATACAGCAGCTGTAGGTCGGATACACGACCTGTCAGTGTCCAGTTATAGTTATCAAAATCATCACTAAGCGACTCTTTTTCGTAACGCTGTACTTTCAAGTCACCTAATTCAGGATCCACGAAAAATACGCCGTCGGTATCGATAGACTGGTTTGCTACACCCACCAATAAATCCCAGTCGTCATTGATGTTCCACAGGCCGCTGAGACGACCCCCGGCGTAGGTCGTGCCGTTAAAGTTATCTTCCGTTCGGTCGCTATTGCTTTCCTTCAGGAAATTTACACCCGACAGATCAGCCCCAGCTTGGAACCCTCCGCGGCCAGCACTAACCGGCACGCCGTTCGCACGCACGGTTCCTGCAGGACGAAAGCGTGCGCTTGAGGAAGCATCCACGCTACCGGCGACGTTATCAATATAGCCACCCTGTTGGTCGGCATACACGACCGCACGCGCGGTGAAGCTATCGCTGATAGGAATGTTGATCATGCCTTCACCGCTGTAGCTAGGGTCACCATCGCTGGTCTGTGCAGCGCTGAATCGCGCGTTTCCAGAAAATCCTGACGGATCAGGCTTATTGGTGATCAAACGCACGGTGCCCGCTTGCGAGCTGGCGCCAAACAAGGTGCCCTGCGGGCCTTTCAATACTTCTACGCGGTTGATGTCAGCAACATAGACGTCTAGGTTCCGTCCTGGCTGTGACAGCGGTTGCTCATCGAGGTAAAGCGCCACGTTAGGCGAAAGCCCTGCTACACCGGACGTTGTCAGTGTAGGGGTAGTAGATGCTACGCCACGGATATAAATCGTATTTTGGCCCGGGCCACTGCCGCCAGAGGTCACTCCGGGCAGCTGAATCACGTAATCAGTGAAGTCGGTGATTCCCAGCTCCTCGATTGTTTTCTGACCCAACACACTCACTGCTATGGGGATGTCCTGCACGCTCGCGGAGCGTTTGGTTGCAGTCACTAATACTTCTTCCAGCTGTGCATGGGCAGTACCCGTAACGCTGGCAGCGACGACTGCGCTAGCTAATAATTTTCGTTTCAACACGCTTATTGCCTCTATTCAATGAAAAAATCGCAAATGATGCGGCTAACTTACTTAAAACTATAATCATTTTGTGTTCTATGGATTGCCAGAGGCATATAAACACATTTACTCGCTGTGTTCACCCTTATTTAGCGGAATGCGTTCTTTTTACCGAACGGAGTCAACAAAAAAATACTTCGACATCCATGATTTATCTGCAGTTTTACGTAATTGTAGTGGTAATATCAGCGCGTTAGATTTGATGTCTAAATATTTTCTCCCGTACAAGCCCCAATATTGAGCGTTTATGAGCGATACCAGCTACGAACATTACGAAACCGACCATGAGATAGGCGACGACAATATCGAAGTCCTGGGCATGGATGTCCATAACCCTGTATTTATCACTAGCGCTTTGCTGATCATACTGTTCGTGACCACCACCATTGTGTTTCCCGCAGCGGTTAATGCCGCACTTGGTGATATCAAAAGCTGGTTCTTAACCACCTTTGACTGGTTCCTGATGGCGTCCGCCAGCGGCATGTTGGTTTTTTGTTTGGTGCTGTGCGTCTTGCCTGTATCACGTGTCCGCCTTGGTGGACCAGACGCTGCCCCAGACTTTTCTCGCATGTCGTGGTTTTCTATGTTGTTCGCAGCGGGCATGGGTATCGGCTTAATGTTCTGGGGTGTTGCAGAGCCCATGGTCTACTACAACGGCGAGAGCGGCACGCCGCTGGGCGCAAAGCCGCTAACGCCCCACGCCGCTGATTTAGCAATGTCAGCGACCATGTATCACTGGGGACTGCACGCTTGGGCAATTTACGCTGTTGTAGGGATGTCGCTGGCCTTTTTTTACCATAATAAAGGCATGCCCTTGACCATCCGTTCGGCGTTCTACCCGCTGATTGGTGATCGAATCTGGGGATGGAGTGGCCATTTGATTGATATTGTGGCGGTACTGGCCACAATTTTTGGCTTAGCCACCTCGCTGGGGCTGGGAGCTGCGCAGGCATCGGGGGGGCTGCACTTCTTGTTTGGGATCCCCGACGAAATCAACACCCGAATTGGTATCGTCGTCGGGGTCAGTTTTATCGCTGTCATTTCCGTCGTTAGGGGATTAGACGGCGGGGTAAGAGTGCTTAGCAACGTTAACATGGTGGTTGCTGGCTTATTACTGCTGTTTGTATTCATAGCGGGTCCTACGCTGCTTATTGCCGAGGGCGTTGGCAAGACTGCAGTCAATTATCTGGGAGATATGATCCCGCTTAGCAACTGGATGCAGCGCGAAGATGCCACCTGGATGCAGGACTGGACCGTTTTTTACTGGGCCTGGTGGGTCAGCTGGTCCCCTTTCGTTGGCATGTTTATCGCTAGAATTTCTCGTGGACGCACCATTCGAGAACTGATTATTGCGGTTTTGCTGGTGCCCACGATGGTCACACTGGTGTGGATGAGTACGTTCGGCCTTAGTGCACTAGATCAGGCACAGAACGGCGTCGGAGCACTGGCGCAAGGAGCGAGTTCGGCCAATTTGGCGACCTTCCAAATGCTTGAAAATCTACCCTTCGCTAAAATCACAACAGGGCTGGGCATTCTATTGGTGTTAGTATTTTTTGTAACGTCCTCTGACTCTGGCTCGTTAGTGATAGACAGCATCACCGCTGGAGGAAAAATTGACGCGCCCGTGCCGCAGCGCGTTTTCTGGGCGGTGATGCAGGGCTTGATCGCTGGCGCGTTACTGTTTGGTGGCGGCAAGGAAGCATTAAGCGCCCTGCAGGCTGGCGCCGTTGCGACGGGGCTGCCGTTCACTGTCGTGCTATTGCTTATGTGTGTCAGTCTTTACAAAGGGTTGAAGGGTGGATGAGACTGGCTGCGGCATCGAGCAAATACAGCGTATCTGCCGCTTGTAAAGTGCGGCTGAAGTCTGCGCCGTTAGGATTTTTCATTTACCGCTGGGTGATCAAACAGTGAATAGTGTCGAGGAAGTGTTAGTGGCGTTGCGTCGAGTGATTCGGGCAACAGATATATATTCAAAGAAGCTGGCTAAAACCACGGGGTTGACTGCGCCACAGATGCTGCTTCTGCAGACCATTCGCTCTCGGGGCGAACTGACCATTGGTGAGCTGGCCACTGCCATGAACCTAAGCCAGGCCACGGTGACGACCATTATGGATCGTTTGGAAAAGCGGCAGTTGGTGTCACGCCAGCGATCCACAGTCGACAAACGTAAAGTCCACGCCCGCATCACACTGGAGGCAGCTAGCATCATTGAGCAAGCCCCCGTTCCTCTGCAGCAAAACTTCTCAACGCGATTTGATGCGCTGGATGAATGGGAGCAGACTATGATTATCTCTTCCCTGCAACGAGTAGCAAAGATGATGGATGCTGAGCATATCGATGCGTCTCCCGTTCTTGATATCGGGGCAATAGACCGGCCGGCCTACTCATTAGAAAACACTGAAAAAGAAGGTCTTTAACTGCGCGCCGATAGCTGTTGCTAGAACGGACGTTATCCCACCTATGGAAAAGGCTTCTTTGAGTGGGGCCATAACTATTCGAGGCTGACGTGATAGACTTTCTACGGTCTATTTTTTTATAACGAGCAGGCTACGCGTTTTCCTTCAAAAATTTGGCTGGACATGAAACTAGCATCTGCATTTATCAAGTTACCCTTTAGATTTGACGCCGAACAATTAGCCGAGGAGGCTTTGCAGTTCTGCGAAACTGACTGGACCTACCATCCCCTCAGGCATGTGGGCAATACCGCGCTCGCACTTGTCTCAGCCAATGGCGAAGTCAATGATCGGTACGTTGGTGAAATGAGATCAACGTCGGCCCTGCAGCGATGTCCCTATATCCTTCAAACGATGGCTCTGTTTGAAACCGTCGTGGGGCGATCAAGGTTGATGCGCCTGGCGGCGGGCACTGATGTGCCTTCGCATAGCGATGGCAACTATTCCTGGCGAAACAGGATCCGCATTCACATCCCGATCGTCACACATCCAGACATAATATTTTCGTCAATCGGAAACATCGACGTGCATATGGCGGCAGGGGAAGCCTGGATCTTCGACAATTGGAGACAGCACGCCGTTTACAACACTAGTGATGCTGACCGTATTCACCTTGTCATTGACACCGTGGGTACATCACGATTCTGGGAAATGGTCGAGGCAGGCTGGGACCCAAGCACCCCAGATGAAGGATGGTCTCGTTCTATTGCTTATCAGCCTTATCTTCCAAAGCAAACGCTACCAGGACTTAGCTTTGAGCGATTTAATGAGGCGACAGTTAGACCGCCAGATGAAGTCGATAATATGCTCGACGAACTCTTAGATGACCTGAGCAACTTTCGAGCGTCGCATTTACAGCTGTTTGATCAGGCAGCAACTGAGATCAAACGATTCAAGCAAGATTGGCGGAGTCACTGGGCACTTTACGGAAACTTGGCTGAATTTATTCCACGCTATGAGCTTCTGGCTAAGCGACTTAAAACCAAACTAAGTCTGCCATTGAAAAATGCAACTTTTGACAGTAACGAGGCAAATGTATACGAGGTGGTGGCCGCATGGATCGCGGCCACGACTGATGTAAACCTATCAAAGACCAGCGAAGCCCTCGAGGTCAAAGACGCTCAAGCTTCAACTGGCACTGCAAGGTCGCCCGAATCTGGACTGGGATTATCACTTGAGGAATACGTTCAGGCGTTCAACGCACCTCAATTTCAAAGTCCAATATTCATTGTGGCGGCGCCACGATCGGGCAGCACAATGCTTTTCGAAGCGCTGCAAAAGAACAAAGACCTTTGGACGATCGGTGATGAGAGCCAACGGGAAGTTGAATCCATTCCCGCGCTTCATCCAGAAAATCGAGACTACGATTCAAATCGACTCTCAGCTAAAGACTATACTCCGCAGACTGGCGCCCTATTGATGGACGCATTCATGAGCCGACTGCAAAATGCGGCTGGGACGCACTACCACCAGACTCCTGCAGAATTTCGACCGTCTTCAATCCGATTCTTAGAGAAGACGCCCAAGAATGCATTGCGTATACCGTTTTTTCGTCAAATGTTCCCAGATGCTAAGTTCATATTTCTACATCGAGCTGCCGAGCAAAATATCGCCAGCATGATTGATGCTTGGGAATCACAGAAGTTTGTTACCTATGCGAGACTGCCCGGTTGGGTTGGGCCGCAGTGGTCGCTCTTGCTGCCCTCCGGCTGGCGCAGCATGCAACGCCGACCGGCAGCTGAAATCGCCGCATGGCAATGGGCGCAAACTAATGAGCAGATCATGCAAGATCTTTGTGCACTGCCACGAGCTGATTGGATCCACCTGAGCTACGATGCGCTTTTACAGAACCCTGCTGAGACGCTACGAAAGGTGTGTCAATTTGCAGAGATCCCTTTTGGCCCCAAGATGCAGATGACCGCCGACCAAGGTTTTCCGCACTCGCGCTACACACTGACCGCACCCAATAAGGAAAAATGGAAGCGACATGAACACGACATCGCGGCAGCCGCTTCATTGTACGCATCTGTCGTGGAGACACTATCGGAGCTAGAGTAGATTTTTATACTGGGGCAGAGCGTCCGCCAAGCACTGCTTCGGCCGCTTCGATGTTAACCCTATCGTCGAAGACTTAAATGGTGCGAGTGGCGGGACTTGAACCCGCATAGCCGTTAAGCCGTCAGATTTTAAGTCTGATGTGTATACCAATTCCACCACACTCGCAATACCCTGTTTACTCAAGCCAGAAACCGACAATACCTTTTTGCGACAACCGACCCGACGCAACGATCAAAAAAGACTGTACGTACGCCGCCTAAAACGACGTCCCTCCTCTGCATCGAAGCGAGCGCGATAATAGCACATATTTTTCAGGTTAAATAATGGAGTATCGCTGTGATCAGCACTTTTACTTTGTGCCATAACGGCTTAATGTTTATCCAACCAATGCTATAATATAGCCCTTTACTCAATTCAACAGAGTCGCAAGATGGCAGTCACACGAGGAGAGTTCAGCTCTCGATTTGGTTTTGTAATGGCCGCCTCGGGCAGCGCTGTTGGCTTAGGCAATATTTGGGGCTTTCCAACGCAGGCCGCCAGCAATGGCGGAGCGGCTTTTTTACTGGTTTACCTGATACTGGCATTCACCCTAGCCTACCCCGCTTTAATGGCTGAGTTAATAATAGGTCGGCACGCTCACGCCAATGCTGTCTCTGCCCTGCGCCTCGTGTCGCCCAATCGCCTCATTGGCAATATTGGCGCACTGGCCGGCATCGCTGGCTTGATCGTTGCAAGCCTTATTCTCAGCTTTTATGCCATAGTCGCCGGCTGGATGATCGCGTTTTTCCTTTCTTCTGTTGCAGACCTTCTGGGCATGGAAAAACTGTCACTGTGGCTAGTATCGTTTGGCACGTGGCGTAACGTATTATTTATGCTGATATTCATGACCTTGAACATCGGCGTTATATCGGCCGGCGTGCAGGGGGGCATCGAGCGCTGGTCGGCCAGGCTGATGCCAGTGCTGCTGACGACGCTTGCGCTGCTGGTTGTTTACGTCTTGACCCTGGATGGCGCGATGGAAGGCTTGCGTGTCTATCTGCTACCAGATTTCTCGCAAATACTCTCTCCCCGCTTGATCATCAATGCGCTTGGGTCGGCTTTTTTCTCTCTGTCACTAGGCGTTGGCACGATGTTGATATACGGGTCCTATATTAAAGACGATGAGAATCTGCCGCTCGTTGGTGGCATGGTCACGGTGTTAGATATTCTGATCGCCGTACTCGCGGGGTTTCTGGTGTTACCTGCGATGTATGTTGCCCTGCACAGCGGAGTCGAAATATTTACCGAGTCTGGCGCTCTCATTTCAGAAGACACGCTGATTTTCACCGTACTCCCTGAACTCTTTGCCACAATGGGCATAACCGGAATCATCGTGTCACTCACCTTCTTTTTCCTAATGAGTATTGCGGCAGTGACCTCCTCAATTTCCATGCTGGAGGTCCCTGTAGCCTATGCCATAGAAGAACACGGTATTGATCGAAAGATAACCACTGTGGCAGTTGGCTGCGCCATTGCCGCGATCAGCGCCGCTATCCTACTGAACTTTGAAAGCCTTTTTGGCGCGGTAATCACACTTACAACACGCTATAGCCAGCCTCTACTTGGATTCGTATT
>CAJXWP010000096.1 GCA_913062625.1 uncultured Haliea sp. | reverse complement strand
GATGGCTAGAATTAGAATGGGGATGGTCGGTGGCGGGGAGGGCGCATTTATTGGCGCGGTGCATCGCATGGCTGCGGCACTAGACGGTGACATAGACCTGGTTTGCGGTGCATTTAGTTCAGACAGCGAGCGCGCGCGCCGCTCAGGCGATGCGGTGTATCTTCCGGAAAGTCGTGTCTATGACGATTACAGCACAATGATCGCTGCCGAGGCGGCACTGCCCGTAGCGCAACGGATGCAGTTTGTAGCCATCGTTACGCCGAATCACCTGCATTATCCCGTCGCCGAGGCGGCCCTGCGAGGTGGCTTTCACGTGCTGTGCGACAAGCCTGCGACGTTTAATTTACAAGAGGCCCTGCAGTTGCGAGAAATCCTCGCAGAAACAGGGCTGCTATACGGCTTGACACATACTTACACCGGCTATCCATTGGTGAAGGAGGCGCGCGCGCGCGTCGCTGCAGGCCAGTTAGGGCGAGTGCGTAAAATTGTGGTCGAGTACCCGCAGGGCTGGTTGGCAGGCCCGGAAGAGGATAAAGACAACAAGCAGGCCGCATGGCGACTGGATCCGGCTCGCGCTGGGGTCAGCAGCTGTATGGGAGATATCGGGGTGCATGCCGCTAACCTGGCAGAATATGTCAGCGGCTTGAAAATTTCCGAGATGTGCTCTGACCTGACCGCATTTGTGCCTGACAGAAAGTTAGACGATGATGGGGCCGTTCTGCTGCGCTTTGAGAATGGCGCCCGCGGTGTTCTGCACGCCAGCCAAATCAGTGTGGGAGAGGAAAATGCTCTTAGCATTCGTATTTACGGTGAAAAGGGCGGCTTGGAATGGAAGCAACAGGAGCCCAATACTTTGTGGTTGAAGTGGCCCGACCGTCCGACCGAAATGTTGCGAACTGCGGGTGGTTATTTGGGTGTTTCGGCCGCCGCGAATGCTCGGACTCCGATGGGTCACCCAGAGGGTTATCTGGAAGCCTTCGCCAATATTTACAGCGCGTTTGCGGGGCAAATTCGCGCACGAGAAGCGGGGCGGGAGCCCGATGCCCGTTCAGCCGATTGTCCGGGCATTGAGCAGGCGATTCGTGGGATGACTTTTATTGAATTGGCCGTTGCAGCAAGCGCCAGCGATATTAAATGGCACACGTTTGAGCAATACTGAATCAGAGAGGTTAATGTAATGTCGATAATGAAAGGCCCCGCAATTTTTCTTGCCCAGTTCACGGGTGCCGAGACCCCATTTAACAATCTGGAAAATATCAGCCGTTGGGCCGGAGGGCTCGGCTACAAAGGCATACAGGTGCCTACATGGGAAGCGGGTCTGATTGATCTGAAGACGGCGGCCCATAGTAAGGATTACTGTGATGAACTGAAAGGCGTGTGCGCGCAAAGCGGCGTTGAGATTACGGAACTTTCGACGCATCTGCAGGGTCAGTTAGTGGCAGTGCACCCCGCGTATGATGAACAGTTCGATGGCTTCGCGCCCGCAGAAGTTCATGGTAATCCAAAGGCACGACAGGAATGGGCGGTTAACCAGTTGCTACTTGCGGCGCAGGCAAGTCGAAACCTTGGACTCAGTGCCCATGCCACTTTCTCGGGCGCACTTCTGTGGCACACTCTCTACCCCTGGCCGCAGCGTCCGTCAGGGTTGGTGGAAACGGGGTTCAGGGAGCTGGCAAATAGGTGGTTGCCGATCCTTAACGCTTTCGACGAGGCTGGCGTCGACGTATGTTATGAAATCCATCCAGGGGAAGACCTGCACGATGGAGTGACGTTTGAACGCTTCCTTGAGGCTACCGGCAATCACCGCCGTTGCAATATCCTGTATGACCCCAGCCACTTAATGCTGCAGCAGCTTGACTACATACAGTTTATCGACTTTTACCATGACCGCATCAAAATGTTCCATGTAAAGGATGCGGAGTTCAATCCCAACGGACGCAGCGGCATGTATGGTGGCTATCAGGATTGGACCGATCGAGCGGGACGATTTCGCTCGCTGGGTGATGGGCAGGTAGATTTCAAGGGGATCTTTAGCCAGTTGGCCCGCTATAGTTTCGAGGGTTGGGCGGTACTGGAGTGGGAGTGTTGCCTAAAGCATCCCGAGGATGGGGCACGCGAGGGCGTTGATTTTATTAACAGACATATTATTCGCACTACTGACAGAGCGTTTGATGACTTCGCGGCGGGCAGCACAGATGAAGCTGGCAACCGACGTATCCTCGGACTCGATTAAAATGTCTTAGGCACGATAAGAATAAGGAAAGAGCAAGATGAGTGATCTGCTGCAACACAGAAAGCGCCTTTATCACGTAGGCAATTTGTCGATTTTTATGATTGGTCTGGGCTTTGCCGTCAGGGCCAATATTGCCTCCAATTTGCAGGAAGATATCTACGACAAAATTGACCTGGTTAATTCCGCGGCTATGGTCGGTGAGGCCCTCAGTGCAACGTTTATGGGATTTGCGTTGACTCTACTTTTTGGCAGTGCTTTGGTTGATCTGGTTGGAATGAAGCGCATGTTACTGCTCTCGGCGTTGGGATACATCGCTGGAGCAGTCGGTTTAGTGTTTGCAACGACAATGACGATCGATAGTTCTGTTGAAACAGTGATCTGGGTCAGCCTCCTGCTAACGGGATTGGGCTGGGGCGCGGTTGAGGCCGCCTCCAACCCAATGGTTGCTGCTTTGTATCCTGAGGAAAAAACACATCGCCTGAATATTCTGCACGCGTGGTGGCCCGCGGGCATTGTTGTCGGCGGTTTAATGGGGTACACGATAACGCGCGTGGGCCTGCCATGGGAGCTGAATATGTTTGTGTTGCTATTGCCGGCGCTCGCCTTGGCATGGATGGTGTCACGGGCCACTTTTCCTGTGACCGAGCGGGTTGCGGCCGGTGTAAGTTACGGACAAATGTTTTCTGAACTGCTTAAACGGCCACTATTTTGGGTGTTCTGGATCTGCATGTTTTTTACCGCAACCGCAGAGCTGGCGCCGGGCCAATGGGTCAATATTGCTCTTTCGCACATTGTCGGCATGCAGGGCATTTTATTGCTGGTCTATGTCAGCGCGCTGATGTTTGTCATGCGCCATTTTGCTGGCTCAATCGTAGCGCATATTTCCCCTATTGGCTTGATGTTCGTCAGCTGTCTGGCGGCTGGCACTGGCCTCTATTTGCTTAGCCTGGCCAACACACCGGTGTTAGCGTTTGGTGCTGCCACCGTATGGGGTGTTGGCGTGTGCTATCTGTGGCCGACTATGCTGGCGATTACGTCTGAACGTTTCCCGCGTGGTGGGGCTATGGCATTAGGTTTGATGGGGTTCGCAGGCGGCATGGCTATTAAGTTCGTATTGCCACAGATGGGCGCTATTTTTGACACCGCTAAAGCACAGGCTGCGGGAGGTGCCGACCAGTTGGCGACGTTGTCTCCGCAGGCGATGCAGGAGGTGCTTCGGTATGCATCCGTAGAGTCCTTTCAATCTGTTGCTATTGTTCCACTACTATTGCTGCCAGTGTTTGGACTGATCTGGCTGTTCGATCGTAAAAAGGGTGGCCACCAAGTTGAATCGATTTGAACGCCTGGCGCCGCGTAACTGCAATAAAGGAAGTTGATCGATGGATGTAAAGATCGGTATGAACATGCTCCTATGGGGTATCCAGATAACGCCGAAACATATACCCGTCTTCGGGCGCCTCGCCGCAGCAGGTTATGACGGCGTTGAAATTCCTGTTGTAGGCCAGTCAAGCGCCGAGATCAAAACGATGGCCGCAGCGTGTGACGACCTCGGCCTTGCACGCACCGCAGTTGCTTTTGTCGGCGCCGAGGTGAACCCAATCTCCGCCAATCCGGCTATTCGCCTAGCGGCAGTAGACAGTCTCAAGAAAACGATCGATGACACTGCGCTTATTGGCGCCGACATCCTCGTGGGCGGGATCTATCAAGCCCACAAATACTTTACCGGACGTGCACCGACAGAACAGGAGTGGAACTGGTCGGCAGATCATTTGCGTATCTGCGGTGAGTATGCGCAGCAGGCTGGCGTGCGGCTTGGTCTAGAATTTCTTAATCGCTTTGAAGTGTTTCTGATAAATACATCTGCTGACTGCAGACGCATGGTTGAGCAGATAGGCCTAGATAACGTGGGGGTTCATTACGACACGCATCACGCTAACATTGAGGACTCTGATCCCCGTGAGGCGTTACGTGTTATTCACGGAACAATCAATCATGTTCACCTTAGTGAAAGTCACCGGGGGACGCTAGGCTCTGGCCAAGTTAACTGGGACGCTAATTTCGCCGCTCTGCACGAGATTGACTACAGTGGCTGGCTGGTGATTGAAGCGTTTGGCAACTGTGATCCAGATCTGGCGAGCGCGGCTAATATTTGGCGTAATGCCTTTGGGTCAGAAGAGGAGGTTTATACAAAGGGTATAGATTTCATACGGGCGCGCCTGTAAGAATCTAACAAGAGGGTGTAAAGTACCCGAACGACATAGACACGAGTACTCAAATGCACATATCTAAGCGCCTCTGGGCCATTGCTATTGCAGTCGCTCTTTATTTTTATTTTCTTTTGCCCGCCACAGCGCAGATTTTTTATGAGCTTTATCACCTGACGAACATAGGACCTATTTATTGGGGTTACAGTAGTTTCAAAGCTGCGGGATATTACTTTAGCGTCTATGAATATCGTTTTCTGGTCTGTCTTGTGGTGGCCGCTATTATTATTGTAGTACCCACAATTATGAAGAAGTTCCGCGGAACCTAAGAGGTGACTATGAATCGAAGAGAGTTCTTACAGTGCGCAGCCATTCTGATAACGGGCGTTAGCGCGTCCCAATTAGGATTCACCTTGAGTGAGGAACAGACGGTCTATCTGGCGGCTGCGCCCGACTACAATACCACCGCCGTCAACTTTTTCACGCCGGCCCAACGCGAGACCGTCACCGCAATGTGTGAGGCCATTATTCCGCGCACTGAAACGCCGGGAGCGATAGACGCGGGCGTCCCGCAATTCCTCGAGCTGATGGTGGCGGACTGGCTTAACGACGAGGAGCGCGAAATCGTTATTACCGGGCTGCAGGATATCGAAGATCGCATTCCAGCGGAGTATGGCAAGCCTTTTAGCCAACTGGGCCCAAAGGAGCAATTGCAGATACTGGAAGCTTTGGAGGATGCCGCCTCGGATTCATCGTGGTATGACCTGGGCAACATACAGCAGGTTTACATGAGTGATGCGCCGTTTATTTGCCAAATGAAAGAGCTCACAATCTGGGGCTTTTTTACCTCGCAGGAGGGTGGTTCTCAAGTGCTGCGATACAACCCTATGCCGATGTATTTCGACGGTGATATACCTTTATCGCCAGAAGACAGTAGCTGGTCCAATTCACTCTAGAAACCGTTGCGGATAACTATGATTGAGAATAAACAGTACGATTTTGACGCCATTGTTGTCGGTTCTGGTATCTCTGGGAGTTGGGCTGCAAAGGAGTTAACGGAAAAGGGCCTGAAGGTGCTGGTTCTAGAGCGCGGCAAGCCGTTGCCGGCGGGTAGCGGGTATCTTGGTGAGCACGCGCCCAACTGGAAGCTACCTTTTCAAGGCAAGCCGCCACGGGAGCTCTACGAAGAGGACTATCCGGTTCAAAGCAAAGTCTGGCATTCTTTTAATGAGGCAAGCCGACAGTTCTGGAACAATGATAAAGAGAATCCCTACGCAATGGACGAGGGCAAACCGTTTCTCTGGGCGAGGGCAGACGTAGTAGGTGGTCGCTCATTGATTTGGGGCCGGCAAACCTATCGCTGGAGCGAGCAGGACTTTAAAGCAAACGCCACCGATGGCTACGGCATTCCTTGGCCGGTGGGTTATAAGGACATTGAGCCCTGGTATAGTTATGTCGAGAAATTTGTAGGCATCAATGGGAAAAAGGAGGGTCTGCCACAACTTCCCGACAGTGAATTTCAAAAGCCCATGCCGTGGTTTGAGTTAGAGAAGACGATTCAGGCGCGGTTAAAGGTCAAAGCACCGGATGTGACGCTTACTAACGGTCGGGTCGCCGTCTTGACCGAAGATCTGCCCGGACGAAAAGCTTGCCATTACTGTGGTCCGTGCTATCGAGGGTGTTCAACAGGTAGTTATTTTAGTTCGCAAAGTTCGACATTACCCGCCGCTGAGGCGACCGGCAACATGACGCTTAAGGCTAACGCCGTGGTCGAACGACTAGAGTACGACACTGAGTCCGGAAAGGTTTCTCACGTGCATGTGATCGATGCGATAACGAAGAAGCGGGAAACGTATTCAGCAAAAATTTTCTTTCTCTGTGCCTCTACCGTCGGTAGCACGCAGATACTGCTCAATTCGGCGAGTGAAGAATTCCCGAACGGACTAGCCAATAGTAGCGGCACATTAGGCCATTACATGATGGATCATACGCTAGGTCTCAGTGGTATTGGCATGTTCCTCGATAATATGGACAGCTACTACCACGGCAACCGACCGACGGGCCTGTACATCCCGCGATTCAGAAACCTTGAGGGTCAGGATAAGGACGCCGACTTTTTGCGCGGCTACGGCTATCAGGCCGCTACAATACGTATGGACTGGATGACGGGGATAAACACTAAGGGTTTTGGCGCGCCATTAAAAGAGTCATTGCGCAAACCGGGCCCTTGGGTTTTTGCCCTTGCAGGGTTTACTGAGTGCTTACCCCGAGAATCAAACCGCATGTATCTGAGTAAAGACAAAGTAGATCGGTACGGCATTCCGCAGGTAGTGTTTGATTTTGAGTGGAGCGATAACGAAGTCAATCTACGCCGAGACGCACAGAAAAATGCAGATCGTTTACTCAAAGCGGCAGGCGCGGTCATCACCATGTCAGGCGAGAACGGAATGTCACTCCCAGGCGAAGGTATCCATGAGATGGGTACGGCCCGCATGGGCGATGACCCTGAGCAATCAGTATTAAACGCCTATAATCAGGCGCACGATGTTCCTAACCTGTTCATTACCGACGGTTCCTTTATGACCTCGTCATCCTGTGTAAATCCGTCACTGACCTACATGGCGTTCACCGCACGGGCGTGCGACTACGCTGCAACCCAAATTGCGCAGGGAAACTTATAGCGAGCTATAGAGGCATGCGCCGCAGCGTTGTCTACGCGTAAGATCGTTACAGCTTAGCCTAACAGCAGGTCGTGGTTTAACGTCATAGACCCTTTGTCTCCCAAGAGCGCTTCTCAGGCAGACTGCTGCTGCGGGACTTGCCTCAGGTCTAGGCGTTTGGTATCACTGACGCTTAAATTCAACTGGATAACATTAAGGAATAAATCGTATGCCGATGTCAGATGCAGAAAAGAGGGTGATCGATGGCGCCACTTGGGATCAATTCTGTGATGCGTTAAAAGATGCGGGCAAAATAATCCGCAGTGCTAAGGCACCTCAGGATCCGTTTAATCAAGCTGAGGGATATCGCTATCTATCACGACTGCTGCGTGGGGGGCTTGAAAGTTTTCTCGAGTTTCGCGACCCCCTGTTTCCAGAGTTGCGCTGTGGCGCCCATGAAACCATCAAGCTCGGTGCGGATAATCCTGATAATCGTTATGAAAGCGCGTCCGTCAGCCCCGACCATGAATACCGGATAACGGGTAGTCGGGGTTCCGTGGACTACCTCGGCATCAGCACTATTATCAATAAATACGCCTCTGGCGGCACTATGGAGGTCACCGGGCATATCGACGCTCGTCAAATGGCGCTAGGACCTAACGGTGAATTAGACATTATTGTCAGCCGCACGCAGCAGCCAGGGAACTGGTTGCCGATGGGTGAGGAAACCAACTCGATAACGGTGCGTCAGACATTCCAAGATAGAGTGAATGAAGTGCCCGCTGCGATGAAAATCGAGCGTATTGGCGCGAAAGACGATCGTCCCAAGCCGCTGACGGCAGAAAAGCTAGAGCGCGGATTAATGGGTGCTGTGATGTTTGTGAAGGGCTCCGCCACCTTATTTGAAAATTGGTCGGAAAGTTTCCTGCCGACGCTGAATGAGCTGCCTGCCGCAGATCAGGCGTACTGCCAGTCTATCGGCGGTGACCCCAATATTTTTTACTTTCACAGTGCGTGGCAGTTAGAGGACGATGAGGTTTATATCATCGAAGCGCCCGAAATTCCTGAATGCCAAACTTGGAATTTTCAACTGGACAACTGGTGGATGGAATCCTTGGATTACCGCCATCACACCATTCACGTTAACAAGCACACGGCGCACTACGAAAGCGACGGCAGTGTGCGCCTTGTGGTTTCGCACACTGATCCGGGCGTGCCCAACTGGATTGAAACTGCGGGTCATACTATGGGCACTATGTGCTGGCGCTGGATCGGTGCGCAAGAGCATCCTCTGTTAAAAACGCGGGTTGCTAAACTTGCGGAGTTAAAGTGACAGATCAGGACGTGAGTTTTATTGCCGATGACTTAATTGCTGAAGCGAAAAACCAGACGGGTTTCGATGATTTTGGCGAACCGCCTTATCGCGAGGGATT
>CAJXWP010000095.1 GCA_913062625.1 uncultured Haliea sp. | reverse complement strand
TACGAAAATTTGTTCCTGCTGCCCTCAAGCCCGATGCTGTCGTCGATGGAAAAGGAACTTGAATCCCGCTACAAGATATACAAACTGCGCGACGCTCTAGAGAAACTCAATGACGAGTATGACCGAGTGTATATCGACACGCCGCCCAGTTTTAACTTCTATTCCAAATCGGCGTTGATTGCAGCAGATTTCGTGCTGATCCCTTTCGACTGCGACAGCTTTGCGCGTCAGAGTCTATATTCACTCTTGGACAATATTGGCGAGCTGCAGGAGGACCATAATCCCGGTCTTGAAGTGGAAGGCATTATTGTCAACCAGTTCAACGCTCAGGCACGCCTGCCCGGTGAATTAGTGGCCGAATTGCAGGCGGAAGATCTGCCGGTATTCACCTCCTTTCTCAGTAGTTCCGTGAAGATGAAAGAATCACACCGGGCGCACCGGCCGCTAATAGATTTGGCCCCCAGTCATAAGCTCACCGGTCAGTTTCTGGATTTGCATGCAGAACTGGAGCGGACCGCAGCACGCGCAACAACCTGATGCCCACTAGCGATAGCAGACCAGCCATTCGCAATTATTGACACGTCTGCTGACTTGAAATTACTTTTGCACTTAACCGACTCCTTAACAGAGCCGCCCGCGTAACGTGTATAGACTTGAGCCTCGATTGTTGTAATGTGCACCAGCTGTTTGCCTACATCATCAGGCCCTCGAATCACCCGTTGGGAAAGAGATCCTTGGAGCGGCGGTGCAGAGCCGCCCGATCCAATTTCCCCACGGCATTTCGTGGGAGCGAGTCGACGAGCACCCATTCGTCTGGCGCCTTGAAGCGTGCGATTTGACTGGCGACCCATTCACCGGCGGCCTCGGTGTCCAGAGTTTTACCGGGCTCGGGTTCCACGAACGCCACCACCCGCTGCCCGTGTTTTCCCGGGGGAGTGCCTACGACCGCAGATTCGGCGATGTCGGGATGCTCGTCAAGCGCGCTTTCGACTTCCCCGGGCGCGATGTTCGAACCCCGCTTGACGATGATCTCCTTCAGCCGGCCCACGAACCACAGGTCTCCATCCTCGTCAATTCGGCCCTGGTCTCCAGAATGCAGCCAGCCATCTCGAATAGCGGCCTTGGTGTTCTCTGGATCCTCCCAGTAGTCAACCGCCATACTTTCGGACCGCACGCACAACTCCCCGATCTCGCCCACCGGTACTTCTTCAGCCTGGTCGTTAAGCACTCGTACCTCGACGCCGATTCGAGGCTTTCCCGCAGAGCCTTGCTTGACCACTCCCCCGGGGTGTCTCAGGCAGTACCCCTCGCATTCAGTCATACCAATCACTTGGGTGAGTGGTTCGTTGCACACCTTGTCCCAGGCCGCATAGAGGTCTGGCGTGACGAAGTCTCCTCCGCATTCCATCGATCGGATGCTTCCGAAGTCGATTTTCTCGAGTGCCGGGCAGTCCAGAACATCGTGGAGCAGTGAGGGCAGAATCAGGGATCGGGTCGGCAGATGGCGGCGGAACGCCTCCAACCAGGCTTCCGGGCTGAATTCATCGAGGAAGACCACGGTGCCTCCCGCGGTCAGAGCAGGGATCAGAGAGCCAAGACTGGCGGAGACATGGACCAGCTGCGTGGAAAGGAGCCAGAGGTCGTCCCTGGCCAGCCCCATGGTCTCTGCCCGACTGCGGCCGGTCTCGAGAATACTGTGTGCGGTGTGGGTGACTCCCTTGGGTTTGGAGGTTGATCCCGAGGTGTAATAGATCGCCGCCGGTTCAGCCTCGACCGGCGCCTGCACCTCAGCCGTCGGATGCGTCTGTTTCATGAGCTCATTCCAGGGGGAGCCGATCCCCTCGATCGCGGTGTCGAAGGTGAACGCATGCTCCAGGCAGTCAGGAGGCGTGAACTGCCCGGCAAGTTCCTCGGCCAGTCGGTCCTGGATCACCAACAGTCGGATGCCACCATGTTCGACGGCAAATTCGACTTCTGGTGCCTGATAGAGGTGGTTGATTGGCACGACCACGCACCCGATCCGCCAGGCGCCGAACAGCAATGCTGCCAGGTCCGGGTGGTTGTGGGACATGAGGCCGACACGATCACCCTTCTGCAAGCCCTGAGCCGAGAGGCAGTCGGCCTGAGCCTGAACCATCTCGTGAAATGCTTGGTAGCTGATCGAACGTGTCCCGAAGATCAGTGCGGTCGAATCTGGATGTGTTTTTAGAGTGTCGTGTGCGAGGTTGGCGAGGTCGAGCATGGGCTGTCCATTGTTGTTTTGGTTTGAATGCTAAGTATAAGACAAATAGAAGGGCTTTCGTGAGCAAATCTACTTATGGATATGAGTTACGAGGCCTTAAACTATTAATGCTCGGCCCCTATTCCCCAAGGTTCAACTGTGTCCTCCATCATTCTGCGCCCTCGAGATGTCTATGGCTGTCCATAAACTTTTCTAGAATATTTCTCATCCGAGTAGAGGGCAGGAAGAGTGTTACGGGCGCTCCTCTCCTGATACGGTTTCTGTACAGCCACTGAATCAGTTCCGTTAGTGCGCAGGACTCCGCGAAGGCAGTCGAGTGGGGTCGTCAGTGAAATCGGGAATATCCATATACTTCGTGGTTATTTGTAACTCGGTTTTTGATTCTATACAGTGCCCTCCCTGATGTTAATCATTCTGGTATGGACCCTGTGGAAGTGGACCTCGACACTGTTAATAAGACTTTACGCGACGCCAGTGCCACCGAGGTCGTCAGGTGGGCGCTGAGTCAGGGTCGTAGAACGATAGCGACCACCAGTATGGGTCGTAACGCGGCGGTCATGTTACATCTTGTTAGTCAGGTCGATGCAAACTTGCCCACTATATGGGTCGACACCGGTTACAACCTGCGCGACACCTACGTGGTTGCGGAGCGCTTGATCCGCGATCTAAGCGTCAACATACAGGTCTACTCGCCTCAAATGACCTCCGAGCGCCGCAACGCCATCATGGGGGGCATCCCTACCGTGGATGAGGAGGAGCGGCATCAGGGTTTCACGCAGGACGTTAAGCTCGAGCCTTTTGAACGTGCGCTGGCCGAATTCCAGCCCGAAATTTGGCTAACGGGTATTCGCCATGAGGAGACGGAGCACCGCAAAACGTTGGACACTGTGTCGGTCGA
Organism: uncultured Haliea sp.; assembly: GCA_913062625.1. GTDB lineage: Bacteria > Pseudomonadota > Gammaproteobacteria > Pseudomonadales > Halieaceae > Marimicrobium. Next base: position 5,763 of record CAJXWP010000095.1, on the reverse strand, counting down.
TGGTCGCGGCATCATCAAGGTTGCGCCGATTTTCTACTGGTCAGAAGATGATGTGGAGAATTACATGGAGCAGTCAGCGTTGCCCACCTGCAAGCATTATTTTGACCCTACCAAGGCGCATGACGGTCGCGAGTGTGGGTTACACATGCAAGCCTAAGCACACTGTAGGGAATGCTTAGGGGTCGATACGAACGTAGACGCGACGCTGCATTTTTCCGGTAAGGTTAGAAAAAAAGTCCGCCAACAGCATTTGCCAGCCATACTTTCGCCTGAGAGCCGCGAGGGCTGTGGCCTCTTCTGCCGGGTTATCGAGCACATAGGCACAGGCGTTGTGAAGCTCGCCCGTTAGCGTCCCCGTCACGGTGCAGGCAGCGATGCGTGAATCACTGAAATTGCGCAGTCGTTTCACTTTGCCCGCATCCCCTGCCGAGAAGACATAGTAGCTACCTTCATCCGGCGCGAACCAGACCGGTGTCGCGACCCACTCACCGGAACGCTTGCGGGTGGTAAGGCTGATGTAGTTGCCCCCTTCGATAAAATCTGTTTCATTAGCGTCCATAAGATTACCTGTTGAGCGAAGTCAGTGGGCGGTGATCGATGGCGCTATTAAACCTTCAATCGGCAGGGGTCACAATACAACAAATGGGAGAAGATTTGATATGAGTCGTTTTGATGGAGCCTCAACCACCGATCAGGTCATTGAGGGTGTTTCTTTAAAGGGAAAATGTGCTGTCGTCACGGGTGCCTCATCGGGACTCGGACTGGAGACTTGCCGGGTATTAGCTGCAGCGGGTGCTAAGGTGCTTATGGTGGCGCGCAATAAGGAGGCACTGGAGGCTGCAGCAGTCGAAATACGCCAGCAGCAACCAGACGCGCAACTGCTGACTCAGATCATGGATCTGGCAGACTTAGATAGCGTGCGCAGTGCGGCGGCGGCAATACTTAAGCGGGCGGATAAAATCCAGCTGTTGATCAATAATGCAGGCGTGATGGCCTGTCCGTTGATGCGGACTGCGCAGGGGTTTGAGATGCAGTTTGGCACTAATCATGTGGGTCACTTTCTGTTGACCGGATTGCTGTCTCCGGCATTGATTAACGGCTCTCCAAGTAGAGTGATAAACCTGAGTTCAGCGGGCCATAAGTTTGGCCCGTTTAATTTCAGCGATCCAAATTATCACCAGCGCGAGTATGACAAGTGGCAGGCCTATGGAGAATCTAAGACTGCCAATGTTTTGTTCTCGCTGGAATTAGATTTGCGCATGCGTGAGCGCGGAGTGCGCGCCTTTGCTGTTCATCCCGGTATGATTATGACCAATCTCGCCCGTCATCTAGAAGCAGCGGATATTACCGCGCTTACTGATCGATCCTCTTCAAGCGAGCCGCTGGTCTTTAAAACCCCGGAGCAGGGTGCAGCCACGACGGTGTGGGCCGCCACAACGTTCGACCTTGCGCTTGAAGGCGGCAAATATTTGGAGGATTGCCACATTGCACATGCCGCCGAAAGCGGAGACAGCAACGGAGTAGAATCCTATGCTGTTGATCCGGCAGAGGCGAAGCAACTCTGGTTGTTGTCCGAAAATTTAGTGGGACACTCTTTTCCCTTTAATTAAACAGACGCCCATGTCTGGAAAATTCTTGTGAGGGCCGGCCCCTTTCACCGGTCAGCAGAGCTCCGGTACTGAATGAAACGGCTGGCAGCGCATCACCGCATTAGGTACTCTACCGCCCAACGCTATTCGCTAGGACACCACGTCTACCATGTCACACCACAATGCTATTAGTACAATCTTTAAGGGCCAGGTATCGCTTGGTGCACAGGTTACTGTCAAAGGCTGGCTGCGCAGTAAACGCGATTCCAAAGCTGGCATCTCATTTCTGGCCGTGCACGACGGTTCGGCCTTTGATGCGATTCAGGCCGTGGTGCCCGACACACTCGGCAACTACCAGTCTCAAGTGCTGTCTTTGTCCACCGGTTGCGCGGTGATCGTCAGCGGCGAATTAGTGCAGTCGCAGGGTAAAGGCCAGAGCGTGGAAATTCAGGCCACTGAGGTGGAAGTCGTGGGTTGGGTTGATGACCCCGAGACATACCCCATTGCCAAAAAACGTCATACGTTTGAATATTTACGCAGCCAGACACATCTGCGTCCGCGCACTAATACCTTTGGGGCAATCACGCGGGTGCGCACGACGCTGGCCAACGCCATTCACAATTATTTTTACAGTAACGATTTCCACTGGATTAATACGCCTATCATAACCGGCAGTGACTGTGAGGGGGCAGGGGAACTGTTTCGTGTGAGTACCCTAGATTTTGCTAACCTGCCACGCAATGCAGGGGGTGAGGTCGATTTCCATCACGATTTTTTTACCAGTGAGTCATTTCTCACGGTGTCGGGCCAGTTGGAGCTAGAAGCTTATTGCCTGGCCATGAGTAAGGTTTACACGTTTGGCCCCACCTTTCGCGCTGAGAACTCCAATACTAGCCGTCACTTAGCCGAGTTCTGGATGGTAGAACCTGAGGTCGCCTTTGCTGACCTGGCGGATAACGCCGCGCTTGCCGAAGATCTGCTAAAACACGTCATTGCCGCGGTGCTCGAGGAGCGGGAGGACGATATTGCTTTTTTCGGGCAGCACATAGATGACGGCGTAATTGCACGTCTGCGAGGTCTGGTCGATAACGATTTTGAGCGCATGGAGTATTCAGACGCCATCGATATCCTCAAAGGAAGTGGGCAGGCGTTTGAATTTCCTGTGGCGTGGGGTTTAGATCTTGCGTCAGAACACGAACGTTATCTCACCGAAAAGCATGTTGGCAGGCCCGTTGTGCTGATGAACTATCCCAAAGATATCAAGGCGTTTTATATGCGTCTAAATGACGACGGTAAAACCGTAGCGGCGATGGACGTGCTGGTCCCAGGCGTCGGCGAGCTAATTGGAGGCAGTCAACGTGAAGAGCGTCTGGATGTGCTGGATTCGCGTATGGATGAATCCTTGCGTGAGGCATTATGGTGGTATCGGGATCTTCGTCGCTATGGCACGGTGCCGCACGCTGGATTTGGGCTGGGCTTCGAGCGTTTGCTCAACTACGTTACCGGCATGGAAAATGTTCGCGATGCCATTCCCTTTCCTCGCACGCCGGGTCACGCTATCTTCTAGCGTCTGCCGTTATTCGCTAGCAGTGCTTTTAGACACTATTTTCAGCCCACAATCAGTGACCGGTTTGAAAAGGGTCTGGTAAATCACTTCTTCACCCACTCCGATAAAGCTGAGTTCTACGGCCTGATCTAACGCGAATCGCCGGGTAGTGCTAGTGAGGCTGGCGGTCCATTTGTCATAGCTGAACTTCTCTGGATCCTTGCGTAAATCGACAAAGCCGGTTAACCCGTTGTTATTTAGTCGCGCAGTGAAACCGCTACTGGTGACATGGGTGATTGTCGCTTTAAAAATATTATTATTATCCTTGGCTAGCTTGCTCACGTAATTGCTCGCCAGCCAGCGCTCGGCTTCCTGGGTGGCAGAGCGGGAGACGGCAAGCCGTTCCATTAATTGGCCTAATATTTTGGCGTCAACGAGTTGAGCCGGAGCGCCATTGAGGGCTGCCTTAATTTGTAAATGGACCAGAAAGTCAGAGTATTTACGCAAAGGAGAGGTGCAATTAGTGTAGCTTGGCAGTGCCATGCCCATGTGTGGGGAGGGTTTGGTCGTCAGCACGGCTCGGGTTAGCAGGCGGTTGACCATGGTGCGCAGTGGCAGCGCTGAAGCTGGGGCAGCCAGACCGCGCATGATGTCTCGGTAGCCGATGACGCTGTCCGTATCCAGCGTTGCGAGTTCAGGCGTGTGTAAGGTGAGGAATTTATTGACCTCATCTTTGCGGTCGGCGCGAAAGCCAGGATGCGAGACAAAGGGGCCGCTGGCGTTGTGCTCTATAAGGAAACGCGCTGCGCATTGGTTGGCGGCAACCATGCATTCTTCTACGAGCTTTTGAGACAGCAGTTTTTCTGCGGGTTCGATCGTCTCAATTTGCTTGCTTTCGTTCAGAATCCATCGAAAATCCTGGCGATCTTCCATTACTAGGCCATGCTCTTCTCGGCGTGACCGCAGCGCTCGGTATAGCTGATACAGGGTCTCCAGTGGCGTCGAGTGGCTCATCAGTTCGTCGTATCGACCACCGATATAGCGGTCAACCGCGTAATAGGACAGCTTGCCTCGAGACCGAACCGTGGCTTCAATAAATTCGAAACTTCCCACCTCGCCGCTGTCGGTCACCGCAATCTTACAAACCAACGCTGCACGGTTTGCCCCCTCGGATAAAGCGCAGGTATCTTGAGCCAGTTCTTCGGGGAGCATTGGCAGCACATCACCGTGGAAATAAACTGACGTGCTGCGCGCCGCTACATCACGTCGCAGGTTTGAGTTAGCATCAATATAGGCAGTAGGATCTGCAATGGCCACGAATAGCGTCCAGCCGTCATCGCTAATCTCTGCATAGAGCGCATCGTCTATATCCTGCGTTTTTGCCGCGTCGATAGAGACAAATTCGAGGTCTGTGAGATCTCTGCGCTTTTCTGTTTCCATCGGTTTGCAGTCGATCAGTACTTTTTTCAGTTCTTCTTTGCTTGCACTGCTCCACTGCGGGGCCAGCCGGTATTTGGCTATCGTATAGAGATTTTCAATGCCAGGGGTATTCACGTTACCAATGACTGATAGTACTTTGGCTTGCGGCCTGCCGTCACGAATGGGGTGGCGGTGGATCGCGCAACGTAAATAATCGCCTTCATTGGCGCCATTGAGCGCTGTGGGCGGAATAAAAAGCCAGCGATTAAGTTGGGGTAGGTCGGGCTCTACAAAAACGGCCTTGCCCTTACGGACACAGCGTCCGGTAAAATCTGCCAGCGGGCTATTTACCAGCTTTTCAATGTCGGCGATGGTTTTATTGTCTTTGGTGGGCCGAATGCAAATTCTGACCCGATCATCCGGAAATACCTTGAGCATTTCCTGTGGTGGGATAAAAATTTCTCGACCATCATCTAAGACTGCAAAGCCATATCGCGCCTGCGTACCTTTGACTGCCGCTTCTGCGTACTCTTTTTCGGCCTCCATTTGTGACTTAAGGCCTTGCAGCTGCGAGAGGGTATCCTGATTGAGCATTGAAGGAACAACTTTTAAAGACTCTAGCCACGTATCGTAGCCGAAATTACCACTCCTGTCAGTGAGTTATGGTTGAATCCGACAATGTGTGTCGAATTTGTCGCAACCCCATTGAAAGTCCTGCTCTGTGGGTTTAACAATCAGGCTAACGCTGCTGCAATTTACCGAGGCGTGCTTTTAATAATATTTCCAAGGCAGAACAATCTGATTACTGCAGATTATCGTGCCAGGAGTGACACGTACTACAGCGCCGCGAGTGACTTTTAGTAGCTGGGGCTCTCTACACCCTCGTTGAGAAGAGCAAAGCCTATCCCCGTGAGGGCATAATGCATGTTAACGGTATCGTCCGCTCTCGATTGGCGGCGTTTGCGGAAGAAAATTTGTAGTACACAACGGGCGGTTCCAATGTAACGGGCCCGTCAATCAAGTTATAATGAAGGTTATGGATAAACTCTTCATCTTGTTTCAGAACATAGTACCGCAACACCTGTTATCACGTTGTACAGGTTGGATCGCCGAGCTTCGCCATCCAGTGTGGTTAAAGAATTGGTTGATTAGGCAGTTCATTCAGGCTTTTGCCGTCGATATGTCAGAGGCGGCAGAGCCCGACTATAC
>CAJXWP010000094.1 GCA_913062625.1 uncultured Haliea sp. | reverse complement strand
GGCGTTACTGAAGCCGCTCCGCAGCGTACATACGAGGCTTGAGAATGAGGTGATTGCGTCAAGAGGTTTACGATGAGTCCATATGATTGCAGCGTCCGGATATTGCGCGACCAAATATTTTAGATAAGCGAGGTGAGCGGGAGCCTTCATAACCCAGTGTTCAGCACCAAAGTCGACTTGTAGGTGCTGAAGAAAGTTGGTGTGCCACCGGTAGGATGCGGTCATGTCCTGATTTAGCGCCCAGCTCCTATATTTTGGAATATTATACATATAGCCAAACTGTTCACTTATGAAATGAGACGCGAGGATGTAAACACACTCCTGCGGAAGTTCCGCGCCAATGGCGTGGATTGCCCTGAATCCCGGAGACAGTTTTTCAGCTAAGGCCAGTTGCCGGTTTACACTCCGAATTCGTTTATCGCTATTATAAGATGCTTCTTTGGGTGGTGGAATCGGTCTTGTAACTTCCCAGCTGGCTGGTGACCTAAAAGAGGGGTCCTGCGCAATGAGTTCATAAAGTATCGTGGTACCGGTTCGTGGCAGCCCTGTAATAAAAAGTGGTCGCTCTATACTCTGTCGTGTTACCTGTGGTCGTCGGCCGCGAAAATCTACCAGTTGCAGCCGTACGCAAAGAGAATCCAGTAAATTGAAATAGGATGCTATCTGTCCGATTTGCGACAGCTGCGCCTGTTCATTTAATTCCCCTGTGAGTATTTCCAGCCCATCTCTAAATGACGGATCACCGAAGTCGTTGAGCCCGGTTTTTTTTTGCGCTTGCTTGATGAGGCGGTCTGTATTTAATTCCGGTTTGGTGTAGCCAGCTGCTTTGAGCTGTTCGCCAATACGATTTATTAGTTTGATATAGGCGGGCTGATCAGCGGTAGAGTATTTTGCGTTCACATTCAGCGCCTTATGGGCCCAAGGTATGCCATCGATGACTGAGAGTCATTCGCTGGAATTGGATATAGGATTGACATTGGAGTGGGCTAGCCTAGAACACGGGCCGCATGTTCTGACGTGACTTTTAATCTGTTGATTTAAATTAGAGAGTCTCAAATTTTGACAGGTAAGTCCATGCTAAATGCCGTGCTGTTGAGACAGAGCTGTTACTGTCGCACGGTCATGCATTTTTCAGTGTTCATTAGTTGACTGCCCATGATTTGAAGGTGATGTAGTAAAGTGCGCAATGCCGTTTATAGGCGCTTCAAAGTCACTAATGCTTATTGTCAGATGCCTGCTCAGGCCCGGAAGGAGACTGCGGGTCTTCGTCGTCTATCACGCCAACAACGACGGTTCCGATGTACCAAACCCAGACGAGCATTAACACGTGCAAAACATCATTTTCTGAAAACCAGAAGCCTTTAGACCACAGCGTTTGTGTATAACCGAGTAGCAGATAGGCGTAATAGACGATATTAGTAGTGAACATAATGGCCCAAGCTATCAGCAAAGCTTTGTCTTTATCAGATTTATTATTGACATAGCGCCAGCCGTTAATAATGAAACAGGCAGCGAGAGCCGGGGTGGAGAACAGCACCAACATCTCAAAAGAAATCATAAACCTGTTCGGTAGGAATGCGCCAGCGGCTGCCACGCAGTAATAAATGACCGTATTAACAAGGGCATACATAAGTAACAGCCGCCGGGTTTGGCCTCTTGTGCATGCGTAAGCAACACCCGCCAGCATGGCATTCACACTTGCGACCTGCAGCGCTAGATACGCGATCTCCCACCAGCTGGTCCATGTGCAAAATGCTCGCTCAGTACATTTTAGTTCGAAACCAAATGCCTGATAGCTGGTGCCGGCTGATATCGCAGCAATGCCCCCTAGCGTCATTGCGACACACCACCAGCGTCTGGATTTCTGTCCGTTATCGACTCGCCAAAATCGCCACCCCACCCACAACCACATGAGGCCGAGGAAATAGATCAATATTGTTGATGAGGGTTGACTGAGAGTGACGCCACTTGAAAAGAGCTCCACACACGGCATGCTCTCGCACCATTGGGTTGGCGTCGTAGTTGGCTGCCACAGTAGTGAGTCGATCCTGCCGCATCCGGTGAACATGATTGGACTCAGGACGCCGAGCGCTAACTTGCTCATACCCTATCCCTGAATTTTGCCCACTGCAAAGGTATTTGCGATGGCCTATAGCGCTCAAAAATATTATTGCAAGGCATTCGAGCGCGAATACCTGTCCATAACAAGGCCTGTGCGGTATGCAGCATATCAGTTCACCGGGTTAATCCATATTGGCGACGACCAGGCGCGCTCCCGAATGGTCGCAGGGACATGGGCAGGCGGTGTTTGGCCCAATCGCAGGGCATCGTAGGTAGACCAACGGCAGGTGGGGTTCTGAAGAGCACGCACGTAGTAAAAAGCATTCTGATTAGGGTGATAGTCAGGATCCTGCCAGGCTACCGCCATCTGAGCGGCACCTGTATTACCCAGGCCTTCACAATTAGCAAGGTTAACAGAAGCGCCATTGTCGGCGCAGCGTAGGGTGGAGGTGTCAATTTTCAGCCCGTTAGAACAACTAATATCGCGCACCTTTTCTTGGGTATTACCCTCGTCGTCTATCCAGCCCTTGACCATTTGAATGCTCTGCAGTGGGGCGCTCATCAAGTCTGCTGACGCCCAGACGAAGAATGTGGGGCTGTTCGTTTGCGTTGTATCTGGCGTCAAAACGCCACCCATGGGTACTCCGCCACGGGCGGCTAGAGCGATGGCATCTGGCTTGTCGCTAATATCTTCATCAAAGCCCCAGCCGGCAAAAAAGCGTAAGGTTATACGTGGCCCCGAAGTGGCATAGGCCTCGCGGCGCTGCATACCATTAAAAATGGCATCACGCGTATTTTCTTCCGCCCATACCCCCGTGAGTCCGCCGGCTGTGTGGAACTGCAGGATGGATTCGAAGGGCTCGCGGCCGGGCCATTCAGTGATGCGGCGAGTAGCCGGTGAGGAAGCGGCTGCAACTTTGCCGACAAAATCCCACTCTTCCACGTCACCGGGGCTGGCATTGTGGGTGTCGGTGGACCCGATTAGTCCGAAGGCAAAAGGGTTAAACCCCATCTGTGTTTGCATTTGAAGGCCAATTTTCAACCCTTGACGGGCGAAGCTGGTAGTAAATGCGCACCCACTTTCCTGTCCAGGTTCACACGGCTCTAATATTTGACCGAAGCCACATTCCTCGTCTGTCGCCCCAACACCCAGTGCACACTCTGAGGAGCCCTTGACCTGATAGACCTCGGCGAGCGGTTCGCGTCGCTGCCGCAGCCGCCAGGCTTCCTCGTCGTATGTCTCGCCATCCCAAGTATTTTCACTGTAGAAAAGTCCCCATCCTTTATTCATGTTGTGTGGAATGGTGAGAAACTCGCAATCGCCGCTGCAGTCCTTTTCTAGTACCTCCCATAATGCTATGGCGTTGCCAACATCAAAGTAGGACGTGGCGTGCTTCGGAAGCCCAGTGCCATTAAAAATAACATTACGGTGGTGTTTGCCTGAATTGGGAAGGGGCGGCGAGTACTCATACGCTGAAAATACAGTGAGGATGCCGGGCTGGTTATATTTATCCGCTAAATCCTTGTATTGCGACCAATCACTATTACTGTCGCGGTAGCAGCGCTGAAGATCTGCTTCATCCAGCGTGCATATTGGAAAATTAGCCTGAGTTGGATGATTGCGAACGCTGTTGCGGTAGACTCCCGCCGCTTCCTCGCTAGTGGGTGTTTCTGTGGGTTCATTAGCAACCGCCTTTAACAAGAGGAATGTCACGACATTGGGTGTTTCCATTAGCCAGCAGTTCAGGTTCTCTTTCAGCGATAGATCAGCATCATTGCAACGCGTCCTCAAACCAAAACTCTCTGCATGATCTGTGATCGCCACAAAGTCCAGCGGCCGTGATAGCTGCATAAGTTCGCCTCCGGCACTGCGCAGGCTGTTGCCTTTCGCAAACCGGTAAGCATCTTCAATGGTCAGCGTTGTGCCAAACAATACCGCGTCAAAGCTTTCCACGGTATGGACATGCAGATCCCCCCAGTAGACATTTTTGAGTGAGTTGTAAGGTTGCTTAATATGGGGTTGCGGCGCTGGAACGATAACACGACTGTCATCCTGCAGAGCGTAATCTGCTGGCGCGGTGGAAACCGAAGTGGCGCGATGAAGCGCGTAGACTTCGTCACCCCCGGCCATCCACAATGCACATGCCGACAGTATAATCACTACTAACACGCCCAATATAATCTTTTTCAACATGCCTTTATCCAATTTTCTTATCTTTTTTTAAGGTTATATTGGCCGCATTACTTATCGCGACGCGAGTGTTTAATTATGGTTCAAAAATCAACATGATATAGGCAAAAAATAACAGGATATGTACCGCGCCCTGCAGAATGTTGGTTCGCGCGCTGCTGAATGTTGTCATGCTAACCATGAGAGTCACAATGAGTAAAACTGTTTGCGCATTAGGTAGTCCTAAAATGACATGTTGATCTGTTATGAGGCTAATGATCAGAACGGCAGGAATTGTTAGGCTGATTGTCGCGAGCACGGAGCCAAGCAATATATTAACGGCCCGCTGTAAGTTATTTTGCATCGCTGCGCGAATGCCACTCATTGCCTCGGGTGCAAGTATGAGTGATGCAACAAAGAATCCGCCCAGCGCCATGGGTGCGCCTAAAACGCCAATGCTATAGTCCACAGGTTGTGCAATCTTCTCTGCGAGTAGAATGACTGACACAAGATATCCTAGCAATAGCACTATATGGCCCTTCATAGAATAAACCATTGGCTGATGGAGCATGCTTTCACTGACCGATTGTTGAGCGCTATCTAACCCCATTACAAAATAACTCTGATGGCGTCTAGTCTGAATTAGAAGGAAAGCCAGATAAAGACCTAGCGACATAAAAATCAGGAAAGCCGCCTGAAAATTTGAAAGACTTTGGTCTGAAGTGGACGTTGTGAAATCGGGCAGTATTAGCCCGAATCCCGCTAACGGGATAATGACCACGAGATATGCATTGGCGCCTTGCAGATTGTACTGCTGCTCGTGAAAGCGCAGTGCACCTAGCAGCAAAGACAGGCCTACCAAGCCATTGACTACGATCATCACCACGGCAAACATGGTGTCACGAGCAAATTCTAGGTTGGCGTTTCCCGACAGCATGACGTTGGCAATCATGGTGACCTCTATGGTTGTCACTGCAACTGTCAAAATCAGCGTACCGTAGGGCTCGCCTAGCTTACCTGCCAGAATTTCGGCATGTCGGACCGCTCCAATCGATGCAAACAGGATTACTCCAAAGAGCCAGAGCGAAATTCCCGCAAACCACAGCGGGTCTCCTAGCATGGTCATCCACTGATCCCCATACAGCAGAAATAGAATAGCGCTAAAAACACTTACTAAGAGTGTTCGTTCTCTTCGCAGCATAAAAATTAACTTTGCAATTATGATTGTAGGGTAACTCTATATCCTCTAGAGCTCACTGTCATTTTTGTTTAGGATTATGTCTCTGATCATACATAACGCCTAGTCACCGTGCGCAGTTATGGGTATTCTTCGAATGCCCGTTTCCAGTCATCCTTAGGAGCCTGATAATAATGTTGTTGATAGCCCGATATGCATTACTGAGCATACTGATCTTATTCGGTGTTAGTGCGCAGGCAAAAAACAATATCTTCGGGCCGCCTGACAGTGACGGCCCTGTCGTTGTCGATATTGGCTTTTATCTCGGCAATATTAACTTCATTAGTGAAGCCGATGAAACCTTCCACTTTGAGGGTGTGCTCAGTATGCGTTGGAAGGACCCAAGATTGGCATTTGACCCCGCAGTGACGGGTTATGATGACCTTTATTACCAAGGGTATTTTCAGTTCAATGAGGTATTTGCAGGTTGGTGGCCTCAAGTTTTTCTAGTCAATGAGGCCGGAGGGTTCGACCAACAGGGAGTGGTGGTGCGGGTAGAGCCCGATGGCAGTATGCATTACACCGAAGAAATCGAAGGTGTGGCAAAGTCTCGTTTTAATTTGGCGCGCTATCCCTTTGACCGACAACAGTTGGCTGCCACCTTTGAGGTGTTGGGATTTGACAGTCAGCAGGTGGTGTTGCGTGTAGACCCCGCGACCAGTGGCATATGGGACGACGATCACCATAAGGTTAAAGTACCGCAGTGGAATCCCCCCAAGTTATCCAGCTCAATATTGGAGTATAGGTCGAGTTACCTAGATGATAGCGATAGCCGGGTGAACGCGTTCAGAGTTCAGATCGACGTTGAGCGCAACGCTTTTTACACCCTGCGGCTGGTTGGGCTGCCCGTCATTATCTTCGTCATGCTGTCTTGGTCAGTGTTTTGGATGGATCGATCGTCAGTGGGCGAGCGGATGGATATTTCCTTTATGGGTATTCTGACTGTGGTTGCCTATCAGATCATGTTCACCGGGAGTCTGCCAAAAATATCGTATCTCACCGTTTTGGGCTCATTCATGATGATTAGTTTTTTGACGATGTGTGCCAGCGTTGTTGTCAATCTTCGGGTGTGGAAACTGGACAGTCGCGGGTTGGTCGAACAGGGCAATAGACTGGACCGGCGCGCCCGTTATCTTTTCCCGATAGTTTATTTTGTCTCGTTTTTCCTTGCGGGCGGAGGCCTCTACTGGGCGGGCTAGTTTTTGCCGCTAGAGGCTTTCTATTGCGTGTGCTTGCGAGTGTCTTAGTTGATGCCAGTCTTGCCATGGGGTATTCCATTGCAGGGCCCCAGACGTGAGTTTTTGACCGGGTCGGTACGGTTGCGGCTTGACGCGAAGATGCACGCAGGCATTCTTTCGAAAATTGCGCTATCTTATTGCGACACCTCGCTAAAGAAGATGAAACTGCTATGTACGACATGGTTATTCGTAATGGAACGCTCATAGACGGTAGTGGCGCACCGAGTCAGGACAGCGACGTCGCGATAACCGCGGGGTGTATTGTTGCGGTCGGTAAAGGGCTCGGGCCTGCTGTAAGGGAGATTGACGCTGCGGGCTCGTTGGTCACGCCTGGGTGGGTAGATATTCACACGCACTATGATGGTCAGGTCACCTGGGATCCCATGTTCTCTCCCTCAAGCTGGAATGGCGTGACCACGGTGGTTATGGGCAATTGTGGCGTCGGTTTTGCGCCTGTCGAGCCTGGTAAAGAAGACTATTTAATACAACTTATGGAGGGTGTTGAGGATATACCGGGGGCCGCACTCGCTGAGGGTATCGACTGGAAGTGGGAAACATTTCCACAGTATCTGGATGTTATCGAAAGTATACCCCATGCTATTGATTTCGCCGCGCAGGTTCCTCATGGCGCTGTGCGCACCTATGTTATGGGTGATCGAGGAGCGAATAATGAGAAGGCCAGCGCAGAGGAAGTCTCTGCCATGGCTGCCATTGTTAAAGAAGGGCTAGAGGCCGGCGCCCTTGGGTTTTCCACTACACGCACGATTTTGCACCGGGCAAAAGATGGAGAGCTCGCGCCGGGAACCACCGCAGACCGTGAGGAAGTGATCGGCATTGGACGCGCTTTAGGTGAGGTGGGCTACGGTGTGCTAGAAGTGGCTAGCGACCTGGATCCGGAAGAAGAAGAGCTGGCGTGGATGAGCCAAATTGGTCAGGAAACGGGCCGGCCGGTGACGTTTGCCTGTTTGCAAAATAACGGTGACCCTCATCAGTGGCAACGCTTGCTCGCCGCGGTTGATGAGGATCGAGCCGCCGGTGGTACGCTGACACCACAGGTAGCGCAGCGCCCTGCTGGTGTGTTGTTCAGTCTTGAGAGCTCCGGACATCCCTTTATCCTGCATGATGCCTATCAAAAAGTCGCAGAGTTGCCGCTGGCGGCGCGAGTAGCGGCGCTGCGAGAGCCTGGTTTGCGGCGAGACATACTCGATAACCCTCCAGATCTTGCAGGTTTGCCTGAAGTCTTCACGCAGACGCTGAGCGCATGGGGCAATATGTTCCCTCTCGGCGACCCTATTGACTATGAGCCAGGCCCGGACAAGAGCGTTCTGGCTCAAGCAAAACTGTACGGATGCAACCCGGCCGAGTTTGCTTACGATGCTATGCTGGAGCGCGAGGGTAAAGGGATTCTGTATATGCCACTGTTGGGCTACTCCAATGGTGACTTTGAGGCGCTGCGGGAAATGATGCTGCACCCAAACGCGATTTTTGGTCTGTCCGATGGTGGTGCGCATTGTGGCCTAATTTGCGATGCCAGCATGCCAACCTACCTGCTAACCCATTGGGCCCGCGATAGGACACGGGGAGCGCGCATTCCCATTGAGCAACTTATCCACAATCAAACCCAACGCACCGCGAATTTCTACGGTATGCATGATCGAGGATTAATCGCGCCAGGCATGAAGGCCGATATTAACGTGATCGATTACGAGGGCCTGACTATCCACCCTCCAGAAATGGTATATGACTTACCCGCTAATGCGCGGAGGTTGGTGCAGCGGGTTGATGGGTACAGGCTTACGATTTGCAATGGTGAGATCATTCGTGAAAATGGCCATGATACGGGTGCTATGCCAGGCAAGCTGGTAAGAGGGCCACAGCCACAGCCACAGCCCGCGGCCTGACGTTGGCGGGCCAATTGCATGGACTGCTGCCTTGGTGGAGGTGAGTGGTGCTCACTGTTGCACGTCTAATATAATCTGCTAACCATATGAGTTTATTGTAAAAATAGAAACTTTCCAAACCTGAGGCATTATAGTGTACAATGCGCGCGGATTTGCACCTACCGCAGTAGTGGGCTTGGCATATTCGACAACCAGCCCAACTGCGCGACCCAAACCAACAAACCATCAGGACATACTACATGCTTACAGCCTCAAAACTGGAAAAGATAATTGAACTTGAAGACAGTCTCAGAGCTCAATACCAAGATCAACTGGATGCAAAATCCGCCGAGATTGAGCTCGGAGTAAAAAAACAGCAGGAACAGAAAGTCGTCATTGAAAAACAATTGGCGCAGCTGACCGCAACCTCTGCCGAAGCAACGACAAGCAAGCGCACAGAGCAACTTAACCGCGAACTAAACCATCGTTGTGAAAAATTGGATGACGAAGTCGTTACGCAGAAGAAGCGCATCAAGGGTTTGCAAAAAGATCTTTCTGAAGATCGTGCGGAGATCAAGGCCTTGAAACAATACGATGCTGCAGCGATGAAAAAGAATTTAGACGCTAGCAAAAAGAAACTTGCTGAGAAAACAACAGCGAATGAAATGCTGCAAAAATCGTCGAGTAA
>CAJXWP010000093.1 GCA_913062625.1 uncultured Haliea sp. | reverse complement strand
TCTCGACCTTCGGCAAAGTAGCGCAGCTTACCGGTTTCACGGTCTAGCAGGCCCATACCCATATGCAACATCAGCGTCCTGCCCAGCAATGATTTTCCACCTCCGATCATAATCACCACACCGTTGGCAGTGACCGTTGCCGTTAAAGCATTGGATTGCTCATCGACATTGGCATAACCATCAAAGCCGGTCAGCTCCGCGGTCCACGTTCTGGTGCCGTGGTCACCCTTGTCGATTATCTGGATCACGTCTTTGGCGGTAACAGCGTAGAGTTCATTGTTATCCGCCGCTACGGTGATAGAACCCACCAGCGGTTCGCCCACATCCAGACGCCACACTTCAGCTAATTCACTGTCCAGCGCGATAACATGACCCTCGTTATCCGATACATACAAGCGGTGGCCGTCTGCGCTGAGCGCCGGTGTTGATCCGGTACCGCCCTGAAAGGTCTTGCGGTTCAGCACCTGAAATTGCAGGCCACCGCTATCATCATCGACCAGATCCAGTGCGTAAATCGCGCCCAGTTCCGACCTCCCGTCTTCTGTGCCATCCTCTTCGTCTGGCGCCGCAGCCGCCATATAGATACGGCTGGTATCAGGGTCAATGCTGAAAAAGTTGGTCACCACGCCGCCGCCACCATAGATGTAATTGACGGCGGATGAGAACAGGCTCAGGCCTTCATCGGTTTTACCGAAGGCTTTGTCCATCAGTGGGTCGACCTTGTTCAGAATAAAGGTAGGAATCTTGGTGCCTTTACCACTGATGGCGGGCGCACCGGGTATTTGTCCGATCGCTGCGATTAACTCACCGGTCTTACGGCTGAAGGCAAATAGGGCTCCGGCCTTGGTTATCGACACCAGTGAATCTGTCGCCGGATGGTAATTCAGGCTATGGAATTTGGTTTTGGCTTTATCGCTGAGGTCCGAGGCAAGAAGGCTCAAACCGGTGGCTTGACTCCAGAGTGTTGAACCGTCCGGTCGCAGGGCCATCACGCGGTTATAGCCCACGATATAAATGATTTGCGAGCCCGGGCTGTCCGGGTCGTTCAATATAAAAGCCGGGCTGCTGGCTTGTATCTCATTGTCAGCGGGTAGGGTCCAACGTCGTTCGCCGGTCTGGCCATCGAGTGACACCAGTACCACACGCTCACCATGGTAGAACTGCGGACTAAAGTAGAGATTGCCTTTGTTATCGAGGAGGGGGCCATTACCCACGAAGTACGCAGGCTCTGCCACCCAGTCGAGTTCAAACATTGGCGCGGCGACGCCCCAGACACTGTCCGAGTTGACCACATTCACATGTATGGCACTAAAGGTATCCGGCTCGGGGATAACATCGTAGCTGTGTTGTCCAGCGGCGCGAGCGCCTACCGGCTTCCATTGGGTTTTCTCAGGAGGGCCAAACACTTTAGGGTTGTGAGGCTTCTCGTCAAAGAAGATTTTAAATACTGCGAAGCCAACGATTGCGATCAATAACAAACTGATCACTTTCCAGGTGTTTTTTTTCAAGACGCTCATTGTCGTGTTCACCACTTTGTTATCACTGATACGAACAAGTCGTTAGACGATGCTACGTTGATCAATCAATAAGCGGCGTTGCTTATTGCTTACTCCATTCCCATTTCAGAAATGCGTAGGGTGCAAATTCAATAGCATCCACTTCCGCCAGTATCTTGCCGTCGTTTAACATACTGTTATCACCCACGGAATAGAAGCCGCCCAGCATGCGCTCTACGGGCACTTCATGCCAGGGGTCGAACTCGGATGGGGTCAGTTCGATTTCCACTTCTGCGAAAATAAACGTCTTTGGCCTGAACACAGTTTCTCCCTGAATTAACCGGGGCGGGTAGTCAAATGCTTCACTTGCGACCGGAGAGGGAGAATGTTTGAAATTAAACGCAAGAGTGGAGTATTCCCCTTCCGGATTCAAACCTAAGCTCACCAGTTCATCCATTGCCGAGTTGTCGTTGATCTTACCCGTCAGGTTTGCCTTGACCTTCATGAACTGAATGCCATGCCGTTCTGTCCAGCCCTCAACCCTACTGCCTTCAAGAGCGTCGCCTTCACGCTGCAATGCAATATTCGCCAGCTTCTTGGGGTAGCCCCATATTTCTCGCCCACCGGCCATGGCCATATCATTCGTTACCGGCATGGACAGGCAGTAAAAACCCTCCTGACCTTCAAAACTCGCCCTGATTAAAAGTGCGGATTCCTGATACGGAAGGCTAAAATTGGTAGACGGATAGTTGGCGACAAAAGCGAGCACCACAGGTTTCTGTGTTGGTTTTAACGGTGGAGGCAGCAGTTTTTCAATCGCCTCTGGTGTGGTTTCCCAGACAAGCGTCAGCATCTCGGCATCGTAGAAATCTCCACTGGCGGGGGAGTTCCCCACAATTTCTTCATAGGTTTTAACGAAACTCATAATAGACACCCTTGGTCAATTCTTATGAAAGTGCATGTAAAATTTTACGGTGCGAAATTGTAGTGCTCACTGTAAACTATCATGGAATCATATTCGGCCATCCGGGCTTCAACACAGTCTCGCTCAAGAAGCTAATTTCTCAGAGCTCTCCAGTAGGTCAGAAATACGCCAACCTGACTTGTCATCTATGTGAGTGCTTCGTAACGTAGGCGCGCATGGACAAACTGAAAGAAGCAACATTGTTACTTAGGCGGGCAAGCTGGACCCGCAATGTCAGCGGTGAAGCTCTGAATGGCATGTTGGAACATGCCACATTCAAATCATACTCTCGCAAAAGCCTCATCTTCCGTCTTGGAGCACCCTCTACTACCTTCCATGGTGTGCTGTCAGGGCAAGTACGCTTGTCCATTCAATGGTAGGCGCTGAAACAGATTGCACTAGAATGTGCACAACGTGGTTACGTCGTGAGTGCGAACGAGTGAGTGCAAAAGAATCATCACATTTTCACCGATGTTATCAAATCATTTCAACGTCAGTCGAATATCGCACAGGCTGACATCAAAGCAGTGGCTGAAGTGGTCAAGTCACCTGTAGCTAAGCTGGCCGAACTTTGCGCCAGTAGATCGCGCAGTAGATTGGCATCAGCCTGTGTCATATCGCTATCACTGACTGCTTGTTCCACCGCGCTCTCAGCCTGTGTGATCAAAAATGCTATCTGGCGAATATCAGTGCTTACAGCAGCGGCCTCGGTAACCTGATTCAGCGTGTTGGCATTAACAGCCCGTGCTTCAGCGGCACAGAGGGCATCACGTGCCAAAAGATCCAGGCGGATAGGTTTAAACCGGGAGATACCGCCGATGATATCCTGCGTTAGGTCAGGATAGAAGGCTTTGCCAACGGCGCGCCTTAGCGGAGAGTGGCCAACATAAATACTGCCATCAGCAGCGACCACACTCATGGCCAGCGAATCCTCCCGGCCCTCGGTAAAATAGCGCAGCTTGCCCGTTTGACGATCTAGCAGCCCCATGCCGACATGCAGCATGATCGTCCGGCCGACAATTTCCTTACCCCCGCCAATCATAACTACCACACCATTAGCGGTGGCCGTTGCGGTTAATCCATTGGATTGGTCATCGACATTGGCATAGCCATCAAAGCCGTTTAACTCAGCTGTCCAGTTCAAAGTGCCGTGGTCGCCGCGGTCAATTAACTGGAAAACGTCTTTGGCGGTGACAGCGTAGATTTCATTATTGTCAGAGGCGACGGTAATCGAACCCACCAGGGGCTCGCCCACATCGACACGCCAGACCTCATTTAACTCGTGATCCAGTGCGATGACATGACCTTCATTATCGGAAACATAGACCCGGCTGCCATCAGCGCTGAGTGCCGGCGTTGAGCCTGTGCCGCCTTGAAACGTGTTGCGGTTTAGTACTTTGAATTCAAGGCCGCCGTTACCGTCATCCTCGAGGTTTAACGCGTAAATGGCGCCGATTTCTGAGCGACCATCTTCGGTG
The DNA here is from genome assembly GCA_913062625.1 of uncultured Haliea sp. GTDB lineage: Bacteria > Pseudomonadota > Gammaproteobacteria > Pseudomonadales > Halieaceae > Marimicrobium. The sequence continues at coordinate 5,646 of CAJXWP010000093.1, read as the reverse complement.
CCATCTTCTGCGTCCGGTGCCGTCGCTGCGATATAGATACGGCTGCTATCAGGGTCGATACTGAAATAATTGGTTACGACACCGCCACCACCATAGAGATAGTTCACCGCAGAAGAAAATAGATTCAAACCGTCAGCGGTTTTTCCAAAGGCTTTATCCATCAGCGGGTCGACTCTATTGACAATAAAATCCGGTATGCTGGTGCGGTTGCCGCTAAGAGCCGGTGCTCCTGGTAGTTGCCCCTTAGACGCCACCATCTCACCGGTCGTGCGGCTGAACGCGTACAGTGCTCCCGATTTGGTTACCGTAATCAATGAATCGGTGGCCGGGTGGTAATTGAAGTTTTGAAATTTGGTTGTGTCCGAGTCCTCGGCATTCGCGATCTTTATACCGGTGGCTTTGTTCCATAGTATGGAGCCGTCTTGCCGCACAGCCCTGATTTGTTCGGGACCCGCAAGATAGATAATTTGTGCTCCTGGATTATCCGGGTCATTGAGTATGATCGGGCCACCCACTGACATGTTACCTATCTCTGGTAAAACCCAGCGCCTCTCGCCAGTCTTGGCATCAATGGCCACCAGATCCACACGTTCACCGTGATAGAAATTTGAGCTGAAGTAGAGATTTCCCTGATTATCCAGCAGTGGGCCACTGCCTGAGAAGTAGGCTGGCTCCGCGACCCAGTCCAGTTCGAACATGGGGGCAGCAACCCCCCAGACACTGTCGGCATTGGCAACATCAACGTGAATAGCATGCCAGGTAATGGGTTCGGGAATAATATCGTAGTTATGTTGCCCCGCGGACCGCGCCCCAACGGGTTTCCACTGGGTTTTTTCCGGTGGGGCATACACTCTGGGATTATGGGGGCGAGGCTGATCAAGGAACACCCATGCTAAGGCGATGCCTGTCACGGCGATCGCTATCACGCTGACAGCTTTCTTGCTTCCTAATAGGCTCTTTTTCATGTAAATCAACTCCTCGATCAAGGTTTGCTGTCATGTCGAAAAGCGTTTCGACAAGCGGCTTGGAGGTTAAAAAACGGCGACTATATCTTTGAGGCTACTTTCAGCCAGTTGGTAAATTGATTATAGTGAGTACGTGACAGATCATGGGGACATATTCGGCCAATCTCGTTTTGGTTAATGCTGGCTTTGAAATATTTTGGAGCACCTTCGATCTGCCGGCGGCGTATGGAGTCCAATGAAAGTAAATCAGGTGCATTATGCGTTTTTCAATCAGTTGCTGCAGCTACTGGCGGACGCAGGGGTCAGCCGTGAGCAATTGATCGCTGAGCTCGGCCGCCGAGGTGTTAATGCGTCGCCTGTTGCTGAGTCTGTGAGTTCAGGTGTTGAAGGCATGGTTTTACTCGAAACCGCGTCCGACCTGTCCGGCGATCCCAGCCTGATGATCCGATTGGGACAAGAGCTTGGCATTGCCAGTTACGGCAGCTACGGTTTTGCTCTGATGAGTTGCCCAAATGTACGCGAAGTTGCCCGGCTCATGCGCCGCTATGGGCAGGTCTTAGTACAGCCGCGTTGGAAAGCGTATGAGCATGAGGGCGGATTATGGTTGCGCGCTGGAATATCGAGGGGCACGGCTGCACAGAGGCAACTGTTCGCCGAACTGGTATTCTCAAATGTTGCTGCCGCGTCGAGAACGCTATATGGGAGCACGGCAGAGCGTCGTGCAGAGGGTATCGAGTTACATCTCAGCTATCCAAGGCCTGCACATTGGGCTTGCTATAAGCGCGTGTTTAACCTGCCTGTCACGTTTGACTGCGAACACAACCAGTTATTCCTCCCGGCGCAGGTGTTAGACACGCCTGTTAGAACGGCAAACCGTGCACAGCATGTGGTCTTTCAGCAACAATGCGAAGAGATAATGCGCGGGCTGGACAGTGCCCTAGAGACAACCGCCGCTGTGCGGCAGTTGCTGATTGAATCCGCAGGGCACTTCATCAATATCGCACAGGTAGCCGAGCGCCTGCATGTTAGCGAGCGTACCCTGAGGCGCCGGCTGGAGGCTGAATCGACCAGCTTCAGATCTGTCTTCGACGAAATCAGGGATTTGCTTGCCAGAGAGTATTTAGCCAAAACCGAGCTGACCATCGCCGACATAGCACACCTGCTGGACTATGCAGAGACGGTTAACTTTCGCCGTGCCTTTGTTCGTTGGAACGGTGTCACGCCCAGCCAGTATCGCCAGCAGCAGGCCGCGTGAATGTGGTTGTCCCTGTCGCGGATCAGTTGTGGCAAGTCAGCAGGTAGCGATTGGCCGAAAATGATTCCTTCAGGTTTGCTGCTCAAGCGTAAGCTTTAACACTATTCAAAATACGCATAATCATGTGCACTGGGGAACATTGGATGAAAAAATGGTTTTATGGCCTGCTTGGCGTGGCAGTGCTGGCGGCGATATTCGTCCTAGCCTTGCCGACAATCCTGCACAAGGCGGGAATGCATCCAGAATATCATGGCCCCAAGGTTGCACTGCCGGCTAAACGCGCACTAGTCATTACCACCAGTCACGACGTGCTTGCCGCCCCGGGTGAAACAGAAGGCCCTGCCACTGGGGTTGTTGCGTCGGAGCTAACGCATCCCTACTACGTTTTTCTTGATGGGGGTATGCAGGTGGATGTGGCCAGTATCAAAGGCGGCCAGATCCCAATTGCGCCGGATTCACTGGGCCGCGTTTCAATGACACCGGAGACTGAGCGCTTTCTTCAGGATTCGATTTTCCAAGCGAAGGTCGACAAGTCGATGAAGATCGACGAGATTGATTTCAGTGAGTACGATATTATTTTTCTGGCCGGTGGTTGGGGCGCAGCCTATGACCTAGGTTATTCCCCGGTACTGGCAGAAAAAATCAGCGGCGCGTACTACGCTGATAGCGAACCTGTGATCGGTGGCGTGTGCCACGGGGTGCTGGGTTTGATCAACGCCAAAGATCGCGACGGTAATTTGCTGGTCGCCGGGCGGCGCATGACCGGAGTCAGTGACAAGCAGGTTGAAGAACTCAATATTGAAATCACCCCGCAGCACCCAGAGACCGAATTGCGCAAAGCCGGAGCCCTGTACGAAAGTCAAACAGCATTTCGGGATGTGTTTGCCACTCACGTTGTCGTGGATGATGAGAAGCGTTTTGTAACCGGACAGAATCAAAATTCCGGATTGGAAACGGCGCACAAAATGATGCAGGTTGTTGCTGATCGGGAACAATAGCCATGGAAAAAGTGCTTAAGCTATTGGTGTTATTGCCGGCGATCTTCTTTCTAGTCACCGGTATTCGCTGGCTGGTGGCACCTGCCGCAATAGCGCCTACGTTTGGCCTGACGCTGGCTGATGGGCTCGGGCTCAGTTCTCAGATCGGCGACATGGCTGGCTTTTTCCTGATGCTGGGCAGCTGCATGCTCATTGCTCTGATCGTTGAGCGTCGCAGTTGGTACTATCCCCCGATGATGTTGCTGGCGATCACAGCCGTGGGTCGTGTTGTTGCGTGGCTGTTGCATGATGCCACCCTGGCAGTGAGTCAGATCGTGGTAGAAGTGATTGTGGCATTGATTCTGTTGGTGGCTTCCCGCCGTTTGCCACAAAAGGGCTGAGGGGTTGAAAACGTATTCTTTACGCCGGCTTGCGCGCTGCGCTGCGTTCTGCCTCGGTTGTATCAGTCTCAGCGTGTATGGCATGAATGCAGGCGGCCAGGCGACGGCCGACGTGATACGCCCTAATATCGTATTCATTCTGGCAGATGATTTGGGCTATACCGATATCGCACCCTATGGAAGCGAAGTCAATACACCAAGCCTGAGTGCTCTGGCGGAGCAGGGCGTGAGCTTTACCAATTATCACACTGCGGCGAACTGCGCGCCTGCCAGAGCGATGCTTCTCACTGGGGTAGACAGCCATCTGGCGGGTGTATCTAACATTCCAGAAATGCTAGCACCGCAGCAGCGGGCGTACGCCAACTATCAGGGCGTGCTGGGGGACGACGTGGTGACCGTTGCGACCTTATTGGAAGACGCCGGCTACCACACCTATATGGCGGGTAAATGGCATCTGGGCATGGATCCGCGCAAGCGGCCTAGCCGGCGCGGCTTTGAGCGCACGATGGCAATGATGGATTCAGGCGCCGATAACTGGGAGCAACGTCCCTATCTAGCACTCTACGATCAGGCCAACTGGTTTGCCGATGGCGAGCGATTTACGTTGCCGGAAGACTTTTACTCCTCGCGCTTTTTAGTCGATAGGATGATGGAGTTCATCGGCAGTAATCTACAAGACGGCAAGCCTTTTTTCGCCTACCTGCCGTTCATGGCCGTGCACTCTCCGGTGCAGGCTCCTCGGGAATACATCGAACGCTACATGGGCATGTACGATGCCGGCTGGGACGCATTGCGTCAGCAGCGCATGGAGCGAGCTGCAGCGCTGGGCATTGTGCCAGAGGACACCTCCATGTTGCGCATGGCAACGACAGACGAATGGGGTGATCTGGATGAAGAACGCCGGCGCTATCAGGCTAAGCGCATGGCGGTTTATGCGGCCATGATTGAGGCGATGGATTTTAATATTGGTCGTCTGATGGCGTTTCTCAAACAGCAGGGTCAATACGACAACACCATTTTTATTTTCACCTCTGACAATGGCAGCGAGGCCAGTGGCCCCGATGATCCCCAGGCCTTTCCCAAGCGACTGGGGCCGGAGAATCTTGGTTATACTGTAGATTACGACAACCTCGGCCTGAAGGGCAGCTACAGCACACTCGGCCCCAGCTTCGCCAGCGCCTCTGCGAGTCCCCTGGCGTACTACAAATTTTATGCGGGGGAAGGGGGTATGCGGGTGCCGCTGATCATCGCCGGAAAGCCTGTTACCCGTGAGCAACAACTGACGCCGGCTTTTGCCTGGGCGACCGATATTACGCCCACAATTTTGTCGTTGGCGGCTGTTTCTGTGCCTGGGGAACGCTATGCAGGTCACCCCGTGAAGCCCATAACAGGGCGTGATTTGACACCCTTACTATCCGGTGAGGTTGAACGGGTTTACGGTGCCGATGATTCGGTCGGCTATGAACTGACCGATCACGGTGTCCTGTTCGAAGGTGACTATAAGCTGGTAATAAACCAACCGCCGGTCGGTGATGGCCAGTGGCGCTTGTTCAATATTGTCGATGATCCTGGCGAGACAGAAGATATAGCGTCATTACGCCCACTGCGTTTTCAGCGCATGTTATCCGGCTATGAACAGTACCGCCGAGATAATGGCGTAATGCCGGTGCCGCGCGGTTATACGCCGATAAAACAGTTTGTTTCCAATATGTTGCTACAGTACCGGGATGCAGCCATTGTATTGCTACTAACACTGCTGCTATTGCTGCCGTTTTATGTTGCTTATCGAATGACGAAGACAAGGAGCCCATGATGACGAAGGGCTGTCTCTATAGGATCGCCCGCCAAGCTGCGTTCACGCAGTTATATTCACTGCCGATATTGCTTAAAAGTGCGTTTTTTGTTGGCGCCTTGCTGTTCACGCCACTGGCAGTGACTGGAGATATCTCTGGTTTTTGGAAACACGTCAAAGCCCCTGTTTGGATCGATATCCAACTGGAGGAGGGTAGTGGTACCGTGGTTCGTAATGACAAATTTCCTGATCGGGT
>CAJXWP010000092.1 GCA_913062625.1 uncultured Haliea sp. | reverse complement strand
GCCAGCAAATGCTCTATGTCGCCGGTGGCAATCACACCGGTGGGATCAATGCCACACAGTTCACCGACATCCTTGCCAGCCTTGTCCTTGCTCCACGCGTAACAACCGACGAGCTCTAACTCAGGGTGTCGCATAATGCCTTTGACGGCTTCGCGGCCAACGTGACCGGTGGTCCACTGAATCACTTTATAGGTCATAACTGTAAATCCTTGTTAAACAATACTCGGCATCCCAGCGCGATAGGCGCGATAAGCCATGGAAGGTTAAAGACTAAATAATAACCTAAGTTGGGCGGCGGGTGGTCGCCCAAAAATGTTTGCACGAAGTAAAAAAACATATTTGTGGTCCCCGCGCCCGCATAGATAAGACCGATTGGCACAAGCCAAGGCCGCTGCCGGATCAATCCGACAACAATAAATAGCAATATTGGGGCCTGAAAAAGTCCGTCAAATAGTGTCGCCGCAATCAGATTCGGTGGGGGGTTGAGATGCGCAGGCTCCTCGGCGATGGCCCAGCCATGGAGTGCACGCAGCGGTGGCCAAGGGCTGTCCGCGGAAACGGGAACGCCCAACCCTTCGGGGAGGCTAAATAAAAACCCATAAAGGATCGAGATTGAAAAGAAGGCGAGAAAAAGAAGGTCCATCGGTCGCCTGATGATGGCTTTTTTGAAGTTGACACCGGACCCTGCGTTAGCCGATAGCGTTTGAGAAACACGAACAGTCATATCATTCTCCTCCTTGAAGGACAGATCACAGCGTAGCGTACCCAGAACAATATCAATCTCCTGCGGCAAGCTCAACCAGCGATGACAGGAAAATGACTTGCCAGCAATATGGCCAAAACTCGACAGTAACATCATCGAAAAAAGCACATTGCCATGTTATCCGGTCTATTAATCCTCATCGCGGTGCTACTTCTCGCTCCGCCGCTGCTGTTTCTGACCGGCCGAAAAATAGTGCCCCGGCCAGTGTTGCAAGGGATAGACAGCGGCTCAAGTGCGTTTTCAATATTGACACACAGACCTGTGGCCGGTGTGGCGAGACGCTGAAAGTCATTGCGTACATTGGGGACCAGAACGTTATCGACAGGATCCTGGCGCATCTTCGCAAGAAGGAACAGGATATCCCTATCATCGCGTTACTCACCCCGAAGGCTTTCACCGAGATATCAGTGCACTGCTCCAATAACTTTATCCGGCAGAAAATCAACGTATCTAGCCTGCCATAGGCTCCATACAGCAAGTTGGCACAGCCCGAGGAAGTTGGGCAAATGGCAGCCATGGCCCGCAGTACGATCGAAACCACTCACACGGTGGCAACGACCAGCAAGGCAAATAGCACAGCCATGGAGGCTTCTATAGTGGGCAGGAAGAGTAATGTGCGTGCAGCAAGACCACTGAAAAATCCTGTCAGGTTATTCGCATAAATAGCCAATACACCAAGCAACAGAAAATAGGTGCTGGCATAAAAGGACGCCAAGGCTGACCTTAACTGGCACATGTTAAAAGCTGAAATGCATCGCTTGCATCTGTTCATACTCTTACGTTCTGCAGTGATAGGATTACTCGACTGAATCAGTACAATGGCACCATAGATTATGGGCGACAGCCGAGTCAGCTATTCGCTGAGAATTTGCAACCGCATGTGATAGGCTAGGCTTTAAAACGCTCATATGACACGACATGAACCCGACATCAATCGCCGCCCCTGGGCCAGAGCCATCAACACACAAGGGAATATTTATGCTTAAGCATAGATATTCTTTGCTTACCCTGCTGATTCTCGCAATAGTGTCTGGCTACCTATTATACCCGGCGCTGTTTTTAGATCAGTCTCTGGTCCATGATGATAACCTGCACCACGGTTACGCTCTGCTTAAATTCCATCACGATGTTATCTACCATGGCTTATCACCGCTGTGGACAAACCTTGTGTACGGCGGCCACGCGCTGTTCGCCGAAGGACAGGCGGGGCTGAGCAACCCGTTCAACTATCTAATCGCCTGGCTACTGCCTCCCGAATTCGGCCACAATTTTATTCACTGGCTAGCCATGTTCACGTTCGGTACAGGCTGCTATGGGCTGGCACGCACGCTTAACATTAGCCCGGCTGCGTCTATGTTTGCCGCCCTCGCGTCGACTTTTTCCAGCCTTGTAATTCACGTCAACTCCAATATGATCGCCATAGAAGCCATGGCCTGGATTCCACTGACACTGTGGTCATTTGAAGCGTGGCTAAAAAAGCCCGGGGGCTATCGCACGATAGTTTTCGGCTTGACCACTTCCATGCAGGTTTTCTCCGGCTATCCACACTTTTTACACGGCACAGTGATTTACATGTTGGTGAGTGCATCCACCCTGTTCATGGGCGGTCCCTTGAGGAACACCTTTCCGAGAATACTCAGGAAATATTGGGCTAATGGCACTATAGCTATCCTTATTTGCATAGCAATTTCCAGTATCCAATGGCTGCCTTTGCTGGAACTGGCCTCTCTCTCCCATCGACAGGATGGTGTAAAAGCTTTCATTGGCCCCAGCACCGAATATTTACTTCAAGGGTTACTATACTCCACAAACAACTTCGCCTTTAGCGGCGAGAATACTAGACCTTATTTTCCCAATACGGGAAGCCTATTGGTATGCTTCCTCGCCTCGCTTTGCATCGCTCTTCCCTCCAGCGCCAGAATGAAAGGTCATATCCTCGCAACAGCACTATTGCTGAACCTGGGTGTAGGGGATGCTTCAGATGCTTCACCTGTTTATACTTTTATTAGAGACTATCGAATCATTCCTGGCATGGACAGTTTTCGCATAATGTATCCCTACCTTTTCATGTCCATCGTCGGCATAGCGGTGCTTGCAGCGAATAGCTTAGACAAAATTTCCCGCCTTACAAAGACTCGTTTACAGAGCTTCTCAAGGTGGCGCCGCGTGCGCTTGGGGGCTGTGCTGCTGCTGTGGTGCTTCATCATCTTCCGCCTCCACACACCTGAAGCGCCGCTTACCAATTACGTGATTTTTGGACTGGGCTTGGCTGGCATATTGGTTTTAGCTTTCATAGATCGCCTACGCCTTCTGCCCTTGTGCGCGGTGCTTCTCCTGCTGCTGGAGATAATGTCGCTCAAGGTGGTGCCGCTCGGAACAGCTGCAAACAGCCTGCTGACCACTGACCCACTCCCGGTTAGGTATATCAACTCTGTTAAGAATGGCAAAGACTTCAAGCATTTTCAGTTTGGTTTAGTTGCACTTCTCTATGCCAGCCCTTATTCCAGCGAGCTGGAAGAGAGGACCAAACATGAAATCAAAAATCTGGTGGCTTCCACCAATCTGATCTGGGGAATTCCCTCTTTTAGCGCAGCGCTGGCACTGAAAAACGCCAGTAAGCCTGCGGTTAATGATGTAGTTATCCGCGAAATTCAGGGGCACAGTGATCAAAAACCCGGTTATCGGCTGATGGATATACTCTCAGTTAGATGGATATCCGCAAAACCTGCGAGGAAAAGCGAACACCTGGTACCCATCCTAGACCCCGACGGAACTTTTATTTTCTGGGAAAATCCCTATGCGAAGCCACTGTTACAAACGTATCAGCAAGGTCAACTTGTAGACAGCCCGGAGCAGGCCCTGCGAGGCCTAGAACAGGATTCTTCTGGCCTTCTGTATATCGAAGCTAACGGCGAGCAGGTCTCAAGCAGCCAACTGTTGTCCGCACCGACGGCAATAAACCTGCGAACACAGCAGCGTACCGCCACGAATTATGAGTTTAGCTCCAGCGCGGATTCAGGCTACTGGCTGTTTCTCTCAGATACGTTCCATCCTGGCTGGAAAGCGTCTATCGACGGAAGCGCAACGACAGTTTTTCCAGCGCAGGTTCTGGGGAAGACTTTTTACGTGCCTGGTGGAGACCATCAGGTACGCTTGTACTTTCAATCCGACAGTTTCAGCTTGGGTGCACTACTTACCGGCACAACAATATTGTGCCTACTGGCCTATTGGATTTACCGCCTACGGGAAAAGCGGTTAGAGCGTACATAATTTGCTAGATCAGTGAGATCGACTACCACCCGTTTGTTTGAGGACGACATAAATCAAAGTAAGCTATCACCGACAATTTTCGCGCTTCACTGTAATTGGTATGTTTCAATACATGACCGATGGTCTGCTGTTTTTTCTATTCATGTCCATAGGTGTAGATATGATCTATGCCAACCTGATTTCAAGAGCCTTGGTAGGGTTTTCGGGATTTATTGCCAATAGATATATTACCTTTAGTGGAACCCGGGTCCGTTTTTGGGATAGTTTTTTTCGCTTTCTGCTCGCATGGGTATTAACATCGATCCTCAGTACCATTGGAGTCTTGATTGCTGTAGGTCTATTTTTACAAGAGGCACCCACACCCACCTCTGGTTTGATAATTAAGGCGCTGGTTGAGATAGCGGTTTTTTTATTGGCATTTGTAATTCAAAAATTCTTCATCTTTGCAAATCCTACCAGAGATAGGAAGAGGCTATGAGTACTATCTATCTTTTCACACTGGATTCGCTAAGAGGTTTTGCAACATTACTCGTTGAGTCCTTCGATGTGCTCCTGATCTGAGTTAGCACGCAATTTTCTTGTAGCAAACATTGCAATGGAATGGCAGACTGTCAGGACGTTACTGGAAAATGCTTTCAGGTAATGATACTGCGAATTTGCGTCACAGAGATCGGATAGATGAACTTGTACTGTCGGACATGAAGACAGTCAGTAACACGCAGAATAGGAGCATCCTTGTGTGCATACAGAATCTGTCAACGTCTTGGTTAAAGCCGTAGTTGAGCAGTCATGCACTCAAAAACTGACGAACTCATCCGCACCGCCGATCTACTTAATGAAGTATTCACGGTTCATCCGCCTTACTCCGTAGAAAGTCTTGGGTGGTATTATAACGATAATCCAGTGGGCCCGGCGGCGGTAGGCTATGTCGACGACGGCATTTCCCGCTCTGGTAACTACGCCCTTGTCCCACAAGAGTTTCGAGATGCTTCTGGACATAGCGTCTTGCTAGGCCTGGGCGTCGATCTTGCGGTCGCTTCTAGAGCGCGTGGCGCCGGGACATTTCGCTGCACAATCGAGAGCGCTTACCATCACGGTGAAAATAGGGGGCTGGATGCTGTTATTGGCGTCGCTAACACTAACTCTGCACCGCGCATGGTGGCAACGTTGGGATGGCGGGCGCTCGACCCACTACCTGTAACTCTAGTCGCGCCATCTGTACGCGGTGCTCCAATGGAGCATCACAGCGTCACCGCCACCTTGCTAGACTCGCCGTTGTTAGACGAACTCGCAGGTGACGGATTCGTCACATCATCATGCTCGGAAGGCGTATTCGATCCCGTTTGGACTGGTGGCTATTTGCGCTGGCGCCTCGGCCGACCGGGCGCTCAGTATACGCTCCACGTCAGTGAAGACCTGGTTGTTGTGACAACCGTCACCAAAATAAAACGCTTTCGCTTCGCTTTGGTCCTGAAGGTACTTGCGCGGCGACCTTTCATCGAGCCGCTGGCTCTCGGTGGCATTGTACACTCCGTCATGCTGCACCATCGCACGCCCTTAGTCGTGTACTGGGGCCGAAACCCAATTCTTCGTATGCGGGGCATCCGACTCCCCCAGGAAAAAATGCCCTCTCCGCTTGCAATTGTACTTCACCAGCTACAACCCACATTTGACGAAGAAGGTTTCGAGCTTGGGTCTTTCGAGTTCCTTGATTTCGATGCCTACTAAGTACCGTGAAATCTAACCCACAGCAGACCCCAACAAAATGGGATGGAGGATGGCGAATTGACTATCCCTAGTAACCACATGCAAGAGTTAGAGCACATAAAATGACTTCGGATTCCGGCATCTGCAGGACTGGCAACGCTACCGGCCTCGATGTATTCCTGTGTGCTCATCAGGATGATGAGTTTTCATTTCTATATACGATTCAATGCTCTTTAGCCGAAGGCAGGGATTTATTAGTGCTATTCCTAACGGACGGCGGGAATAGTCGGATTAGAGATGAGGAATCCAGAAGAGTTCTTGAAGCCGTGGGCGTGCATTCCAGTTCAATCAAATTTATTGGTAGTGAACTCCAATTCACTGACGGAAAGCTCATGGATCATTTACTGCCTGCATGGCGAGCCATAAAAAATTGTATCGAAAGACTAAACTCTCGAGTGGAAAGTATTTATATGCCTGCTTGGGAAGGCGGCCATCAAGACCACGATGTACTGCACGTACTCGGCGTGTGTCTCGCACGCAAATTAGGCGTTTATCACTCAAGTCGGCAGATCGGACTTTATCATAGCTACAGGATGCCGTGGATATTTTACAGGGTGCTTTCTCCATTAGAGCTAAATGGCCCGACAAGAAAAACACCCATCCCCCTTTCTAAGCGCCTAGAGTTTCTAATCCTGTTCTTAAACTACAGATCACAGCTTCGGGCATGGATCGGCTTATATCCTTTCGTTGTTTTAGACTACCTGCTGGATGGCGCCGTAAAACTACAGCCAATCAGTTGGTCACGCATACATCAGGCCCCACACCCAGGCGTCCCTCTTTATGAAAAAAGAGGTTTTTCTAATCTGCAGCGTGTTACGATCTCTATTAACGATTTCCTTCAAACTATTAGCTCGGAACTATCAACAGAAAACCCGATTGATCCAAACAATCACTCATAAATAAGCTCTATTTCCATGGTCATAATTCCAGTTAGCGGAATGTCGCTAAAGAACCGGCCCTGGATTATTGCCGTACTCTGTTTTCCCATCTATTCCAAAAAATAAACCGTTTACTTCTCAATTTATTTTACCGAGCACTGGACGGCACCGGACTCATGGAACGTGTCCGAAATGTGTTAACATTATGAATCAACGACGTCAATTCCTATTGGACTCCGCACCCGGGGTTGAAGAAATAGTCAGTGATGTTTGATGACTGTTAGGTGGTTCCGCCTCTATTGTAACTGGCGCACACTAACCATAGACTCGGGAGTACTACGTGAATACCGAACAAAAACCAAAACCCCCACTTCTCGCGGTTGTCATACCCTGCTATAAAGTGATTGGGGCTATAGAGGGCGTCGTATCCTCCATAGGCCCCGAGGTCGGACTGATCTATATCGTCGACGACGCCTGTCCCGAGCAGACCGGAAGATACATACAAGATCATTGCAGCGATCAGCGTATACAAGTGTTATTTCACACCCGTAACCAGGGCGTTGGTGGCGCTGTGATCACAGGCTACCGCGCGGCCGTAAAAGACGGTGCGGACATTATCGTCAAGATCGATGGCGACGGGCAAATGGACGCTACCTTGATACCCTATTTTGTAGAGCCGATTCTATGTGGCGAAGCAGACTACACCAAGGGCAATCGCTTTTACGAAGTCAGCAGCGCCCTGAAGATGCCGCTGCTGCGGATGCTTGGGAATGCTGGCTTGTCATTCCTAACCAAGCTCTCATCCGGTTACTGGAACCTGTTTGACCCCACCAACGGCTACACAGCTATCAGTGCCAAGATAGTGCCATACCTGCCGCTGGACAAGCTGGCCAAGCGCTACTTCTTCGAGAGCGACATACTGTTCCGCCTTAACACCCTGCAAGCGGTGGTGATGGATTTGCCAGCCGACGCCATCTACGGCGATGAAATATCCAATCTCGAGATAGGCAGAGAAATGCCTGTCTTTGCCTATAACAACCTGCGAAACTTTTTCAAGCGTATTGCATATAATTACTTTTTGCGTGGGTTCAATTATGCCAGCCTGCAACTGATCCTGGGACTCATCCTTACTACTTTCGGAGTGCTATTTGGTATTGCTCAATGGGTAGGAAGCCATCAAATGGAATCCTTTGCTAGTGCAGGCACTGTAATGGTGGCGGGACTAACGGTCATGGTCGGCATACAAATGTTGCTGGGTTTCCTGCAACACGATATTACCCATCAACCAACTTTTGCGCTACATCGAAAAATCAAAGGGCGTACACTTGACCAGTAATTATCATACCGACACGAGGAAAAGTCATGCTACTTAGCCCGGGCCAATGGCTAGCGTTCATCTGTGTACTGGGCATGTGCGTAGGACAAATCATGTTCAAAGTTAGCGCTCTGTCGCTCAACGGGACTGAGTCTATATTTGCACCCAAAACGTTTTTGTTGCTAGCAGCGACAATGCTTTTCTACGTGGTGGTCTCCTTCGGCTGGGTCCTGATATTACGCAAAAGCCACCTTGGTCAGGTGTTTCCTTTTTATTCACTGGCTTTCGTGCTAGTGCCGGTCGCCAGCTATTTCCTGTTCGGGGAGCGTTTCAGCATTAGCTTCATTTTGGGAAGCGTGCTCATCATCGCCGGTCTGCGCCTGTGCATGCGCAGCACCTAACTCTGCTCCTTTGCACTCCTTGGCATCCCCCTTGTTTGTGAACCTCTCCAGGCCAAAAGCCCTGACATCTGTACCCAAATAGTTTATCTGCACATCCTCAAGTCGGGCGCCACTTCCCAGCGCTTAGCCTTTTACGACATTTGCGGCGAAGACAAAGTCTTCTGATACGGAATTGATAACGATGCGGGCAACGGCCTATACGGTGAAGGCCAGTTTTTTTGTCCTATACTTTTACGCTATCTCTGGATAAATCGCAGATTTTCGGCCCAATAGTCAATCATTCAAAAGTTGCTCCATTAACATCATCAGGATTAACCGTCATAATAACGCCATGACCACTAAAAGCTTCGCTAAGACTTCCAGCAAAACCGACCCCATTGCCGTGGGAGGCGTCGGCGGCAGTGGTACGCGCGTCGTGGCAAACTTTCTTGAAATGCTGGGGTTTGACATGGGCTCTGACATTAACGAATCTCTTGATAACCTGACATTTACACTGCTATTTAAGCGGCCAGCACTGTTGCCCATCGAGCGAAATCAGTCTGAGATTCGTGCTTGTATCGGTTATTTTATTCAGGCTATGACGCGCAGCAATAGCTGGGACAATGATCAGAGAATCCATCTGAACAATATTGCCGCTGAATCACGCGGGCTGCAGAACGATGAGAAGCTGGCACTTAGGCTTTTAAATATTTTTAACCCGTCACCGAAACATGTTGGACTCGCGTGGGGCTGGAAGGAGCCCAATACTCATCTATTTCTTTCCACCCTGCTTGAGGAAATCCCCTCCCTGAGATACGTGCATGTGCTTAGGAACGGCCTCGACATGGCGTACAACGCTAATTTGGCTCAGCTCAGGCTGTGGGGGGAATGGCTGCTAAATGATGGTTCAAATGAAGAAACACCGGAGCGCGCATTCCGTTTTTGGTGCGAGGCAAATCGACGTGTTTTGGCGCTTGCAGAGCGTTTTCCTGAGCAAATATTTTTTTGCAATTACGACAGGATGCTAATGCAGCCTAGTTTGGAGATCCCTAGCCTCCTGCGGTGCCTCTCACTTAATTGCGAGACCGACACAATAAAAGCAATGTGCTTGGGCCTAAAGGTTCCCTCCTCCTTAGGCGTTCATCGCGCGCATCCTGGATTCCCTATCTGTGACGAGGATCAGGCTCTGTTGGTACAGCTCGGCTACTGAACTCCAAACGGATTGGCGTAAAGAT
>CAJXWP010000091.1 GCA_913062625.1 uncultured Haliea sp. | reverse complement strand
GGTTTGGTTGCAGGGATATGTGGAGGATTAACCCATACAAGGTAATTATTATGTCTCAAGTGCAAGTTAGTATGCGCGAGCTGCTCCAAGCAGGTGCGCATTTCGGTCACCAGACCCGTTACTGGAATCCTAAAATGGACCAGTATATTTTTGGTGCTCGCAATAAAATCCATATCATCAACCTTGAATATACCGTCCCAGCTTTTAATGAAGCATTAGAAATGGTTATGCGACTGGTCGCCAATAAGAACAAGATTTTGTTCGTTGGTACCAAGCGCGCCGCTGGAAAGGTAATAAAAGAGCAAGCTCAACTCGCCGGTATGCCCTATGTGAATCATCGCTGGCTGGGTGGTATGTTGACCAACTACAAAACAATTCGTGCGTCGATCAAGCGTTTGCGCGATCTCGAAGCCCAGCAGAGCGACGGCACGTTCGAGAGCTTGACCAAGAAAGAAGCTTTGATGCGAACCCGAGATATGGAAAAACTCGAACGCAGTATTGGTGGTATCAAGGATATGGGTGGCTTACCCGATGCGTTATTTGTGGTCGACGTAGACCATGAACGCATCGCTATTACCGAAGCGAATAAGTTGGGTATCCCGGTAATTGGTATTGTCGATACCAACAGCAATCCCGATGGTGTGGATTACATTATTCCTGGTAATGATGACGCTACTCGCGCCGTTAGGTTGTATGTGACTGCCGTGGCGGATGCTTGTATTCAGGCTAAGGTTGAGTCTGGTGAAGCCGCAACGGCCGCAAATGAATTTGTTGAAGAAGATGCTGCGGCGGTCGAGGTCGAAGTGCCGCCGGCTGCAGAGGCTGCAGTTGAGGCGGAAGTAGCTGTTGAAGCCGAAGTTGAACCTGAACCTGCCGCTGAAGCGAGCTTGGAGCCCGCAGCGCCCGCGGCGTAAGCGGTTAATCTCGTCTCTGAGTTTTTGGGTCAGAGAGTGTTATTCCCCTGGTATGGTTGCCGGGGGTTTTTATTTTAAGAAACATGCTTTTTGGGTTTTGAAGAGGAGAAGTACCAATGTCAGCAGCACTGGTGAAAGAACTACGTGAGCGCACAGGTCTGGGCCTTTTGGAGTGTAAGAGGGCGCTTGCTAGTGTCGGCGGCGACGTTGAATTGGCGATTGAGGAACTGCGCAAATCAAGTGGCATGAAAGCCGCTAAGAAGGCCGGCCGCACCGCAGCTGATGGCGTTGTCGCCGCACGAGTGGCGGATGACGGCAGCTTTGGTGTGTTAGTAGAGGTTAATAGTGAGACTGACTTCGTGGCTCGAGACGAAAGTTTTTTGGCTTTTGTTAAAAGTGTGGTTGACGCGGCTTTTGATTCCAAGCAGTCAGATGTTGCAGCCTTAATGGCTGGGGAGTTGGAGGCGACTCGCGAAGCACTGGTGCAGAAGATCGGTGAAAACATTGGTGTGCGCCGTATTGAGTTGATAGGCGCTGATTCAGGTGTTGTCGGTTTTTATGTGCACAGTAACAATCGCATTGCTGTGCTGGTGAAGCTCAAGGGCGGTGACCAGGATCTGGCTAAGGATGTGGCGATGCATGTGGCAGCCGTTAATCCACAGGTAGTTTCTGCGGCGGATATGCCCGAAGAACTGGTAGCAAAGGAGAAGGAAATTTTTAGAGCGCAGGCTCAGGAATCCGGTAAGCCTGACGAAATAATCGAAAAAATGATCGGTGGTCGTGTCAAAAAGTTTCTGGCTGAAAATAGTCTGCTTGAGCAGGCGTTCGTAAAGAATCCCGATGTGACTGTCGCTCAGTTAGTTAGCGGCGCGGGAGCGGAAGTTACTTCTTTTGTTCGTTTTGAGGTCGGCGAAGGTATACAGGTCGATAAAGTAGATTTTGCTGAAGAGGTTGCGGCCCAGCTTAATAGTTGAGCGCAAGATTAAGATGGGTTAAAAATGGGGCTTCGGCCCCTTTTTTTGGTTGGAATTTGCCTTCTCAACGTGATGGGTGAAGTCGCTACGCTGGGCTGGCGTGCGTGCCTGAGAGTGCTAAAAGAGCTAGAAATATCAGCTCAGCCACTAGGGACTTGGCCTGATGTCCTGTAGTATATCTATCAGCTTTTGGAGGGACTTTTATGCCCCAGTTGGTGGCTGAAAAAAAATATAAGCGGATACTGCTCAAGCTCAGTGGCGAGGCACTTACCGGTAGCGAAAGTTTCGGAATAGACCCGAAAGTTCTAGATTCGATGGCGTTGGCTATAGGTCAGTTAGTCGGTATCGGAGTTCAGGTGGGCCTCGTCGTAGGGGGGGGCAATCTATTCCGTGGAGCCGCGTTGCAGAAAGCGGGACTAGACAGGGTGACCGGAGATCATATGGGCATGCTGGCCACGGTGATGAATGCACTAGCGATGCGAGATGCGCTTGAGCGATCTAATATTGCCACTCAGGCTATGTCTGCAATACCGATGACCGGTGTCGTGGACCACTACGATCGACGCAAGGCCATCCGAGCACTCATAAATGGTGACGTCGTAATCTTTTCTGCAGGTACCGGCAACCCCTTCTTCACAACGGATTCTGCGGCCTGTCTGCGGGCGATTGAGATGGATGCTGAGTTGGTGCTCAAGGCGACCAAGGTCGATGGAGTATATTCTGCGGATCCGATGAAAGTGACCGATGCGGTGAAGTACGATCGTCTTAGCTACGATGAGGTCTTGGAAAAGAAATTGGAGGTTATGGATTTGACCGCTATTTGCTTATGTCGAGATCATAAAATGCCGGTGCGGGTCTTTAAAATGGAAAAGCCAGGGGCACTGCTCAATATTGTCAGGGGCGGGCACGAAGGCACATTGATCGAGTAGTGTGCCTCAGGCAGGAGGAGTAGTATGGTTAATGATATAAAAGACGAAGCCAGAGATCGAATGGGAAAGTGCCTTGAGGCACTGTCTAATCATTTCAACAAGATTCGGACAGGGCGAGCTCACCCTAGCTTGTTGGATGGGTTGAGGCTTGAATACTATGGGTCAGATACGCCCCTCAATCAAGTTGCTAACGTTAACGTTGAAGATGCCCGCACGCTCATACTCACCGTGTGGGACCGCACTATGATTCCTGCAGTTGAAAAAGCCATCTACAAATCCGACCTGGGTCTCAACCCTGTTACGGCTGGAGAGGTAATCCGCATACCCATGCCGATGCTAACTGAGGAAACCCGCAAAGGTTTTTTTAGGCAGGCTAAACAAGAGGCAGAGTCAGCGCGAGTTTCGATGCGCAATGCACGGCGTGACGCTATGGCCATGCTAAAGGAACTGGTCAAGGAAAAAGATATTAGTGAAGATGACGAGCGCCGAGGTCAGGACGAGGTGCAAAAGTTGACTGACAGTTTTATTGCGAAAGTTGAGAAACTTTTAGGCGATAAAGAAGCTGATCTAATGGAAATATAGGGCTCATCAGTGGCCAAACGCGATAACTTAACTGCTTCAGAGTGCGCTGCGCCGCCAAGAATTCCGCGTCACGTGGCCATTATTATGGATGGCAATAACCGCTGGGAAAAACGCAGAGGTCTGAGCGGGCCTAAAGGTCATCGCGCAGGCGTGGAGGCGGTGCGGGGCGTGATTCGGGCTTGCAAGGATCATGGGGTGGAAGTGCTGACGCTGTTCGCATTTAGCAGTGAAAACTGGGGTCGGCCAGTATCTGAGGTGCGTGCGTTGCTGGCGCTGCTGTCGCGTTACCTGCGTAATGAAGTCAAAGAGTTGCACAAGGATGGAGTTCGGGTACGGTTTATCGGCAAGCGCGGCGGTTTAAGTGAGCGACAGCAGAACCTTATGCAAGAGTCGGAGGACCTGACTCGCGACAATACGAGTGCGACTATAGTTATTGCTGTGGATTATGGCGGTCAGTGGGATATTGCCCAAGCAACTCAGAAGCTGGCTCGACAGGTTCAGGAAGGAAGCTTGCAACCACAGGATATCACCCCAGAATTAATCGATCGTAATATGTCCATTAGCGATTTGCCGCAGCCAGATTTATGCATCCGCACAGGCGGCGACTTTCGCGTCAGTAACTTTATGTTGTGGCAGTTTGCATACACCGAGCTGTATTTTATAGATATTTTGTGGCCCGATTTTACAGAGGCCGAATTTGCGTGTGCCCTTGATGAATACAGCCGGCGAGAGCGCCGTTTTGGTATCAGAGAGTCCGATGTTCTCGTTGCAGGCCGCAGTCATAATGCTTAGGCAGCGAGTTTTTACCGCTCTAATAATGGCCGGGTCATTTTGTGCCGCCATTGCCTACCTGCCGCTGCCATTCCTGGCCCTGCTGCTCGCTACTCTTGTTGGTTTGGGTGCGTGGGAGTGGTCAAGAATGTCCGGTTGGGAGCAATTGGTTGGTCGGGTTATTTACGTGCTGGTGATACTCGCAGCGCTGGGCGGCATTTATATCTACTGTAAGTTGGGTGGTGACCCGATGAGAAGTCGTGTGCAGCCTTTACTAGGTCTTGCCTGCCTGTGGTGGTCGTTTGCATTGCTGTGGGTAAAAGGTTTTCCGCAGAGCGCCTTGCTTTGGCGCAGCATGGCCATGCGCAGCCTTATGGGCGTGCTGATTCTTGTGCCGAGCTGGATGTCTGCTGTCTACCTGCTCAGTTTTCCCGATGGGGGAGTATTAATGGTTGCGATGGTACTGGTGACGGCCACCGCAGATATAGGTGCGTACTTTGCCGGTAAGCGTTTTGGGAGGCATAAGCTGGCTGTGCTGGTCAGCCCATCTAAGACCTGGGAAGGGTTCTGGGGAGGCCTAGCTGCCTGCGCGCTGCTGGCACTGGTGCTATCGAGTCTGTTGCCGGATCACGCGGCACATATTGGATTGGCGTCGGTCGTGGTAGTGACAGTTACTACCGCACTCGCCTCAGTGGTGGGAGATCTGACCGTGAGCATGGTCAAACGAGAAAGTGGCGTCAAAGACAGTGGCAGTCTCCTGCCAGGTCATGGTGGGGTTTTGGATCGTTTAGACAGTTTGTGTGGTGCAGCCCCGGTGTTTGTATTGGGCTTGCTAATGGTGGGTTGGTAGCCATGGCTGACGTCAAGCGCAAGGTCAGCATACTAGGGTCCACTGGGTCGATTGGGGTTAATACGCTTGATGTGGTGGCGCGACATCCAAGCCATTTTGAGGTGTATGCGTTAGCGGCAAATTCGTCGGTGGATGCCATGCTCGCTCAGTGTTTGGCATTTTCGCCTCGCTATGCGGTGATGATGGATGAGGCGGCAGCGACTTTGCTGCGGCAACGGTTGCCTGTGGAGTCCGGTATTGAAGTTAAGCATGGAGAGAGCGGCTTAGCAGATGTGGTGACTGCGCCAGAAGTTGACGTGGTGATGGCGGCTATTGTGGGTGCGGCGGGCTTGCCGTCTGCGCTGGCGGCCGCGCGGGCCGGAAAAACCGTACTGTTGGCTAACAAAGAATCGCTAGTAATGGGGGGGCACTTATTGATGCAGGCGGTGCATGAAGGAGGGGCTCGCTTGCTGCCTATTGACAGCGAGCACAATGCAATTTTTCAGTGTCTGCCGGTAGACGACCAGGCGAAACCCGGCCACCAGGGTGTCAGTAAAGTGCTGCTGACGGCCTCTGGTGGACCGTTCCGCCAATGGAGTTATGAGCAAATGACTGAGGCCACACCAGACCAAGCGTGTGCTCATCCCAATTGGTCCATGGGGCGTAAGATTTCTGTTGATTCTGCGACATTGATGAACAAGGGTTTGGAATTCATTGAGGCGTGTTGGATCTTCGATCTGCAACCTGAGCGGGTGGAAGTGGTTGTTCACCCTCAGAGTATTATTCATTCTATGGTCCAATACCTAGACGGCTCGGTGCTGGCGCAGATGGGCAATCCAGATATGCGTACCGCGATTGCGTATGGGCTAGGTTGGCCCGAGCGACTTGCATCAGGAGTGGCACCGCTTGACCTTGTCACTGCAGCACGTCTCGATTTTGAGGCTCCAGACGAAACGCGTTTCCCCTGCTTGCGTCTGGCACGGGAATCTGTCGCAGTCGGCGGCACGGCCATGGCGGTGTGCAATGCGGCTAACGAAGTCGCTGTCGCAGCGTTTCTGGATGGGAAAATTCGTTTTACAGACATTGCGGTGATTATCGAGCGAACGTTGGAGTGCGTGAATATTGTTGAGGCAGCTAAGTTGTCTGTGATTGAAGAAGCTGATGCTCAGGCGAGAGAATGCGCATTCGTTTTCCTTGCTGATTTGCAACATCCTATTAACACATTGAAACGAGTCTGATGAATCTGCTATACACGATTGTCTTAACCCTTGGCACCCTTGCAATTTTAGTGGCGATTCACGAGTTTGGCCATTTCTGGGTGGCACGACGCTGCGGGGTGCAGGTGTTGCGTTTTTCTATTGGCTTTGGCAAATCCCTGTATAGCTGGCGCGATAGCCAAGGCACTGAGTACAGTCTCGCTGCGATACCGTTGGGCGGCTACGTCAAAATGCTGGACGAGCGGGAAGGAGACGTTCCTGCTTCAGAGCTGCATCGGGCGTTTAATCGCAAACCGGTATTACAGCGTATCGCCGTCGTCGTCGCAGGTCCCCTAGCTAATCTGCTGCTGGCGGTATTCGCTTACTGGTGTCTGTTTATGGCGGGAGAAACAGGCTATGTGCCGATTATTGGTGAGGTTGAGCAGGGATCAGTGGCGGCGGTGGCAGGTCTGGAGCCCGACCAAGAAATTGTGGCTGTTGACGGTAGTGAAACTCCGACTTGGCAGGCGCTCAGTCTTCGCCTACTCGATCGCATAGGCGATAGCGGCACGATTAAGTTTGCGGTGAAGTATCCCGATTCTGATGTGATCTATGAGTCTGAGGCAACTATCCATCGGTGGCTATCAGATCAGGAGCAACCTGATATTTACGCAGGCTTGGGGCTCCGGCTATATATGCCGGATATTCCTGCCATAGTAGGCGAAGTGGTACCAGACAGTCCGGCTGCGGCCATCGGTTTAGTTACCGGTGATAAGGTATTGCGAGTGGATGGCGAGGCCATGCCGCTGTGGATGGATTGGGTCGCTTATGTGCAGGCGCGCCCTGAGCAGCCGATTGAGTTAGATTATGAGCGTGACGGTGAGCTTCTACAGAGCACGATAGTGCCTCAACGTATTGCCGATGAAAACGGGGAAGCTATTGGCCGTGTCGGTGTTGGTGTCGCAATTCCCGATATGCCGCCGGAGATGGTGAGGAGTTATCCGCGTGGGCCAATAGCTGCCCTTGGCGCTAGCCTCGTTCGGACGGGTGAACTGTCAGTATTTACGCTGAAATCTATTAAGAAAATGCTGACGGGCCTAATCTCTTCAAAAAACTTGAGTGGACCTATCACCATTGCTAAAGTGGCAACGGCTTCGGCTGAGTCTGGGCTGGAGTCCTATATTAGCTTCATAGCGCTGCTGAGCATCAGTCTAGGGATATTGAATTTGCTACCTATTCCGGTACTAGACGGCGGCCATTTACTGTTTTATACCGTTGAGCTATTGGCGGGGCGACCCGTACCTGAGAAGATACAAGCTATGGGGTATCAGCTTGGGTTGTTTATGGTCTTGGGGATAATGATGTTGGCGCTGTATAATGACTTTACACGCCTGTAACGAAGGTTGTAGAAATGACAGATTTTGGACTTCTCCAAATTGGAGCGTACTCTAGGTGATTGAATACATTTTGAATAGACAAGCGGCTAAAGTCATCATCATGGTGCTGGTATTGATTGCACCTTTCGTTGCTGCCGATACCTTCGTTATTTCAGATATCAGAGTGGAGGGCTTGCAGCGTATTTCAGCTGGAACCGTATTTGCTGCGCTGCCGGTCGGCGTGGGTGACGTAGTGGACGAACCAATGATTAGAGCTGCAACGCGCAGCCTCTTTGCGACAGGCAACTTCGACGATATTGATATTGCTCAGGATGGCAATGTTCTGGTGATCATTGTGACCGAACGTCCCAGCATCACGGAGATCAATATCGAAGGCAACAAGGCGATCGAAACCGAAGCCCTTTTGGACGGACTGAAAGGAGCCGGGCTCTCAGTGGGACAGGTTTTTCGACGCTCCACGCTGGAAGGTATGCAGCTAGAGTTACAAAGACAGTATGTGCTTCAGGGTAGATATGATGCCAATATTGAAACCGAGGTCATACCTGAGCCACGCAATCGAGTCACTATCAGTATTGATGTTGACGAGGGTACTGTCGCATCCATCAAGCATATCAACGTGGTGGGCAATGAAGTTTTTACTGAAGAAGAGCTGAGTGACGTGTTTGAACTGCGCACTACCGGTTGGCTTTCTTTTTTTACCAACGATGATAAGTACTCAAAAGAAAAGCTCACCGGCGATCTTGAGGGTTTGACGTCCTATTATATGGACAGGGGCTACCTAGAGTTCCGTATTGATTCCACGCAGGTGTCAGTTTCGCCAGACAAAAAAGAGGTCTACATCACGGCCAACATCACCGAGGGCGAAAAATTCACGATTAGCTCGGTAGAACTGTCGGGAGATCTGGTGCTGCCTGCGTCTGATTTGAGCAGATTTTTGCTGATAGCTGATGGGCAGATTTTTTCTCAGCAGATGGTGACTTCCACCGAGGAGTACCTGACTCGCCGATTGGGTGATGAGGGCTATAATTTTGCCAAAGTCACCGGCATTCCCGATGTCAATGACGAGAACAATACGGTCGCCATGAAATTTTTTGTCGATCCGGGTAAGCGCACCTATGTGCGTAGAATTAATTTTAAGGGCAACCTGAAAACAGCAGATGATGTGCTGCGCCGAGAGATGCGTCAGATGGAGAGCGCCCCCGCTTCTGCGGCTAAGATTGAGCAATCACGCGTTCGCCTGCAGCGGCTGGGTTATTTCAGCAGGGCGACGGTCGAGACGCCAGGTGTTCCGGGGCAGGACGACCTGATCGATGTGACGTATACCGTGGAGGAGCAGTCCTCTGGCAGTATTGGCGCGAGTGTAGGCTATGCGCAGGATGCAGGCATTATTTATGGCATCAACGTGCAGCAGGATAATTTTATGGGAACAGGAAAGCGGGTTGGTATCGGCCTGAACGCTTCCCGCTATCAGGATGTCTATAACTTTAGTTATACCAATCCTTACTACACAGAGGATGGGGTGAGTCGTGGCTTTAATATATTTTATCGCTCCACCGACCTCAGTGAAGTGAATATTGCCAACTACAGCACTAACACCCTCGGTGGTGCGATTAACTTCGGATATCCGATCAAGGAAACAGCACGACTAGGATTTAGTTTTGGTGTGGCGAATACGGACATTAGTACTGGGCAGTATGCTGTGCAGGAAATTCGAGCCAGCCCAAGACTGGACTATGACTATAGCTGGTTCCAAAGTACTAGCAACGGTGATGGCACATACAGTGGTATTGAGGTGCTGGATCCTCTTAGCGACTTGCCCGCTAGCTATCAGGTCGCTCCACCAGCTGGTCCCGGATTTCTCGATGAAAATGGTAACGAATTCCTAAACTGGACTATGACCGCCAGCTGGACCGAGTCGACATTGAATCGAGGCCGTATGGCGACGCGAGGAACATCACAGACGTTGGCTCTTGAAGTGTCAGCGCCCGCGATCTCCGACCTTGAGTTCTACAAGTTGACCTATGAAGCTCAGGTATTCTATCCGGTGCCGTTT
>CAJXWP010000090.1 GCA_913062625.1 uncultured Haliea sp. | reverse complement strand
GACGTTGCCGGAAAACACCTGTTTGGAGAGTAATATTCCGGGGCCGGTGTACCAAGTGGTGGTGTAAAGGTAAGTCTCGTACAGCTGCATTGGGCCGCCTTGTCGCTGTACGTAGATGTGATCAATGAATTCGTTCTCAAAGTATTCGCTTGGAGCGCCATGGGTGGGTCCGAGGTGGCGAACATCAGCCATGTTATCCAGGATTTCTTGGGTGTGTATTTCTAACTCACCCAAGTGGTCAAGCTCCCAGCGCACCCACTGCGGGTCATCCCACTCCGGTAACGACGGGGCATCGTAATCTGGTGCACGGCCATCTGCGTCATACCAAGCCATGATGCAGCCCATGTTATCCACCACTGGGTAGGAACGGATAGAAGCTGATTTTGGGCAGGGGCCATCGTGGTATGGGATGTCATCAACATCGCCTTCTGAGTTGTAGCGCCAGCCGTGATAGGGGCAGCGAATGGAGTCACCCTCTATCTGCTCGCCGTTTTTTACAATCATGGCGCTGGTGCTCGCGGTTAGGTGTGTGCCCATGTGGGAACAATAGGCGTCCAGTAACACCGGCTTGCCACTTTCTCCACGATACAACGCTAGATCCTGACCGAAATAACGCACGGCCATAGGACCCTTATCCAGCTCCTTGCTCTCTGCCACGATGAACCAGCCCCTGGGAAAGGTATTGGGGCCCAGATTGTAGTCAGCTGCCGTTGCCATGATGTCACCTTACTTCTTTATAACAATATACAAGTATAGACTGCGTGAGCGCTTCTGCTACCCCCTGTTTGAGGCATAAGGCGAAGGAAAGCTCCGTGGCTTAACTATTCAACTTATGATGGGCAGTGGATGTCGTCACTGCGGGCTTTATTTCGAGGACGTGTCGTCTCAAGTCAATGTCGGTGATAGCCCAAGCTGCCGCGACATAGGCCTTCACTAACGGCACCGCGGTTAGGTAAATATTTGCTCAAATCTGTGGGCGAGTTTCCCAAATCACAGATCGCGAGGAGATTCTTTCATTAGACACACACGATGGAGCTTAGGTCTTTCACTAGAAAGGTAGGCAGCCTGATTTCGAGCAGATAGCGAGATTGAAGAAAGGAAGCCAGTGTGGCGCGGGTCAAGCCCATAAAAGATGGAACCTGCTGGAATTTAGAGCTGAGTACTAAAGGTCAGCACATACAAAGGGCCTTTAATATCAAGCTTGCCAATCGTTTTATTGAAGTCCAACTCAGTGGACATGTAGCGAATTCCGAAGCCGATGTGCTGGTCCTGCCGGATACTAAAATCAATACCTGCCCGCACGTAATAGCCAACGTTAATGTCGGAACTGTCGGTTTCCTCGAAAACCGCTGTGTCGGCTGGCGTCGGCTGTGGTGGACTGGATGTGCTGCTTTCATTGTTCACATCGTGTGAGCCGTACATAACCATCGGGCCAGCGGCGGCATATGTCGTGATGCGATCACTCACTCGTCCACGCACATAGCCGCCGAGGTGAATCTCAGCCAGAAACAGGGAGCTGTCTGCTTCCAGCACCACGGTGCCACCACTGCCATTGGTCGAGCTGCCGGACAATCTGGTGTCATCTGTTTTCCATGAAACACTTGCGCCAGGGTTAAGGCCCCAGTGCAGCCAACCCTTGGCGAATGTGTACTCGGCCTCGAGGCCGCCGCTGGGGAGAGAGCTGAAATCAATATCCACCGTGCCTTGCGACTCTCCCTCCCCATTGGTGGTTTGATCATCCAGCTCTAGAATACCAACGTAAATCTGAAGCAAAGGTGCCGAGTCTTTGGGTGCTTCGGCCCGCGCAGCGGTTATGTGAAGTGCAAAAAACAGTGCACTGCAGACTATGGGGAATCTAGGCTTCACGGGTGTCAAGTATCCTGTGTCTATTACGTTCGACTACTGGCCAACATCCATTTGCGTAGCCTATTAGAATCCCCATAGGGCGTTAATTTCCCAAAGGAATTCAGCAACACAATGGACACTGCTTCGCCATCGATATTGGTACTCATTACCAGACAGCGTCCTGCTTCATTAATATAGCCTGTTTTACTCAGTTCAATCTTCCAGTTTTCATTTTTCAGCAGTCGGTTGGTGTTATTGAACGTTAGGGGGCCTCTGCTGGCATAAGGTTCTACATCACGATGAAGGGTCGTGGTTGACTCTGTGATCGTGGGATAACGCTGGGCGGCGACCAGCATTCTAGCTAGGTCGCTGGCAGTCGATACGTTGTCCGCGTTTAGCCCTGCAGGGTCTGCGAACTGGCTGTTGTGCATGCCAAGACTGGCAGCTTTGTCGTTCATTGCTGCCACAAAGCTTTCAAGTCCTCCGGGGTAGGTTCTACCCAGGGCAGCAGCGGCTCGGTTTTCCGATGACATCAGCGCAAGTAGCAGCAGTTCGCGGCGCTGCAGAGTCGCTCCGACAGTCAAGCGCGAACCCGTCATACGAATGAAGTCGCGATCTTGAGTGTCGATGACGATGTCTTCGTCAAGGTTTAAGCCGGCGTCCAGTATTACCATAGCGGTCATTAGTTTGGTGATGGAGGCGATGGGTCTAACCGTATCTATGTCTTTCCCGTAGATCAGGTTGCCACGCGAGTCAAGCACGATAACAGACGCTGAACGCAGTTCAGGGTTACCTTTGAGGGCAGAAAACTTTGAGCTGTTCGCCGTTAAAGGCCCGGTAAAAAAAAGGATTAATACAAAGCAGATCACCTTCGTGATTCCCATCGCTCACCACTCCTGCTGATTCCGTTAACGCTGTTATTTCTTTTTCCTACTAAAGCAGAGTCGATGTGTTTTTTCGCCTCTCTGCAGCATCGAAATTATGCCTTAGATGATGGCGAATCTCCACTTTGCATTCGCTTGTTGATGTTGCGTTAACCGGGTTCTGACTCCGCTCCAGCCTCTACTCTGAGGAGGCCGCGAAAGGTGCGGGTGGCCGAAGTGTCTCCCGAAAGTACGCGGTAGACATCGCGAAAAATGGGCGTGTCTACTTTGTATTGTTCGGCCAACGCGAGCACGGCCGGCGCGCTCTTCACGCCTTCTGCCACCATTACCATCTCGCTGACAATCTCCTCCATGTTTCGGCCTATGCCCAGTTGAATACCCACATGGCGGTTGCGACTCTGGGGGCTGGTACAGGTGGCGATCATGTCACCCATCCCGGCCAGTCCGGCAAAGGTCTCGGGCTGACCGCCCATTGCTACGCCGAGCCGGGTCACTTCGGCCAGACCCCGGGTGATCAGGCCAGCGCGGGTATTGTCACCTGCGCCTTGTCCATCGCCCATGCCCACGGCAATTGCGATAATATTCTTCAAGACGCCACCGAGCTCACAGCCGATCACATCGGTATTGGTGTAAATTCGAAACAAACCACTTTTAAAGACCGTTTGTAGCTCTTGCACAATAATTTCATCTTCCATCGCGATCACACTGGCAGCGGCTTGCCCGGCTATAATTTCCTGCGCCAGATTTGGTCCGCTAAGAACGCCCACAGGGTGCCCTGGCAGAACTTCGGCAATGATTTCCGTCATGCGCATACGACTATCTAGCTCTAACCCTTTGGTGAGGCTAATTACAGGTACCCAGGCTCGTATATGTTTTTTGACTTCAACTAATACTTGGCGAAAATTTTGTGAGGGTATACCCATCACGATGACATCGGCACCGCTTACTGCTTTACCCAAATCAGTGGTAGCGAAAAGCTTGTCTGGCAGAGTCGCTCCAGGCAAAAAAACTTCGTTGGTATGCTGAGTGTTGATCTCTGCCACCGTTGCCGGGTTGCGAGCCCACAAAGTGATGGGTGCATTGCGAGCGACCAATGACGCCACTGTTGTACCCCAAGACCCGCCACCCAAAACCGTGACATTTAGATTGGTCATTGCCTGCTCTCCTGCAAATGTATGCGTTTTTATTGATACATGTTAACTGCCGCGACTGGCCACCCCGATCGCACGGATCAGGTTTAGTCGGCGCAGCAGGTCGCGTAGCTGGTGTGACTGCTTAAGTCGTCTTTCCGTGAGCATCGGTTCTCCGGCATCAGTGAGCCCCCGGCTTTGTAACATTTTGAAGCCATTGTTGAACAGCAGTTTACCAATTGATGCCTCACTGCTGATTCGGCGTTGCAGATAAGCCTGACGACCCAGTTTTAGCGCATCCGTCACACACGCCTGTTCCACCAGCGTCTCTGAATAAGCCATACGCGCCGCTAGAGCGGCGACAATGGAGTAGGCCTCTGTGAAAATAAGCAGCGTGGCATGAGAGACCAGCGGTGTCATCCGGTTAAGTAGTTGGCCGACCGCAGATGCGCCCTCGCTGAGTAGCGTTTGCCAGTCCTTGTCATAGCGGCTCAATTCCTCGCGTATCTGTTGATGAAATGCCTCGGTGGGGGCATAAAAAAATTCAAACTTGAACAAGTCTCGCAACTGATCCACCTCGGTCCAAAATACAGTTAAAGCATCAGGCCCTTCGTTTTCGCTGGCTTTTAAAAGCGCCAGCTCGATAATAGCTTTATTGACAAAAAAATGGATGACCGTGTTGCGATAATAGCTTGCGACAGTGTGTTGATTTAGGCCGATGCCGTATACAATTTCGGGTCCTTCGTCATATTGCGTCACAATGCCTTCATCTAGCATGATGCCCAGCAAGCTTTGGATATGGTCTGCGAAGGTGAGAGTAAAATCCTTTGAGACATGCATGTCTCTGGCGTTGGCCCAACGCAGCAGCGCGGTCAGATCGGCCACCACTTCGTCCTCTGTGAGTGCTTTGGGTGCGGCGCCGAGTAAGCTCATTGTCGCCAGAGATGGAAAGGTAATAGCGGTGACGTGATTGGCCTCGACTGCGACTTCGAAGGCGATCTTCGATAGGGCCAGGCGGTCATCGGGGTCTGGCGCCCTATCCAGTACAACGGGCTGTCCGATGTCGACATAGATCTTACCCATCGGCCGAGCTAGGCTGCGAAGATAACCGATAAGCCAGCGCAGAGATTCGGCACCCTTGCCGTGGCTTGTTTGTTCGGTAGCGTACTCCTCAACATCTCTGATCAAGTCGTAGCTGATCGATACCGGAATGATGTGAATATCTCTGGCATCAGTCGCGTCACAGGCTTCCAGTACATACTTAAGCAACCCATATCGCGGTGGCATTAATTTCCCTAGGCGGGATCGTGTTCCTTCAAAAGCCCAATTCATGGGGAAGCGTTTACCCATAAGATAGCCTACGTAGTGGCGTAGGGTGATTTTGTATAATTCGTTATCCCGAAAGCTGCGCCGAATAAAAATGGCGCCGGATCGGTGCAGTAAAAACCCGAGTCCTGGGAAGTTCAGGTTTGCACCACCAAAAATGTGGGGCATGGGAAAATCGTTGTCGTAAAGTAGCTTGGGCAGAACCATTCCGTCAAGGTAGGTCTTGTGTGTCCACAGTAGCATCGAAGGATATTCGCGGACGATTTGGCGTAGTTTCTCCACAGCCTCTTGATCGCAGACAATCTCCGCTTCGTACCCTAGGCTAAGGCAAAAATTATTGAATTTCGCATAAACGTCTAGCCAGAACATACTGGGCCTAGACACCATCTCATTCAGATAGCCCTTAGCCTCTTTCACTAGCTGTGCCTTCGCGATGCCCGAGTCCACAGAGAGCTTGTCCAGTGCATCGTTGTAACTGCTGCTGGCCATCAGGTTAGCGCTGACGTGGCGCGGCACTTTATAGCGGCCACCTTGCAGGCGACGTTCGGCTAGGTCAAGCACTACCGAGGCTTGGCGCGCAACGAAGTCAGCAAAGTTTCGTTGCGTATCGTTGTTATCCAGTTTGTGATGTAGCTCAAAGCGCGCGTGCAAATTCGCGACTGAGTCAGGCTTCCCACTCAGCAGGTGCATTCTTTGTGGCGCCGTTTTAAGAATCTTGCGGCCGCGCCGGGGGCTGGGGTGTCGGGGGTCGCCAAATATTAGGTCGCGTAGTCGGGGTCCTGAATGAATGGATTCCTGTGACGGCAACCATGCGACACGCAGAGGGGCGACCATGGTGTCGACCGGCAGTGTTAGTGCGTTGACCAGCAACACACTGTCTATGCTGCGATGATCGTCGCTCAGATCGATGCAAACGGTTCGCGGAGCAATACTCGCCGGTTGCCTGTGATGATCTATCCATTCTTTCAGGAGATCCTGCTCGAAGCGGTTACAGGTATCGAGTATGAATAGCACCTGCGAGTGATCCTCGTCTGGCCACGGACTATGCTGCTGGTATTGCTTTGTTGTATTCATCCATCCAGCCTACTTCTCTAATATATTTATTGTTTTTTGACGGTCTGTTTTTGTACGGCCTTCACCTTCACCTTCACCTTTGCTTTAGATTTAGGCTTAGGCTTAGGCTTGGGCTTGGGCTTGGGCTTGGGTTTGGGTTTCAGTTTTGGTTGGGTCTTATTAGTGAGTGCGCTAAGCCCTGTTTGTTCTGACTGCCCTAATGCTCGAGCGAACATATTGCGCACTTCACGGACATGGTCGTCGATTGTCTCCACCGACCATTGATCGGTATCAACCGGCGGCAATGCTTCTACTTTGACGGTCGCAGAGCGGAGGACGAAGTCACCCTTGGGCGCGACATCCCCCGAGTTATAAATGACGATAGGTATAATCGGTACCCCGGCTTGCATTGCTAGATGAAAAGCGCCTTTTTTGAAGGATGCCATGGTAGGAGAAACACTGCGGGTACCCTCCGGCGCTATTACCACCGACTTCCCTTCGTTGCGTATCACATCAATCAGCGGTTTCATCGTATTGATCGCACTCTTGCCGTCGGCGCGGTCTATAAAAACCAATCCGCCTAGCTCCAGTATCGTGCCCAGAACCGGTGTCTCTTTTTTAATTTCCTTTTTGCCTACTCCGGCGATATCGCGACGCAATAACTTAGCGATGATAATGACATCTGCCTTACTCTGGTGATTGAACACAAAAACGGCGGGTCGGTGAGACCACAGGTGCTCTTCTCCTGTTACGTCTAAATCCATTCCGACGAGAGCGCTGGCTGTATCGGCAAACAGGGAGAAAGAAAAATTTTGCGATTCGCGTCTGGACCCCGTCAGTGCATAGACCGGCAGGCCGGCTATAAAGCTGGTTATTAGTGAAGTGGTGGCAGCGATAGAGCGAATAAACTGTGTCAGGGTAGGGCGCCCGCGGCTGCCAAATTTTGTAACTGGCCATTGCTGTCCCCGTGCGATTCGCTCCAGCCTGTCGCTGGGGTTCAGCGCTCGCGGATGT
The DNA here is from genome assembly GCA_913062625.1 of uncultured Haliea sp. Lineage (GTDB taxonomy): Bacteria > Pseudomonadota > Gammaproteobacteria > Pseudomonadales > Halieaceae > Marimicrobium. The sequence continues at coordinate 2,679 of CAJXWP010000090.1, read as the reverse complement.
CCCACTCTCTCAAGCAATAATAGATCATCCGTGCTGTCTGAGTAGAAAAAACTGTTGTCTAGGTCAGCGCGAAACTGGCTCGCTAGAGATTCTGCCGCGTCGACTTTACCCTGCCCAAAACAGGCAGGGCTGACAACACCGCCTGTGAACGTGCCATTTTCAACTTCCAGACGTGTGCACAGCACATGATCAATGCCCAAGTCTGCTGCTGCGTTCTCTACCTGATATGGTGTGGCGGACGAGATGATAGCTACAGTGTGCCCTTTGGCCTGATGTGCTTTTACGAGTGCGCGGGATTCAGGGTAGATGAGGCGGGCGATCTGTTTGGTATAGAGATGCCTTCCCACCTCGCGGTAAGCCTCCTCCTCAATGCCGCGCATAAACTGGGCGGTAACCGCCATCATACCCGAAAATCCCATATTGCCGAGTCCAAAATTGGTCATGGCCCGCATCAATGTGATCAATTGAGTCACGGATAGATCGCCGCGCTTGAGCTGTTCGCGGATAAACGCTGTGGCTGAATAACCGGCGATGAGAGTACCATCGAAATCAAAGATGGCGACTACGCCCGAACCGCTGGGTGCGTTTTCGATATCGTTTAAAAGCTGTTTTATGCCACTCATCAGACTTCCTTGTTTAAGCATGAAAGCATAGCGTATTTTCAATATAAGCAGCAGCACCAAACGCGCCAGAAATAACCATATGGCATTTATCTATATTCTGAGATAACTATTAGTTATTTCTAGGGCGCTTTGCGAAACAGGAGAGTCATGCGATCAGACTCGCCAATGGCAACCATTGCTTCGCGCTGCGCGTCGTCGTTATTGCCGCGCAACGAAGGGGGCAATCGCCAGACGCTATCCTCGCCAGAAGGTTGGTCCAGTGGGTTTGCATTGATCTCGCTCTGCGCGACCAGCGCAAAGCCGGCTTCTGCAAACATGGCAATGACTGCCGCCTCATTGAGGTAGCCCTTGTTACCGTCGGCCCATTCTTCGCTGGCTGTTGCCGGTGCACGATGCTGTACGACGCCGACCAGCCCGTCCTTTTTTAACATCGCGTGGGTCGCTGTAAGCGCTTGTGAGCTTGTGCCTGCTTTCTGTTGAAAGCGATTGAGGTTGTGTAGGGCGCGTATCAGCAGCACCCGATCTACGGTGCCTTCCACCTCAGGGGGGACGGTATCGAAAGTGAAGCCCTGTGCTGTGATGCCGTTGTCAGTGAAGGTTGCGACTTTGGCTGTGAAATTGTCGGTAGCGGCAATGCGTTGTGCGATCCACTCGGGGGAGGCATAGCTGAGCATGGGCCATAGACTGTCAGGATAGTTCACGCCATACAACGTGCCATCTTGCCCCAGATAGTTTGCCAGTATGCGGGTATACCAGCCCCCGCCAGGTAGGGCTTCGGCTACCGTCATGCCTGGCTTAACTTGGAAAAAGGTCAGAGTTTCTAACGGTTGGCGCGCATCATCGCGGACTGTGTCCTCATCGCTGCGCGACGCTAATACCGCGTTCAGGGTGTCGGTTTCAGTCACGGCGTGAGCTGTCTGAATCAGACCTGCCAGCGCAAGGCTTAGCAGCAATAGACACGTTCGCAGGAAAGGCATAGGAATTTCCTTTTACAGTGAGTGTTCAATAGCAGTAACTGTCAGGTGGACTGGCGCCATCGTAAAGCAATAATTGCTAATGCTCGATAGTCTCAAGCGAATGAAAACTAAAGCAGAAGCGTGAGAGCGCCTGACACCAAACGACCGCAAGGGAGCCGCTGTATATTGCAATATCCGAGCGAGCTTACTCAGCTTTTACGAATCCTCCTGATGCCCACTAGCGATAACAAACCAGCCATTATACCAAGTAGCCACAGAGGGCCTATGGGGACGGGTGTAGCTGCTGGTGCTGGCGCTGGTGTTGGCGGTGCTGGAGCAACCGTCACCGCGCCAGAAGCACCAGCACTGCTACCCACGTCATTGACGGCTTTTAGCCTAATAGAATAAGTCTGGCCATTTTCCAGCCCGGTTATTGAGATGGGGCTAGCAGCAACAGCGGGGTTTAAGGCAGTGAAGTCCCCGCCGTCAAGGCTGTATTGATAGTTGGTGATGGGCGAACCGTTGTCTAGGCCTGCACTAAATGTGATGACTACCTGCTCGTCACCTGGCGTAGCTAATAGGCCTGTTGGTGCTGCAGGAGTCGGAAGGTTGCCACTGGTCATTACCCGGTCCTGGCCACTTGCAGAAACCGCAACGAAAACTCCGTTGCCATAGGTGACCGAGTACCAGCTGTTGTCTGCAGCGGAAGTCCGTCTGGTCCAGTCGATGCCGTTAGGGCTGGTCATTACTCGGTCGTCGCTGCCGTCCAAAGCGACAGCAACAAAAAGCCCGGTGCCATGCGTGACCGAGCGCCATTGTTTGTTGACGGCGGAGGTTCGTTCGGTCCAGTCGATGCCGTTAGGGCTGGTCATTACCTGTTTCTTCACGTTGCCTTGAGCGACAGCAACGAAAAGTTCAGCCTCCTCGCCATAGGTGACGGAAGTCCATACATTGTCGTTGGCAGAAGTTCGTCCGGTCCAGTCGATGCCGTTAGGGCTGGACATTACTTGATTACCCGTGCCACTAGCAGCAACAGCAACGAAAACCCCGTTGCCATAGGTGACCGAGTACCAACTGCTGTCGGCAGCGGAGGTACGACT
>CAJXWP010000089.1 GCA_913062625.1 uncultured Haliea sp. | reverse complement strand
CTCAACTTTGCTGAAGCATTGCGCTCTTTCTTGCGCCAAGATCCCGATGTGATCATGGTAGGCGAGATTCGGGATCTCGAGACCGCCGAAATCGCCATCAAAGCCGCGCAGACAGGCCACCTCGTGCTCTCCACGCTGCACACCAACAGTGCCTCAGAAACCATTACTCGATTGCTCAACATGGGGGTTCCGGCCTTTAACGTCGCGTCTTCCGTCACTCTGATCATAGCGCAGCGATTGGCCCGGCGATTATGCAAGGTCTGCAGTGTGCCAGCGGGTGACATCCCGCACACCACACTCCTCGAAGAGGGCTTTACTGAAGACATGCTAGCCGGAGCGACTCTCATGAGCCCTGTGGGTTGCAAAGACTGTAATGCCGGCTACAAGGGCCGAGTGGGAATATACGAGGTGGTTAAAATAACGCCCTCCATTGCCAAGCTCATTATGGAAGAGGGCAACTCATTGCAAATCAGTGCTCAAGCCAGAGCAGAAGGCTTTCATGATTTACGCATCGCAGCACTGAAAAAAGTCGCTCAGGGAATGACCAGCTTAGAAGAAGCTAATCGGATTACCGTCGACTAGACAGTAACGGCATAACAAGGACAGGAGCACGACCACCAACATGGCAGCAAACGCAATCAGAACTGACATTTTTACCTGGAACGGGACAGACAAAAGTGGCCGCCCCGGCACGGGAGAAATCATGGCTGTCAGCCAGGCCATGGCCAGAGCACAATTACGACAGCAGGGCATCAAGCCCAATAAAGTACGGAAAAAATCGAAGCCCTTATTCGGCAGCAAAGGCAAAGCCATCAAGCCCGCTGATATTGCCATTTTCACGCGGCAGCTGGCAACGATGCTCAAGGCTGGCGTGCCACTGGTGCAAAGTTTTGACATCGTCGAAGACGGTTTAGAAAACCCTCAAATGAAAGCGTTAACCGTCAGCATCAAAAATGATGTGGCCTCGGGCAGCGGACTTGCACCTTCTCTGGCGAAACACCCGCGTTACTTTGATGAACTGTTCTGCAGCCTCGTTGGATCCGGTGAAGACTCCGGTACTCTGGAGGTCATGCTGGATCGCGTGGCCACGTATAAGGAAAAAAGTGAACAGCTAAAAGCCAAAATCAAAAAAGCCATGACTTATCCCGCTGCAGTAGTCTGTATCGCGCTAATCGTCTGCGGGATCTTATTGATTAAAGTGGTCCCCGTTTTTGCCAATACCTTCGCAAACTTTGGCTCTGAACTGCCTGCGTTCACCCAGTTTGTCATGAATTTGTCAGACTTTTTTATCGCCTGGTGGTTTGTCATGGTCGGATGCATTGCCGGGACACTATTTGCCTTTAAAGAGATGAAGCAGCGTTCTGTCGGTTTTTCCGAGCTCTTGGATCGAGTCGCCCTAAAGACACCGGTTGTTGGCGGCATCATTCATGATGCCGTGATCGCGCGTTTCTCGCGCACGTTGGCCACCACATTCGCCGCTGGCGTGCCACTGGTGGAGGCCTTGAACTCTACCGCCGGCGCAGCAGGAAACTCAGTCTATGCGAAGGCTATTCGGCGCATCCGCGACGATGTCACCACGGGAAACACACTGTATAGCTCGATCAAATCTACTGGGCTATTTCCCAACATGCTGCTGCAAATGGTGTCTATTGGCGAAGAATCTGGAGCACTCGATGATATGCTGGACAAGGTTGCTACCCACTATGAAGAGGCTGTCGATAATGCGGTCGACAGCCTCAGCTCCTTGCTGGAGCCACTGATAATGTCCGTGCTGGGGGTACTTATAGGCGGTCTGATGATTGCCATGTATCTGCCTATCTTCATGTTGGGATCGGTCATCTAGGCCACCACCGCAAGGACACATACTTTATGCCAGAAACCGTCGTCCCAATCGGCCTGTTAAGTGTGGGCTTGCTGTGTCTTGGCCTGCTTGTCGGGAGCTTTCTCAATGTCGTCATTTATCGCCTGCCACTGATGATGGAGTCCCGGTGGCGGCGCGATTGCTGCGAGTTGTTGGAGGTCGAGCAAGAGAGCGCAGAGACGCTGTTCAACCTGGCTATTCCGAATTCCCACTGCCCTCACTGTAAGGCGGCTATCAAACCCTGGCACAATATTCCCGTGCTCAGCTACATTGCCCTGCGCGGTAAGTGCAGCAATTGTGCTGCGCGAATTTCGCCACGTTACCTACTGCTGGAATTAGTAACTGGCCTGATGACATTAGCACTGGCATGGCATTTCGACGTGTCTCTGGCCTTGCTCGGTGCCCTCCTGTTTACGTGGTCATTGATCGCGCTGACCATGATCGACATGGACCACCAGTTGCTACCCGACGACATCACGCTGCCGCTGCTGTGGCTAGGTTTGCTGTTCAACCTCAATGCAACGTACGTCAGCCTGCCGGACGCTGTGATCGGGGCCATCATGGGCTACCTTTCGCTGTGGAGTATTTATTGGGTATTCAAGTTGATCACCGGTAAAGAGGGCATGGGTTACGGCGATTTCAAATTGCTCGCCGCATTGGGTGCTTGGATGGGCTGGCAAGCGCTTCCCATAATTATTTTACTGTCCTCTGTGGTCGGAGTGGTCTGCGGTATCGCGCTGATGATCATAAAACGCCGAGGCAAAGATATCCCCATTCCTTTCGGGCCTTATCTGGCCATGGCGGGTTGGATCGCATTGCTGTGGGGCGACACCCTTATGTCTCGCTATTCAAACGCATTGGGGAGCGGCTGATATGATGCTAGTCATAGGCGTCACCGGCGGCATTGGCAGCGGCAAGAGCGCCGTCACCCGCTGCTTTGAGCAGCGTGGGATTACCGTAGTTGATGCAGACGTAGTCTCAAGAGTGGTCGTGGAGCCAGGCAGGCCAGCATTGACCGCCATCGCGCAGCACTTTGGTGCTGACATCATCCAGACAGATGGCACACTAGACAGGGCCGCTTTGCGCGTCCACGTTTTCGCCGACGAGACAGAGCGGCTCTGGCTGGAGCGCCTCACACACCCTCTCATTGGACAGGAAATACTCGATCAAATCAGCGCCTCGCGCAGCCCCTACACAATACTCAGTTCACCGCTACTGCTCGATACCACCCAAAAGGCACTGGTCGATTGTGTGGTGGTGGTAGACGTACCCGAACAACTGCAGCTGCAGCGCACGGTGCAGCGGGACAACAATGATGAGGCGCAGGTCAAACGCATCATGGCCGCACAAATGGCGCGGAAAGACAGGCTGGCACTCGCTGATATTGTGATTGAAAACACCGGCTCTCTGGAACTGCTCGACAGTAAAGTAGAAACGCTACACAAAGCCTTTTTACTGCGCGCTGACGCTGCGCTCTAATTCACACATGTCAGACGGCGAAAAGTTTTCCAAGCGCCGTCACAATGGCTAAATTAGCGGTGGGAAAAGCGTATTGCGTTAATGCCTGTGGCGTCACCCAAGCCATCGGCTGGTTCTCCAAAGAGCGTGCTTCACCGCTGTAATCCCACACCATGTGCACGTCAAGCAGCACCTGCTTATCACCATAATCGTGATGAATCTCTAACAGTGCGCTGGTGCGGCCAATAGAAATACCCAACTCTTCCTGCAATTCTCTCGTTAAAGCCGCAACGAGCGATTCGCCCACTTCGACCTTTCCTCCGGGGAACTCCCACAGCCCGCCCTGATGAGCGCCCTGTGAGCGTCGGGTGATCAGTACATTATGGGCACTATCGACAATGACCCCCACTGCCACGTGAACGACGGACATTCAGGAGCGGTATTCGGCGTTAATGCGCACATAGTCATAGGAGAAGTCAGTCGTCCACACGGTGGCCCTAGCGGCGCCCCTTTCAAGTTCAACGCGGATAACAATATTCTCTGGAGCCATGGCAGCGACGCCCTGCTCTTCTGTGTAACTGGCAGCACGACAACCACCCTCGGCAATCAACACGTCATTGAGATACAGTCTAACGTTTTCGACGTCTAGCTTGGGGATGTCAGCCCGACCTATGGCCATGAGCAGGCGACCCCAATTGGGATCACTGGCAAACAGTGCCGTTTTCACCAACGGCGAATGGGCGATGGTAAACGCAACCTCCAGACACTCTGCTTCACTGCGACCGCCGTTGATCTGAACCGTCACAAATTTGCTCGCGCCCTCCCCATCCCGCACAATGCTGTGGGAGAGACTGATGCACACCTCTTCCACGGCATCATGCAGTGCACGGTACAGGTCACAATGATCATCATTGACCTGTGCATTGCCGGCTTTCCCTGTCGCCAGCAACAAACAGGCATCATTGGTAGAGGTGTCACCGTCTACGGTGATGCGGTTAAATGAACGCTCTGTCACCTGCGCTAGGAGTGCCTGCAACAGAGTTTGCTCAACCGCCATATCGGTAGCGACGAAGCCAAGCATAGTGGCCATATTCGGTCGTATCATGCCGGAACCTTTTGCAATTCCAGTCACCACGTAGTCTTGGCTGTCACAACGGAACCGCACCGACTGCGCCTTGGGGCGGGTATCTGTCGTGAGTATTCCCTCAGCCGCAGCGGCCCAGCCGTCAGCAGACAGTGCAGTAAATACGGCAGGCACGCCCTGTGTCAGGCGCTCCAACGGCAGCGGCTCACCGATAACACCGGTAGAGAAAGGCAGTACACAGGACGCATCAACTCCCGCCGCCGAGGCCACCGCCAGCACACTGGTGCGCGCGGCCTCGATACCGGCACGTCCGGTTCCCGCGTTGGCATTGCCCGTGTTGATCAACAAATAGCGCGGCTGGTGGGCACAACTCTGTAGATTTTCTCGCGCGACCGTAACCGGTGCGGCGCAAAATGCGTTGCGGGTAAACACTGCAGCGCATTGCGTATTGTCCGCCAGCTCGATCAGCACTAGATCTTTGCGATCCGGTATTTTTATTCCAGCACAGGCAGTGCCTAGACGAACACCCGGCACACTGTGCAATGGTCCATGGCTGTCATCTCCGACTGCCACCTCAATTACTCACTACGCTCACCGGCAAACGGCATAGGATCACAGCTTGCCGTGGCACTGTTTAAACTTCTTACCACTACCACAATGGCAGGGCTCATTGCGCCCGACCTTGGGCTGCTCTCGCACATACGTCTGAGGTGTCGCCGGCTCAGCTGACTCAGCATCACCCCCTTCCAACGCCGGCGCTTGCGCGTGCTGAAAGGCAAGCTTCTCCCCCGCAGCGGCTTGTCGACGCTTCTCCTCGATCGCCTCAGCTTCGTCTTGGCGCTGTATTTGCACATGACTGAGAAACTTCACCACTTCATATTTAAGATTGACTAATAACTGCTGGAACAACTCGAAAGACTCTCGCTTGTATTCCTGTTTAGGGTTCTTCTGGGCATAGGCCCGCAAATGAATACCCTGACGCAAATGATCCATGGTGGACAGATGTTCTTTCCACAACGTGTCAAGCACCTGCAACATAATCTGCTTTTCGATTCTGCGCATATCCGGACCCACATCGTCACCCTTGGCGTCATAAGCGGACTGTACGGCGTCGAAAATTTTCTCGCGCAACACCTCTTCGTGAATGGTGTCATCTTCATCCAACCACTGCTGCAGCGGCAACGAGACAGAGAACTCAGACTCCAGCTGTTTTTCGAGGCCCGGAACATCCCACTGCTCCTCCACACTCATCGGAGGAATGTAGCTCTCCACAGCATCAGCCACCACGTCGAGACGAATAGCGGTAATCGTCTCGGAGATATCCGCTTCGGTCAGCAAGTCATCACGCTGTTGGTAGATTATCTGACGCTGATCGTTAGACACGTCATCGTATTCCAACAGCTGTTTGCGGATATCAAAGTTGCGGCCCTCTACCTTGCGCTGCGCCTTTTCAATAGCGTTGCTGACCATTTGATGCTCTATCGCTTCGCCCTTCTCCATCCCCAGTTTTTGCATAAACCCCTTCACGCGCTCAGAGGCAAAGATTCGCATCAAGCTATCTTCCATAGAAAGATAAAAACGTGACACGCCCGGGTCTCCCTGACGCCCCGCACGACCGCGCAACTGGTTATCAATGCGACGTGATTCATGCCGCTCAGTGCCGAGAATATGTAATCCGCCTGACGCCAACACCTGATCATGTCGCTTCTGCCAGGCTTCGCGCACGGGCTTATCGTCAGTCGTCCCCAGCGCGTTAAGTTCTGCCTCCAGATTTCCGCCCAACACGATATCCGTGCCGCGGCCTGCCATGTTAGTGGCAATCGTCACGACGCCAGGCCGGCCAGCCTGGGCAATAATTTCAGCCTCCTGCTCGTGGTACTTGGCATTAAGCACCTTGTGATCGATCTTCGCCTTGCGGAAGCGCTCGGACATGGCTTCGGATGTTTCAACCGAAGCGGTACCCACTAAGACAGGCGCGCCCTTGCCCATACACGCCTTGACGTCAGCCACAATCGCGTCGAACTTCTCCTCGGTGCTGAGGTAGATCAAATCATTAAGGTCGTCTCGCTGCTGTTCGACATTGGTGGGAATAACCAGTACTTCAAGGCCATAGATCTGACGAAATTCAAACGCTTCAGTATCAGCGGTGCCTGTCATGCCGGCCAGCTTGTCATACATGCGAAAGTAGTTCTGAAAGGTTGTAGACGCTAGCGTCTGACTTTCGCTTTGTATGGAGACTCCCTCTTTTGCTTCGATAGCCTGATGCAGACCCTCTGACAAGCGCCTTCCTGCCATCGTGCGACCGGTGTGCTCATCAATCAGCACCACCTGCCCGTCCTGTAAAATATACTCCACGTCGCGGTGATACAATACGTGCGCGCGCATGCCGGAATACACGTGGTGCAACAAATTGAGGTTGGTAGCGCCGTAGAGATTCTCGCCTTCCTCTAGCAAACCCCCACTGATCATCGACTCCTCAATAAACTCGTGTCCGGATTCGGTCAACTCCACCTGACGCTGCTTTTCGTCGACAGTGTAATGTCCAGGCTCCTCCTCGGTATCCAGTCTCAAAGACGGAATCATGCTATTAATACGCCGATAGAGTTCAGAGCTGTCATCCGACGCTCCAGAAATAATCAACGGCGTCCGCGCCTCGTCAATGAGGATGGAGTCCACCTCATCGACAATGGCAAAACTTAGACCCCGTTGCATGCGCTCTTCCAGAGCGAAGGCCATATTGTCGCGCAAATAATCAAAACCAAACTCGTTATTGGTGCCATAGACGATGTCGGCGCTATAGGCTGCAATTTTTTCCGGCGTTGCCAGACCAGACCTAATGACCCCGAATGACACACCCAGAAAGTTATACAGCGGCCCCATCCAATGCGCATCACGATTGGCTAGGTAATCATTCACCGTAATCAGATGCACGCTGTTGCCCGTGAGTGCATTTAGATAGGCGGGCAGTGTCGCCACCAGCGTTTTTCCTTCCCCTGTGCGCATTTCGGCGATCTTGCCCTCGTGCAGAGCCATACCACCGATGAGCTGCATATCGAAATGGCGCAGGCCGAGTGCCCTGTCTCCCGCTTCACGCACTACTGCAAAGACCTCAGGAAGAATACCGTCTAGAGTCTCTCCACCGGCTAGGCGCTGTTTGAACTCAGGCGTTTTAGCCGCCAACTGCTCATCGTCGAGCGCTTTCATGTCATCCGCAAAGGCATTGATTTTTTTGACAATCTTGCCCATGCGCTTTAGCTCACGGCTATTACGCGTGCCGAAAAAATTTTTCAGAGTTTGGCTTATCATTACATTTCATCGCATGTTGTCTAAAGTGGACCGAACTAGAATGGCTCGGCGCGAGCGAGTAGCGAAAACAGAACGGGATCAGGGTTGCGTGCGCGCCACGTAACTTGAGGGGTCAACTGCGCGTCCATTTTTATACACTTCAAAATGCACATGGGGACCGGTGACACGGCCGCTGGAGCCCATGAGCGCGATGGTCTCTCCCTTGCGCACAAGGTCGCCGGAGACGACCAGGTTTTCTTTATTGTGCGCATAACGTGTGATGAGGCCATCACTATGGGAAATCTCTACAACATTCCCGTAACCTGAATTCTTACCCGTCCAGCTCACTACACCGGAAGCCACGGCCACAACCTCAGAGCCGGTCTTTCCGGCAAAGTCGAGACCGGTATGCATTGAACGTTTTCCCGTAATGGGGTCTGAACGCCACCCATAGCGGGAAGACATATAGCCCTTTTTTACCGGCTTACCTGATAGTGATGCCTGCTCTTGCAGCTTGCGATTGCTCAGCAGTGATTCCAACATGTCCAACTGCTGTTCGCGGTCTCCAATGTGCGCCGCAAATCGAGCCAACTCACGGTCAAGATCAGTAATAGAAGCATCGGCATTAAACTCACCCACCATGGGTCCGCCAAGCGCAGGTGGCTCGCTAAAGTCGAATTCTCCCTCCTGCAGGTCTCCAATCGCAGTGAGGCGCTGTCCCAGCGCGTCCAGCCGAGTCATTCTAGCCTCTAACTCGGCAAGATTGCCTGTCATGGCGCGCAGCTGTGGCTCGGAGAGCCCGCCTAGCGCGCCAGACTGCTGCGCTTCATCTCGCAATGTATCGGGCGCTTCTTCACTCAGGGGCGCCCCACTTTGCTGCCCCACAAGGTACCCAGAGGCCGCAAGGCCCAGCGGCAGACCGAGACAACAAAGTGATAATAGTGCCCGCGACCAGCGGTTCAGCTGTATGGAGCGCGAGCCCTTATGCTTTGAACTAATCAGAATTATTTTCATGTATTGGTTAACAGGCGCATAGACTATTAAATATACAAGAAAGTATGCCATAAACGATGTAAAAACGCCAAGTCAACGGTGTTCTTTGAGGGTCTGCAAGCAACACCGGGACTCGAAAAAAAACGCTATTCCAGTCTCGGGATTCAGATCAATCCTGAAACCGATACGCTGTTACCGGCTGACTCGGGGTTGAGGATCAGCTCGGTAACAACTTTGGCAATGAACCGCTAGTCAGCCTGGCGGCGCAAAAACGCAGGAATGTCAAAATAGTCCTCGCTGGCACCTTCTGCTGCTGCTGCAACCTGCCCACCAGTAGACTTGCGGGAACTGCGCATGCTAGGAGGGCGGTCAAACTCCTTATAATCAGGCTCTGCTTCTGGATCAGCAACAACGGGCCTGGAGTTGCCTTCTACAACCTGCAGAGGCACTCGCGCAGCTGCGCCACCAAGACCCGTAGCGACGACAGTGACCTTGATTTCTTCCTTCATAGTCGGATCGATCACCGTGCCGACCACCACCGTCGCTTCTTCAGAGGCAAACTCTTCAATGGTCTCACCCACTTCAGAGAACTCACCCAGCGACAGATCAAAGCCGGCAGTAATATTGACCAGAATACCGCGGGCTCCCGCGAGGTTGATGTCGTCCAACAGCGGGCTACTGATCGCTTTTTCTGCTGCCATGCGCGCACGGTTTTCACCGTTAGCATACCCTGTCCCCATCATCGCCATACCCATTTCTGACATGACCGTTCGAACATCAGCGAAATCTACGTTAATCATGCCGGGGCGAATAATCAGGTCAGCGATACCCTGAACAGCGCCCAACAACACATCATTTGCTTCGCGAAATGCATCCAACAGACTGGTGTTTTTCCCCAGCACTTCCAGTAATTTCTCGTTGGGAATAGTGATCAAGGAATCCACATGCTGCTCCAGCTCAGCCAATCCCTCCAGCGCAATATTCAGGCGCTTTTTGCCTTCGAAAACGAAGGGCCGAGTCACTACTGCAACGGTCAATATGCCCAACTCCCTCGCCACTTCAGCCACCACCGGTGCTCCACCGGTACCCGTGCCGCCACCCATGCCGGCTGTTATAAACACCATGTCGGCGCCGCGCAGTGCATCCGCAATACGCTCGCGATCCTCCATTGCAGCCGCGCGACCAATCTCCGGATTCGCGCCGGCTCCCAGCCCCTTGGTGATGTCTCCACCCAGTTGCAGCGCCGTCTTGGCGACAATATCCGACAGTGCCTGCGCATCGGTATTCGCACAGATGAAATCTACCCCCTCAACATTATTTTCGATCATGTGTTTGACCGCATTGCCGCCGCCGCCGCCTACCCCTATCACTTTAATCACTGCGTTTGATGGAATACTATCGATTAGTTCAAACATGGTCTTACTCCCCTTTTTTTAATTTGTCACGCTCGCGCG
>CAJXWP010000088.1 GCA_913062625.1 uncultured Haliea sp. | reverse complement strand
GGAGATTTGTGGATAGCTGACGATACAGACATTGGCTGGGTGAGTGACGGCACCGGTGACGAGGGCTGGGCTGACATCGGGGTTATCCGCGGCCAAGATGGCGCTGCGGGAGCTCAGGGTTCTGAAGGTACAACGGGCATGCAAGGGCCTGTTGGACCTAATGGAACTGCTGGAGCTCAAGGAGCTCAGGGACCTGCTGGGACTAGTGGAACAGATGGAACGGATGGAAGTACTGGCGCTGCTGGCCCCCAGGGGACCACAGGTAGTCAGGGCATTCAAGGTCCTGTAGGGGCTGACGGTACCTCTGTCCAAATTAAAGGGGTTGAAATAAGCTTCACCGCGATCCTAATTAAGCACTCTGATGCTGCAGCAGGAGATTTGTGGATAGCTGACGATACAGACATTGGCTGGGTGAGTGACGGCACCGGTGACGAGGGCTGGGCTGACATTGGGGTTATCCGCGGCCAAGATGGCGCTGCGGGAGCTCAGGGTTCTAAAGGTACAACGGGTATACAAGGCCTTGCTGGGCCTGCTGGCTCTGCTGGAGCCCAAGGCCCCCAAGGCTCTAATGGAGCTAATGGAGTTAATGGAGTTAATGGAGTTAATGGAACAGATGGCGCCTCCTGTTCACTCTCTGCATGCACGATCGAAAATGAAGCGACGCTGACGTGCGGTGGCAATTCGGTGCAGTTACCCTGTATCAGGCCTGTACTCGCACCCACAGCGTTAAAAGTATTTGTTACAAGTCTCAGATATACTGGCAATCTCGGCGGGCTATCGGGCGCAGACCAAAAATGTCAAGGTTTAGCAAATGCGGCGGGCCTCACAGGTACTTACAAGGCATGGCTTTCGGACAGCAACGGTGGTAGCCCGGATACGCGATTTACGAAGAGCCTTGTTCCATACGAACAAACCAACAGTAACGCCACTAACCAAATCGCATCGAGTTATAGCGATTTAACCGATGGAAACCTTCGACAGAAGATTGAGTTTACGGAAGAAGGCAAGCTGGCAGAGGTCGACGCGTCGCGCAACTTGGTTTGGACGGGCACCCTTTCCGATGGTAAATCGTCTGGGTTCACCTGCTCTGACTGGTCAACAAATGGTAATAACGGGGCGAACCAGTTCGCGAGTCATGGAGATTTGTCTATGACCGATTATAAATGGACTGGTATTGCCCAGGTATGGACCACGTGTGGCAATGAGCGCCGTTTATATTGTTTTCAACAATAAGTTAGTGGAGTTAAACAGCGCCTCACCTATACATTGTAGGCCCAGCTTATGAAAAGTCCCCTTACGGGCCTGTGACCCCCTTGGAACCGCTTGGTATCAGTGGCTCGCCCCCCCCTGAAGTATCCTAATGTATCGCAGAATGTACACTGCCTTGCGCTAAAGGGAACCATAGGACAGTGGATACGGTGGGCTAGGAATACTATGGAGAGAATAGTGTCAGGCTCCCCAGATCGTCTGGCCCCCTTGGTTGGCCTTGATTCCCTAGGCCTAGGGCTGCCGCACGCTGCCTAGATTCCTCCGCACTGCAGATCAAAGCCCTGGTTACATCAGCCTCTTTGAGGTGCTATAGAATCCCAAGGGATTAAGGGCCCCGGGGGCGGGGCGGCGCACGCTCAATGTTTAGCGTAGCCTCTGGATTTTACTAAAGGCCAATTTTCGGCACTTCTGAAAGCAAAACGGCCCCCGAAGGAGCCGCTGCGTATCGCAATATCCGAGGGAGCTTACTAGGCTTTACGAAGCTTCCTGACAGCCACTAGCGATAGTAAACCAGCCATCATGCCCAGTAGCCAGAGTGGGCTTGTTGGGACCGGCGTTGCTGCCACAGGGGCAAGAATCTTCGACACATTATTCGAGCCTGAATTCGCCGTATACACATTCCCATCCGCATCAAGTGCGATCCCTTCCGGACTAGTGCCAGTTATTCCAAGGATGTCTGCCGTCGCGGTCATGGCGAACATCAGGGCGACCGAGCCTATGAATATGTTCGTAAGAGTTCTGATCGTTGCGAAAGAAGCGAATACGCCACGCTGTGGTGCCGTTGTTAGGTTCATTGGAAGCCTCGTCCCTGATGAAGCTGCGCGCATAGTACCAGACCCCCCATTAGCGTCAATGGCCACGGCACGTGGGGCTGCGGGCTTGGCTTGGATGACAACAGTTGGAACGCTAGCATGGGCCAGCGGTATTTACTGTAGCGCAGTAAATACCGAGCTCACAAGTGCGCGGCCACCAATGTCCTTTCACATGCTGCGAAACGTGTCGCTCATTCCACGATTTTTTCGCCGGGCCATGTTTCACATCGATTGCTCAGTGGCTCCAACAGGCTGTGCTGGACGGGCCAGCGCGCTCACAGAGAAGTCCGCTAGTAGACAAAATTGCCGGTGACGTGCACTCAGGTTGGCAGGCGACATCTCACGGTTCAGCTTTCCTTTTGGCCGAGGTTGGCATGCAGTACAGCGCCATTGATGACAGGGTTGTGATGGGCCCAGCGGATCAGTTCGGCGATTTCTTTGGGTTCGATGAGCCGGTTAAAGCTGTTCATTGCCGCAACGCCTGCCTCAATATCAGGGTTACTGCCCAGATGTGTGCGTAACATTTCGGTGTCAGTGAAGCCGGGGCAGATCATTGCGGTATGAACACCACTGCCCATGAGGTCTTGGCAGGTAGCGCGCATCATTCCGAGTTGGGCATGCTTACTGACGACATAGCTAAAAGAACCGGGCACGGCTTTTTCTGAAAGCGTAGAGCCAATATACAGTACGCTTGATGATGCCGGCATTAGCGGCAGCAGGTGCTGATTAAGGCTGTTGATGGCAATCACATTGGTTGCCATCACTTGGTTCAGACTGTCGCTGCTGCAGTCGTCCACGCTGTCTTTTTTCATCTGACTGGCATTGTGGACTAAGGTCGCCTCAGAGCAGTCTGCCAGGGCTTTTTTTAGCGTATCGCAGGCAGCATCAATAGATGCTTGGCTGCTAAGATCGCAAATCAGGCTAGTAACCCCGTCGATCGCACACTGGCGACGAGCAAGATTAAATACGACAAACCCCTCATTGAGGAATGTTTGAGCCGTTGAGCTCCCTATGCCGACGCTGGCACCGGTGATCATTGCTACTTTCATTGTCGATAACCCTTAATGCCTGATACGGCAGTTTTACTGCCAAGCTATAGTCTCAAAAGAATGAGGCTCCGTGATTTCTACCGTGACGTCAAGCGGTAGCTCCGTTAAACTAGGGCAATGGAAGAATTAACAACGTTGTACATTGACAAAGAAGGCCACAAGTTTTCGGCGGCCCATTACACTATTTTTTCGGCGACTGAACGCGAGCGCTTGCACGGGCATAATTATTCAGTCTCAGCGAAAATTGTGGCCCCGATGGGCTATAACGGATTCTCAGCAGATTACAATGTGTACAAGAACCGCCTCGCACTGCTGTGTGATGAATTAGACGAGTATACGCTGCTGGCGGGGGATTCTCCTTATCAAGAGGTCGTTGAGTCTGGCGCCTGCTATTGCGTGCGATATGACGGCCAAGAGATACTGTTTTTGCAAAGCGATACGCAAGTGCTGCCCATTCGTAATGCTACTGTGGAGGAGTTTTCTCGCTATCTTCTGGGCAAATTACTCGACCAGAGTGCGGGTGATGATTTGCGTGAGGTTGAGCTTTGTGTCGCCTCTGGGCCTGGACAGAAGGGCTGTACCCACTGGCACAGCGACTGACACGGGCCGTTATGATTAGCCGCTAATACCGCAGTGCCGAAGCAATGGCTCAATACTCGGCTCGCGACCTCTGAAGGCAATAAATAACTCCATCGGCTCTTTCGACCCGCCAGCTTCAAGAATGCTTGTCCTGAAGTCTGCGCCGGTCTCCGCGTTGAAGATACCGTCTTCCTCAAAGCGAGAGAACGCATCCGCTGACAGCACTTCTGCCCACTTGTAGCTGTAGTATCCGGCTGCGTAGCCGCCAGCGAAGATGTGGGAGAACGCATTTTGGAAGCGGTTAAATATGGGTGGTGAGGTTACCGCTACCTGCTGCCGTATCTGATCCAAAAGGCTCTGTACGGAGTTAAAAGTGCCGCTTCCCCATTCCAGATGCAGGCGGAAGTCGAACAGGGAGAACTCCAGCTGTCGCATCATCGTCATGCCTGATTGAAAATTCCGTGCCGCCAATAGTTTATCCAGCAGTGCCTCCGGCAGTGCTTCTCCTGTCGCATGGTGGCCCGAAATAAACGACAGCGCCTCACGTTCCCAGCACCAGTTTTCCAGGAATTGACTGGGCAGCTCGACCGCATCCCAAGCAACGCCATTGATGCCAGACACGGCGGCTACCGTCTGGCGCGTCAACATATGATGCAGGCCATGGCCGAACTCATGGAACAGGGTGGTAAGCTCGTTGTGGGTAAGTAATGCAGGGCTGTCGCCCACCGGAGCTGTGAAGTTACACACTAAATAGGCCACAGGAATTTGCAGGCCGTCGGCAGTCTCGCGTCGCACCCGGCAGTCGTCCATCCAGGCCCCCCCGCGCTTGTGTGCTCGGGCATAAAGGTCGAGAAAGAAGCACGCGATGACTTCGCCATCACGCAGTAACTCGAACAGCTTGACGTCGGGGTGATAGGAATCAAAGTGCTCTACGGGGTTAACATCGACCCCGTAAAGACGTCGCACCACCTCGAAGAGGCCAGGCAGAACCCGGTCCACTGGCAGGTAGGGCCGTATGTCTTCTTGCGACACTTGATAAAGCTTTTGACGTAATTTTTCGCTGTAGTAGCCGACGTCCCACGATTGCAGGTCAGTCAGGCCGCTGTCATTGCGCGCAAACTCCACCAGCTGTCGCCACTCCTCTTTCGCCTGAGGCAGGGACTGCTCTGCCAGCTGCTGCAGGAAATCTACAACGCTGGCCGGAGATTCGGCCATCTTTGTCGCAAGAGACAGTTCTGCGTAGTTGTCAAACCCCAGTAGCTGCGACAACTCACTGCGCAGCTGCAGCGTATCCGTGATGAGCGCCGTATTGTCCCACTGGCCACCGTTTGGCCCTAGTTCTGACGCCCTTGTGCAGTGTGCGGTGTAGACCGTTTCCCGCAACTCTCGATCATCGCAGTAGTTCAGTACGGGTGACAGTGACGGGAATTCAAGATTGATCAGGTAGTCCTGATGTCCCGCCGTAACCGCTGCCTGCTTGGCACTGGCCATTGCCGTCTCAGGCAAGCCTCTCAGCTGCTCTGCCGTCACCTGCTTGGACCAGGCACTCGTAGCATCGAGTACGTTTTCTCCGAAGGTACTGCCCAGCTTGGACAGGCGCTGTCGTAGCTCGCCGTAATCTTTTTTCTCGTCTGCTGGCAGCGCAACGCCTGCAAGTCGGAAGTCTCGTAGCGATTGGTTGATGGATTTTTTCTGTGCCGTATTCAGGGCTGCGAATGCCTTTCCGTCGGCTATCTGCTGATAGGCGGCGCACAGGTCACTGTGCTGTCCCATCCATGTACTGTATTCTGACAGAAGTGGCAGGCAGGCATTGTAGGCCTCGCGCAATGCTTCGCTGTTGCACACGCCGTTGAGGTGCGACACCGGCGACCAGGCCTTAGCCAGTTTGTCCTCAAGCTCCTCTATTGGCTGCAGAAGGTTGCCCCACGTGTAGCCGCCATCATTTGCCAGCAGCTCTTCAATGGCAAGTTTGTTGGTCTCGATTAGCTGCCTGATGGCGGGTTCCACGTGCTCGGGTTGAATGCGTGAAAAAGGCGGTAGCAGGTGTGGTTCAAGTAGGGGGTTGGGCATAGCGTTATCTTCCAGCTGACATTCAGTACATGATTCTAAATCAAATCAGAAATCACTCGCGCGGTTTCTTTTTTTTCAGTGGAGTGAAGCCGTCATTGACGACAACGGTTCCCTCTGTTGCTTTTGTTCGACGCTTACCCACATTCTTTTGGTTGCGTGTGCGTGTTTTACTTTTCTCAGTAGTGGCCTTTTCCTTCTTTTTCTTGACGCCTGACGCTTTGCCAGACGATTTTACTTTTTTAGGCCCACTGTATTTCGCCTTCAGGCCGGTCAGCGTGCGGCGCTCGAAACGGAGTGCGAGATAGCGTTCAATGCCGACCATCATGTTCCACTCTGATGCGTTGGCCAGAGAGACGGCTAGCCCCTTTGCGCCTGCCCGACCGGTGCGTCCGGTGCGGTGCAAGTAGTTGTCTCCGCTGTAGGGTATATCGTAATTGACCACCAGGTCGATGCCACTAACATCGAGACCTCTGGCGGCTAAATCGCTGGCGCAGACGATATGGACTTTGCCGTCGTGGAATTGATGCATGACATGTTTACGCTCTTCCGTACTCATTTCACCGTGCAGACACCCACAGCGCAGATCTTCATATCTGAGCAGGTTAGACAGTCGTACCGCCGTGGTACGTTTGTTGCTGAATACCAATGCGCGATGAAAGCCGCCTTCCTTTATCAACGCGGTTAGCAATTTGTCTTTGTGTTCCTGACTGTCCGCCAGTACTAGCTGATGCGTAATGCTGCTGTGAGGCTGGCGTACTTGGCCTACCGCAATCTGTTGTGGATCATGTAGCAGTGTTTCCGCGATGTCACCTACGCCTCGGTGTGAAAGTGTTGCCGATAGCAGCAGCACCTGTTTGCTGTCAGCACTGAGTTCAGCGATTTTGAGCACGTCTTCACGAAAGCCCATGTCCAGCATGCGATCGGCTTCATCGAGCACCAAGGTCTGAAGCCCACTAAGATCAGCACTGCGTTTCTGACAGTGCTCTAGAAAGCGCCCGGGAGTCGCCACAACGATTTCTGGATCCTTGCGCAGCTGCGCTTTTTGGTACTTGAAGTCGGCTCCACCGGTAATGGCTTGGGCTTGTATCGGCGACATGACCAACAATTGGCGACACTGCTTAAGCACCTGTCTTGCCAGTTCTCGGGTAGGAACAAGAATCAGTGCCAGCGTGCCTGTTTGTCTTGTCGAACTCACAGCAAGAATTTTTTGTGATAAGGGAATCAGGTAAGCCAGTGTCTTGCCGCTGCCGGTCTCTGCGCTGACCAGCAGATCTTTGTCTTCCAGTGCCATGGGAACGGTCAGTTTTTGAACCTCGGTGGCTTCCGTTAACGCAAGCGCATCAATACCCAGACGCAGGTGGCGGTCAAGCTGCAGTTCTTCGAACACGTTCTTGCGCTCCACGAGTAATCTATAGGTGTTTGGGGAGTTCCATTATGACGGGAACGGGTGGTACTTTAGACGAGTTGTAAGAGGTTGAACAGAGAGAACGGCTTAATGGTGCAGGCGATAAGAATTTCTGAGACCGGCGGCCCCGAAGTGATGGTCTGAGAAGAGGTGCTGCTGGATGTGCCTGGCCCGGGCATGGTCACCGTTGAGAACAGGGCGATCGGTCTTAATTATATCGACACATACCACCGCAGTGGATCGTATCCACTGCCTCTGCCAGTAGGAATAGGTCTGGAGGGCGCCGGGGTAGTGCAAGCGGCGGGCGGAGTCGGGCTACTCTTCGGGCAAAATGAACACCGGTAGATTCAATAACACTGTTTTACTGACATCATCCGAGGAGTAGTACTGTGACGACACGATTATTGGTAGCGGTAGTGTTATTCGAGGAGTTTGAGTTACTCGACGTATTCGGCCCGCTGGGTTGAGGACGAACATTTTTTCACGTCCTCCGGTGTGTTAGTAGGAATCGACATGTCACTGGCGTTGATCGCGCGGCTATTAGGGGAAGAAACCGCAGAGCAGGTCGCGAACTCAGCCGAGTACGGATGGCATCGTGATCCCGCTTGGGATCCGTTCGCGATACAATGCGGTCTGCTGTAACAAGCAGCTGTCATGCTGATAGAAACCAAACAGATAAAGAGATTAGTTTGCTATGTTCTTATGATGATAACGATCTTGACTAGGGCCAATAGGGACAGCGTGTGACAGCTTCGTCAGTCGCAGGTCATGAGGCGGCAAATCGAGGCAGGGCGATGTATGCCCTGACCGCATTATTACTGGCGTATATATTGTCTTTTATTGATCGCAACGTGATGGCGGTTTTAATCGGTCCTATTCGAGCGGATTTCGCTATCAGTGATTTCCAGTACAGCCTGTTACACGGGTTTGCTTTTTCCATGTTCTACATTTTTCTCGGGTTGCCTATTGCCCGATTGGCGGACAGGGGAAGTCGCAAGTGGGTGATCACCATTGGTGTTCTTTTTTGGAGCCTGATGACCTGCCTGTGCGGGATAACGCGGAGTTTTAGCACGCTTTTTATGGCCCGTGCCGGTGTTGGCATTGGTGAAGCCGCGCTTTCCCCGCCCGCTTACAGTCTGCTGAGTGATTATTTTAGTGAGGGCAACTTGCCCAAGGCCATGGCGGTTTATACGCTTGGAATCACCATAGGCGGCGGCTTGGCCTATATTATAGGCGGTGGCGTCTACGAATATTTTACCCAGCATGGCGCGTTGTCATTGCCTCTGTTGGGAGAACTGCGTCCTTGGCAGAGCACATTTTTCATTGTCGGCATGCCAGGCTTTTTACTCGTTCTGATGTTGTCGCTTATGGCAGAACCGCCGCGTCGCGGGGCCTTGCCTGCAGAGGCGCAGGACTACGATGTCGCGGAGGTAAAGACACACCTGCGAATGCATTGGCAGGCCTATGGTAGTTTGATCATGGGAGTAGCGCTGCTTGCCGTGTTGGGCTATGGCACGATGGCTTGGTATCCGGAATTTCTGGTGCGCAGTCATGGTATGGATCGAGCAGAAGCAGGGTCGCAGTTTGGTCTGATTTTTATTGTCGCCGGCAGTGCCGGTGCGCTGCTGGGTGGTTTCAGTGCCAAGCCTTTGCGCGAGCGTGGCTTTGAGGATGCCAGCATGCGCCTAATCGTGTGGATCGCGCTGCTATGGTTACTGCCTGCGACGCTTGGCCCCCTGTCTTCCAATAGCAGCTTGGCCTTATGGGCAGCGGTGCCTATTGTGTTTTTTCTCAACAGCTATTTCGCGCTGGCCATTTCAGCACTGCAAAACATCACCCCTAACCGGATGCGGGCTCAGGTATCTGCCCTGATGCTGTTTATGACCAATCTGCTGGGACTGGCTCTGGGGCCTAGCCTGATTGCCGCATTGACCGACTTTGTTTTTGCTAATGATGCCGACTTAGCGTATTCGCTGAGCCTGCTACCGTTACTGGTGTGTCCTTTTGCGGCCGCTTTGTTGGCATGGGGTCTAAAATACTACCGGGCTGCGCTATTATACTGCGCTGTTAATCCAGAAAAATAAGCCATGTCACCGCATGCCGGAACCGTTGTATTGCAGGATGTCTGTGTGCGTAATTTCGTTTATTGCGCGCTATTATAGGGTCTTGATTGTGGCGAAAAATTTATTTCGACCTTGGCGGAACTTTTGGCCAGTCGCAAAGTCTGACTATGTACAGACGTTGAAACAGTGTTTGCCGCAAAAACAGTAAGTCTGTTGCGGTACTACTGCGCCTCGTCCGGATCTTGTTCTCCTTGCAGGTTATTAGCCTGCTTCAGCCGGCCCTTTGGGCCGGCTTTTTTTATTTTGCTGGGACGCTTCATTCCAATCTTGCTGGGTCGCTTGTGCTAGTGAGGCGAAAGTCTGTGGCCCGATCAGGGTTGCAACTAGTTGCCCTTTTGGGTCCAGGATTAGTGTTGTTGGTAAGACCACCGGCCTGGAGATACCCAGTTGTGCCGCTGGGTCTGATGCCAGACTGGCAAATGTGACGCCCAACTTCTGCCGCTGCAGTTCCAGCTCCTGCCCCTCTTTCCCATCGTAGTTTACCCCCACTACAGTGACCTGAGCGTATTCCTGATCAAGGCTGTTTAATTCTGGAATTTCCTTGATACAGGGTGCGCACCATTGCGCCCAGTAATTGACCACCACCCACTGTCCATGCAGGCTTTCCAAACTTAGCAGACTCGTGTCCGAACCACTTTTAGTGCACCCCAGTAGGGACAATACCGTAGCAAGAATGAGTGCACATCTCACTGGTTGAACAAATCCGCTAGATTGATGCTCAGGATATCGCGCTGATCTTTACGTTCACTCGCTAACAGGCGCAAGGCATTGCTCTGCCAGTCACTGCGGGTAGTGAAGTCGCCTTCGTTCAGGGAATGCTCATCGTCGATCCATTCTTTCAATTGCCAGAAGGTAATGGTGTGAAGATCTCGGCTCAGCAAGTAATGGCCCTTATCACTCTCGGTAATTACTTTCTCCTGGATGAGAATGTCGCGTACTTCGCTCCAGGTTTCGCTGTCTAGGCTCCGAATAACGTCGTGCCTGCCGTCAAGGAGTTCGATTTCACGTACCACACTGCCTGACTTTTGCTTTTCCCAGAATACATACAGTACGTCGAGTGCCTTCAGGGTTGCGGGTCGGTTTGCCTGTTCATGGTTTTGGTAGGCCGATAGGCTATGTACCAGAACGCCTCCCATTAGCACGATGTTCCAAGACAGATAGATCCACAGTAAGAACAGGGGTACGGCGGCGAACGCACCATAAATGAACGTATAATTGGACCCCACGACTAACTGCGTAAACGCTATGCGGGCGGCGTGAAAGGCCACAGCGACGAACACCCCCCCTGCCAGCGCGTGTTTGAACGGCACCCGGCAGTTGGGCACAGCGGCGTAGATCAGACTGAACCCCGCCGTACTGAGTAACATTGGCGTGGCTTGTAACAAGAACGCTTTAGCGCCGAAGATATCGAGATTTTCCAGAGCATTGGCGAAGGATGAAAGATAGGTGCTTATGCCCAGCGCCAGACCAATGGTGATGGGTGCGAGAGTCAACACCGCCCAATACAGCAGAAAACTGGATAGGACGCTACGGTTCTGCCGGGCATGCCAGATCATGTTGAACGCGTGCTCAATATTGCGCAGCATCAGGATCGCCGTCACGAGCAGGAAGACGATACCAGGCCCCGTAAGGTTTTTTGCTTGTTGGGAGAAACTGTTGAGGTACTTTTCGATATCAGAGCCGCTCTCAGGCATCAGATGTGTGAACAGGATCGATTGCATCTGGTCTTCGGCGCCCTGAAAAGCTGGGATGGCCGACGCAATGGTATAGAGAACCGTTAACAGCGGCACTAGCGCAAACAGGCTCATATAGGTCAGTGCAGCGGCATTTTCAGAGCA
>CAJXWP010000087.1 GCA_913062625.1 uncultured Haliea sp. | reverse complement strand
AGGTCAGCAGCGCGTTTAGCATCGCCGGTGCCGTCAACGATTTCTCCGTTTTGAATTAGAACGTCCATGCTGCCACTGCCTCTCGGTAGATTTATTTCGCTATAAAAAAACCGCCTCTTAGGCAGACTTTTCAGTGGATCCTAACAGCCCAGGGGTAAACGCTCACAGGCATCACCTCGGCCGCTGCCATTACTGTCTGTCTGCTCTGCATTTGGTATTAAGGGACAGTTGTCTATGAAGTCACCCAACCCGTCCAGGTCGCTATCCGTCAGATAGGCAGCATTATAGTTTGGGTCATGGCCCTCCATAATGGACTGTGCAATCACGTTTAAGTCTGTCGTGTAGTCTGGCCCGTAGGCGTACGTCGAGAGGTCCACACCGTAAATAGCGTTCAACCATACCAATGTGCCTAAATCCCGCAGAATATTTCCAGGATGTCCGAGAGAATCCCTAAAAATGGCAACACTGGGTGAGCCCGTCAAGATATCAACCTCTGGTAAATTATCCGCATCTAACAGATTTCTAAGTTCTACTGCACTGAAACCGTAGGGCAAGCAGTAAATGTCCACTCCAGGAAAGAGGGAGCGCAGGCCATCTATCCACGCATGCCACTGTGGATGCCAGTGTGTATAGACACTATCGTACGTCGCCGCATCAAAACTTGCAGGAGAGGATAACCAAGGTAGCCCAATAAAGAATCGTGTAGCTGGGTTCCGTTCCAATGCATAATTTATCCAGTTTATATACCCTTCTGTGGTCGAGTAACTTGGATGGTACGTCATGCCGAACAAGGCTACCTCACCGCCGTCAAGCACCGTCTGTATCTGCGCTCGCTTACTTGCATTTTCCCATAGCGCTTGGGGCGCACCGCTAGACCCGCCTGAGAAGAACGTATTCTGGGAGTGACCTGCGATTCCGCTAGCGGCGGTGTAATCTGGCATCTGATCGTAAAAGGGCTTAAAGAAACTGTGCCCAATGAACAGTGAAGTAAAGCCCTCAGTAGGTTGCTGGGCTTTAGCCTTAAAGGCATAGACAGTCAGGCTAAGACTGATGACAACGGTAATCATCAACAGGGTACTAAACTTCATCGCCGTGGCACGCATACGCAACAACCTCGTTAGCCGGTAATTCAACAGGCGTGGCCGCGGGGTGCGCTAATCAGCATAGGCGGTGACGAAAGGTGTGGCAGACTTTCGAGCCGGCACAACGCTATTTCGACAAGGCACCACCACCGTTTTGAAAGCATCAAAGGTATCTCTTACTCTGACTCACTAAAAGTTAACATCCAAAAAGACAAAAAACAATATTCTGACAGCCCATACTAGGGGGAATAGGGTCTAGAGCTCAATCGGTATTCTTACTTATTCCATTGCCGGTTACTGCGTTGTCTAGCGCTAAGAAAAGGCTTTACACCGATCACATTGAAACACAACTATGGCAACATACAATGAATAGAAGTATCGCCAAAAGTTGGCTCGGCGCAAAAAGCCGGATAAGCTTTAGTTGCAGTAGGCGGCATCATTGACTGTCTTTTATAAAAACGGTCTGCTTGCTCCCCTGCCAACATCGAAAAACAGGACACATCCATGCTAGACAGACCGCTATTCACCAGCACGGCCGTCGTCAAACCTGAGTGGATCGACTACAACGGCCACATGAACATGGGCTACTACCTAGTGGCCTTTGACCACATCGCCACTGATTCCTATTTCGACTTTCTCGATATTGGCATTACACACCTACAAACCAGAAACCACTCGACATTTACCCTCGGCTCCAATATCGATTTTGCACATGAAGTCGTTGCCGGTGACGCGCTGCGCTTTACTACTCAACTGGTTGACTATGACAGCAAGCGATTGCACTATTTTCATACCATGTACCACGCCGATAAAGGCTATGTTGCTGCCACGAACGAGTGCCTAACCATGTATATAGACATGGCCACGCGACGCGGCGCAGGCTTTACTGAAGCGCAAATGCGGCGCTTTCAAGAACAACTTGATCTAGGAAAAAACGTCGGTGTGCCCGCAGGCTTTGGCCGTAATTTGGGTATTCGCCGCTAACTGATTTACCGGAGATTGCAATGAATCGTAGACTGGAAAATAAAGTAGCATTGGTAACGGGCGCTGGCAGCGGGCTCGGAGCCGCCACAGCCACTCGCTTTGCCGAAGAAGGCGCCTACGTCTTTCTCACTGATATCAACCCAGACAGCGTTGCGAGTGTGGCTGAGGCCATCCGTGCCGCCGGCGGTGAGGCCACTGCACGACGTCAGGATGTTACCGATGAGGCTGAGTGGGACAGTCTAATGCAGGAAATTATTAGCGCCAAAGGGCATCTCGATGTCCTCGTCAATAATGCTGGGATTGTTATCACCGGCTCGGTAGAGAGCGCTAGTCTTGCCGATTGGCGAAAAACTCAGGCGGTCAACATGGAGGCAGTTTTTATGGGCACCCGCGCGGGTATATCTGTAATGAAAAACAGCGGCGGCTCGATCATTAACATCTCTTCCATCGAGGGTATCATTGGCGATGCACTGACCGCGGCCTACAATGCCAGCAAGGGCGGCGTGCGTATTTTCACCAAATCGGCCGCCCTGCACTGCGCTCAGGAGGACTACAATATTCGCGTCAACTCAGTACATCCGGGTTATATTCTCACCCCAATGGTCACAGAAGGCATTGGCAATCTGCCCCCAGAGGTTGCGGCAGAGATGCATGCCAATCTAGCCCGAGATATCCCATTAAAAACCATGGGCGAGCCACTGGACATCGCCAATGGCTGCCTGTTTCTAGCCTCACAGGAGTCTAAATATATAACGGGCACTGAGTTGGTCATAGACGGAGGCTACACCTGCCGCTAACCCGCGGCCGGTGCAAGCCGCCACGGGAGCACTCACCCAATCTCAGTATCTAAACGCTTTTGCTTTCGCAGGTTTTGAATTTCACCACTTTTCAATCTGGCCTGATAGCTCTTCAATTCACGTTTGATGACCGGTGCCAAAATATACAGACCCAAAATATTCGGCAAAGCAATCACAAAGACTAATGCATCGGAAAAACTCAAAACCGCGTCCAGTTGAATCATGCAGCCTAATGCGCCAAAACTGCAAAAAATAACTTTAAATATCACTTCGGCCGTCTGTGATTCCCCTAAAACATAGGTCCAACCCTTTAATCCGTAGTAGGACCAAGACAACATAGTAGAAAAGGCAAATAACACCGCAATAAAAGAAAGCGGTATCGTTGACCAGCTCAACGTACTCCCAAATGCCCGAGACGCCAGCTCGATTCCCTGCATCCCGCTATCCCCCAAGCCCGGCTCATACACTGTGGTGATGATAACAAGAGCGGTCAGTGTGCAGATTACAACCGTGTCAATAAACGGCTCCATTAAGCCGACAAATCCTTCTGTAACCGGCTCGCTAGTGCGCACCGCAGAATGCGCAATAGCCGCCGAGCCGATGCCAGCTTCATTGGAAAAGGCGGCGCGCTGGAATCCCATAATCATAATCCCCAGCATACCGCCACCCATGGCACTCGGATTGAACGCCTCAGTGACAATGGCGGTGATAGCCCATGGCAATTTTTCAGCGTTAAGCGCAATCACCAGCAAGGACCCGGCGACATAAATGAGAGCCATGAACGGGACCAGCTTACTGACAACACTCGCAATACTCTTAATCCCGCCTATAATCACGACACCCACGGTAACCGCCAGAGCTATACCAAATAACCAGCCTTTATCCTGAAAAAAACTGTCAGCGCCGCCGGTAACTACCACGAATTGTTGGAACGCCTGATTGGACTGAAACATATTGCCGATCCCAAGGCAGCCAATCACGATAGAACAGGCATAAAAGTAAGCCATTGGCTTTCCCAGCCAGCCAAGATTGCGCTCCTTTAGCCCCTCTTCCAAATAGTACATGGGACCACCAGAGACACTGCCGTCAGCATTGATTCTGCGGTACTTTACCCCAGCCACACATTCAGCAAACTTCGTCGACATACCAAAGAAGCCCGCCACCATTAACCAGAAGGTTGCACCTGGACCACCAATACTGATAACAATGGCGACGCTGCTGATATTTCCAATACCTACTGTGCCAGAAACAGCGGTAGCCAACGCCTGAAAGTGAGACACTTCACCGCGGTCACTCGGCTTGGAGTAATCGCCACGCAGCAATTGAAATGCATGCTTAAAACCGCGTAAATTTATGAAACTAAAGTAGAACGTAAAAAACACCGCCGCCGATATTAACCAGAGAATGATCAGCGGGAGCTGACTGCCAAAGATTCTTACCTCATAGAAGATGAACCCTGCAACCGCATCGGTGATGGGGGCCATCGCTTCATTGATACTGGCGTCGATTCCTGTAGCGGACACCGACAGGCTCAATAATAGAAGTAATACGCCGATAAACAATCTGCCTATAGCGACGGCCGGGGCAACTTGTCGATAGTGTTTCATGATTCCTTCTTATGTGTTGCTGAACTGAATAAAGCTGTTTCCCTGAATCGAGTACAGAAAACCAACGGACTGCTCACCAGCACAGCTGCAAAAGGCAGATCGAAGTTTGAGCGTTCGCTAGACACAGGTCACTAAAGACGACAGTCTATTATTTTATCGCGTTAGGCGCAAAGCCGTGGCAACTGAAACCCCTAGCAGCACTGCACTGAAGCCTATATTTTATCCGGAAGACAGTCCTCAGGTCGCCCGCCGGATAGTGATTTTTATCCCGGCTAGCGGAGCATGTTAGTTGATAAAAAATGCCAGATTAAACTTTTTAGTACGGCCTGTCGCCATCAATCGCGATACGCTCTAGGCGTCGATGCGCGGGGAAATAGTCATTCACAGGTTTGTGCTGGGTACTGCGGTTGTCCCAGATTGCGATTGAATCGGGTCGCCATTGAAAACGACAGGTATACTCTGGCGCCGTCACATGCTCAAGAAGGAAATTTAACACCGCCCGACTTTCATTGTCTTCGAGCTCCACTATCCGCGTCGTAAATAGTGTATTCACGAAGATAACTTTCTTACCACTTTCCGGATGCGTTTGAATCACACGATGGTTTACGGGCGGGTTGTCAGCAACCGCTTTGGCCAACCGTTCCCTCCCTCCGGGCTCAGCCAAGCTTTCCTTAAACCCGTAGCTGAAATCATGTTCAGCCGTCAAGTTGGACAAAAAGGCTTGCATTGGTTTTGATAAGCCCTCGTAAGCAGCCGTCATGCTAGCCCACAAGGTGTCCCCCCCGGTGGGAGGGCAGATCTTCGAACGCAATACCGAGCCTAACGGGGGGTGTTGGCGGAACGTCATATCACTATGCCACTCCTCAATCTTACTCGGTTTCTCCGCGGTGCTTTCCAAAACAGTAATCTCTGGAAAGCCTTCAATTGTGTCATAGGCCGGGTGCGTCTGCAGTGGACCGAATGAGTCTGCCAGCGCTTTGTGTTGCGCAGGCGTGATATTTTGATCGCGGAAAAATATGACCTGATGCTTGACGAACAGCCGGCGTATTTCTTGATACACGGCAGCAGACAAATCTGTGCACAGATCAACACCGTGAAGTTCTGCACCGAGCGCAACGGCGATAGGTTTTATGGTGAACATCATTTACCTCGGGTCAAACCGTGGAGAATTTAGCCTGATTTCCACCTAATCCCGAGCGTGGCGAATGAAGTGGCTAGGCTTGCCTCGTGCATACAACACGATCAAGCGTCATAACGGTAATACAGGCATACCGTTAACGCTTTTTCTTTACGTTCGCAGCAGGCTTAGCATCTATCATTTTTTTTATCTTTCCCTTGGCTGTCATCCCAGGCATCACACCCAGTAAATCCAGTTTGCCAATGGCAACGCCGTTGTGGCGCAGAATATTATAAACCGTCGAATAGTGAAAATAGAAATTGGGTAACGACCAGCCATTTAAAAAATGAATGCCGCTGAAACTTAGCGTTCCAATGGGTAACTGCATCACCACCTCTCTACTTTCACT
This sequence comes from uncultured Haliea sp., assembly GCA_913062625.1. GTDB lineage: Bacteria > Pseudomonadota > Gammaproteobacteria > Pseudomonadales > Halieaceae > Marimicrobium. The sequence continues at coordinate 5,306 of CAJXWP010000087.1, read as the reverse complement.
ACCCACAAATTGCGAGGCCTTTAGCCCCCTTAGAAAACGCACTGTATTCTGAATACGAGTTTCAAGCTCAGCAAACGTTGTCTCGCTGTCTGCAAAAGCCGGAGCCTCAATACTCGCCAGACGCGAACAGCAACCCTTGGCATGATCAGTCACTATTTGAACCTGGCGGATCAAGGGCAACATGTCGGGGGACAGCCGAGCATTCAATATCACGCCGGGCTCAATACCCCTTGCTTTGGCATCTCGGGCTGCGGTCTTCAGAATACTCGAGAGATTTTTGAGATTGTGGATAAACACCGGCTTGGAGCTCTGGTAAATTAGGTCACTCACTGTGAAAACATCCTATGGCAATTGGAAGAAACGGTGCCATTGCATCATACTAGCAAAACAAGCCAGTTTGAACAGCGGCCGATAGTGGCTTAGCTGCCGTTATCAGGAAAAGGGAGTAATATCATGGAGCTGTGCCTAACCTACGATATGCGGGCGCCTGATTTTGGTGCGCCACGCAATCGTTTATACGATGCCGCGCTAGATCAGGTTGCGTGGGCCGATGATCTTGGTTTTGACCTCGTCGGACTAGGCGAACATCACGGCAGCGAGGATGGTTACAATCCCTCACCACTGATATTAGCTAGCGCCATGGCTGCGCGCACTCGCAACCTTAAAATACGCACGTCGGTGCTGCTTGCTCCATTGTATGATCTGCCCAAATTAGCAGAGGACGCGGCGGTAACTCAGACGATCTCCAACGGCCGCCTGCTGCTCGGAATCGGCGCGGGCTACCGTCCCAGTGAATTTGAGACGTTTGGTCGCGAGCTGAAAGGCCGCTGGAAATTCATGGGGGAGACCTGCAAGTTTCTCAGACTGGCGTGGACTGGCGAACCTTTCGAATGGGAAGACCGACGCTGTCACATCACGCCGGCTCCGGAACCCTTTTCACCGCCGATATTGCTGGGTGGCAGTTCGCCCGCGGCGGCTCGTCGTGCCGCGCACATCGCTGATGACTGGTTCCCGCCATTGGATGCTCGCCTCTGGCCACCCTACAGGGATGAGTGCATTGCTATGGGCAAATCTGATCCTGGCCCCTATCCAGCACAGGGGCCTATATTCCTGTGGGTGTCGGAGCATCCGGACAAGGACTGGGAGTGGATCTATCCCCATGTGTGCCACCAACTCACGTCGTACAGCGCATGGACACTGGAGGCCTTTGGCAAAGCTGCAGGGCCCTATGCAGGGGGCATCACGGCGGATACGGTCAGAAAAAGCCCAGCCTATCGAGTCCTCACTCCTGAACAGTGCCTGGCGCTCTTCAATGAGTTGGGTGAAGATACCGTGCTCTATCTCAACCCGCTGCTAGCGGGCATCGCGCCCGAACGCGCGTGGGACATGCTGCGCCTGTTTGAAAATCAAGTACTGCCGTACCTGCGGCGGTGACCAGAAGTCGCTAACACGCTTATCTCTAGAAATTCGCTGCCTGCGTGTCAACCATTCTTAACAGGTCACCCATTCCAAAATTGTAATCTGCCAGATGCAGTGAGCGCCCACCAAAAAACGCCTGTATCAGCTCGGGCGTGTAAATAGTGGTCCGCCCGGGCGCGACACTAATCCCTAAGAAACCATCACGTTCACACGCTCCGGAATACAGACCAGGATAGCCAATTCAATAAGTTTTTACGCCTTCCGGAAATAGAATGCCTTCATCGCTGTTATACATCGTAATGGCGGCGATCCCGCGCGCTCCACCCAGTTCGGTCGGATTGCGCTACATTAGACGAATCATTGCAATCGCTGCAGGGACTCAAGAGGAAAAACATCGCGCTAAACGCATCCACGGACGTAAAAACACCTGCTACCATAGATTTTTCTGCGATGGAGCCTTATGCTTGTAACGATGAATATGCAGTGCATTCCAGACGGTATAAGGCCGACATGAATTTTGTTTCCCAACGACTGGGGTTATGGCTCGCAAGATTTCTGAACCAGCCTCGCGGCCACTACGAACGATTTTCAGTGCTGAGTCAGGCTCAACTCGATGATGCTTTGATACCCGGCGACCTGCTGTTGGTTGAAGGGAATAGCCGCATCAGCACGGCTATTAAGTATCTAACGCAATCCACTTGGTCCCACGTCTGTCTGTTCGTAGGGAAGGGAGAAGATGGTAAGGGCTTTGTGATTGAAGCAGACCTAGCGGAAGGTGTCATCCGCTCTCCCGTGGAAAAATACGCGAATTGCAACACGCGGATTTGCCGGCCGGTCAATCTAACGGAACAGGACAGGCTTGCCACAATACAGTACGCCCTTGACCGTGAGGGCCTCCGCTATGACACGCAAAACATTGTCGACCTTGTCCGCTACCTCCTCCCGATGCCGCCGGTACCAACTCGTTATCGTCGGCGCCTGATGGAATTGGGGAGCGGTGATCCAACAATGGCGATCTGCTCGACTCTCATTGCTCAGGCTTTCCAGTCGGTCCAATACCCCATCATTCCTCATGAGGCACCCGAGGGCCAACGTCATTCACTGGGTGACTACGACACGGCCCTACTGAAACCTAAGCACTACAGCCATTTCACCCCACGGGACTTTGATCTATCCCCGTACTTCGAAATCGTTAAGCCCACAATTCAAGGTGACTTCGATTATAAAAAAATTCAGTGGGTTCAGCCAGACCCCGCCCTGGGAGACAAAAATGATATCTAAAAATCGAAAAAGAAGCTCTCACAAATCCGGCCTAGCGCCCGGGTCATTGATCCACATAGGTGACATCCATCACCCCGACACACGGCTAACGTTGATTGACTATAGCGAAGACCACTATGAACGGCGCTCATTGTCATCCATCGATGAAGCTCTGAGTTACCGTGACCGGGACTCAATCACATGGGTGACTATCGAGGGCCTTGCAGACGCATCGATCGTGGAATCTATCGGCGAGCACTTCAATATTCACCCCTTGGTATTAGAGGATATTCTGAACACGCACCAAAGACCTAAGCTGGAGGAGCATGACGACTATCTTTACCTTGTGCTAAAGAGCTTGGCACCCGACAACGACCAATTTAACATTACGTATGAGCAAGTCAGCCTGATTGTTCTCAAAAATTTCGTTTTTGCTTTCAAGGAAAAAACAGACTCGCTGTTCTCCTTAATAGCCAAGCGTATCGAAAACAGCCATGGTCGCGTCAGAAGCTTGGGCTCGGATTATTTGATGTATTCGTTATTGGACACTATTGTCGACCAGAACTTCAACATACTGGATCAGCTAGACGAAACCTTGGCCGCGCTTGAAGACGATATATTTAGCGATCCAACGCCACAAATGCTGGAAAAAATACATCAAATCAAATTGGAAGTGATCAAGATGCGGCGTTATATCACGCCTGTCAGGGACTTATCCGCCAATTTATTGCGCAATGAGTCCGATCTTATCCACCCCAGCACACATATCTATCTAAGAGATGTTCACGATCACGTCATGCGAATTATCGAATCTATAGAAACACACAGAGACATTCTTTCCAGTCTTCTGGACATTTACCTCTCCAGTGTCAGCAGCAAGCTCAACGAGGTCATGAAGATACTCACCATCTTCTCGGCTATTTTCATTCCACTAACGTTTATCGCTGGGATCTATGGGATGAATTTCAAACACATGCCTGAACTCGACTGGAAGTGGGGATACACCAGTGTCTGGATCATGTTCATCACCCTCGCCACAAGCCTGTACTTTTTCTTCAAGAGAAAAGGATGGGTCTGATCGACCCAATTGTTAAGAGAGGCTTGAAAGGAAATCAATCTTTAGCAGATGCAGAACAGTCTTAAGCTCGGATCAAAATTTAGATATCGCAGGGCGCAGTGCCAGGAGTCTTAGGGAATATCACTGATATGCGCACACTTTCCGTTACTTGCCTTTTACGCAACTAATAGAACCGACGCTATTTCCCTCATACATTAATTTGTCTTGAACCATCTGCTTACTGGCATGATCTGGCATTAACAGGTAACAGATGACGTCATCCGACGCGTCTAACATCTTATAAATGCTAACGTCTTTATGCCCTGCGTCAAATACTCCAAGGAAACGCATCTGCGCCTTTACATTTCCATCATCTGATACGGTCCTGTCGGAGGGCTCGTTAACGCTGGGCACAGACTCCACAACTGCAGCCTCAACAAAAAGAGACCCTACTATCAGTGATCCTACAATTGCAGTTCGCCTTAGTGACATTGTCTTCTTTAGAAGCTGTAACCGACACCCACACTACTGACGTAGTCGCCCTTTGAGGTAGCCACAGACAGCTTGAAATTAAACTGGTCTACTACCCTAGCCTGTGCTCCAAATGCAATCGCAGTCTCGTTCTCGTAATAGCCCACTCCAAGACCAACACTGAATTTTTTCCCATCATCGATAGGGGGTAACGCAGCCATAGCACTTACCCCGGCAATACCACGATTGGAGATCTTAGCTGCATCATCCAATTGGCCCACGTTTACGGCATCCGTGTTTTCAATTCCTGGTGCTAGGCCACTAATAGTTCTTTGCATAGATGAAGAGCCCACTGAAACAGTATTGCTTCTGCTAGCTACCGAACCCGCACCTAAAGCGACAGAGTTCGCACCGCTGGCAAAAGACCCATTACCAAGCGCAAGTGTATTTACGCCCGTGGCGCGAGAACTCCGGCCAAGTGCAGTGGAACCTGCGCCAGAAGACGCAGCACCTTGTCCGACTGCCGTCGAATAATCACCCGACGCGTTTGCCGATTGTCCAATTGCAGTCACCATAACACCTGATGCACTGGCACTTTGACCCAGCGACGTAGCATTACTTCCAGACGCTACAGACGATTGACCCATCGCAGAAGCGTTTAAACCAGAGGCAATAGCACCTTGGCCGGAGGCCAACGCATTATCTCCTGACGCCGCAGAGCTTTGGCCAAAGGATGTAGAGCTAATTCCGGACGCTATAGACGACTGGCCCATCGCAGAAGCGTTTAAACCAGAGGCAATAGCACCTTGGCCGGAGGCCAACGCGTTGTCTCCTGCAGCAGTAGAACTCTGACCAAAGGATGTAGAGCTAATTCCAGATGCTTTAGACGATTGTCCGATTGCAGACGCGTTTAACCCTGACGCTAGCGCGCTTTGCCCCGAGGCCAACGCATAATCTCCAGTTGCGGAGGCTCCCTGCCCAAAGGATGCAGCGCTAATGCCTGACGCCAAAGCCCCCTGCCCTAATGCCGTAGTGTCAATGCCAGAAGCTAAAGACACTTCACCGATTGCAGTGGCGTCTTTGCCCGATGCTACAGCAC
>CAJXWP010000086.1 GCA_913062625.1 uncultured Haliea sp. | reverse complement strand
AGGTGACCGAGTACCAACTGCTGTCGGCAGCGGAGGTTCGACTGATCCAGTTTTCGCCATTGGTGCTGGTCATTACCCGATTCCCGGAGCCGCTAGAGGCGACAGCAACGAAACGCCCATTGCCATAGGTGACTGAACGCCAGGTGTTTGCAGCGGAGGCGGGGGTGGTTCGACTGGTCCAGTTGATGCCATCAGTGCTGGACATTACTTGATTACCCGGGCTGTTTGCAGCAACAGCAACGAAGACCCCGTTGCCGTAGGTGACCGCGAACCACCGGCTGACGGAGGCAGAAGTCTGCTGGGTCCAGGTTGCCCCATTAAAGCTGGTCATTACCCCGCTATTATTGCCGACAGCAACGAAACGCCCATTGCCATAGGTGACCGAAAGCCACGGTTCGCTGGGGGAGGGTTGACTGGCCCAGTCCACACCTGCTTCGCCGGCTTGGGCCGAGAGCGGAACGATGATGGCCAGAACGAAGCCGATGGTTATGGCAAATATGTCCCACTTTGGAGCTACTGAAGTCAAGTTCATTAGTGTATTTTGTCTATAAAAAAATACGTCCGTCATAATAACAGGGTCACCGTTGGCGTCAACGCGCAGCGCGTGTGCTGCCGGCTTGCGTGTTCTGTGGGTTGCGCGAATGGCTGAATCAGCTCTAACGAGGTGGTGGTGCATGACTCCGTGCGGCTAACATCCTGAATAGACGCAGAGCCGTACTTCACTCGCAACTATTGAACAGAGCTTATACTGCCGCGCAGCGAGGTGGCAATCGCTAGACGCTATCTGCGCCAGAAGATTTTTCCATTGGGTTGGCATTGATTCCATTCTGTGCAGCCATCTGAAAGCCCGCTTTTGCAAAACATGTCATTAGATTGACCGATTCCGACATGCCTGCTACTGAGTGGGCTGGTAAGATATGGGGAACTCAGTCCACCGAAAGGAGAAATAACTATGAGTAAAGTACTCATTACTGGAGCAACGGGCTTCATTGGTAATCACGTAACCCGGCTGTGCCTTGAAAGAGGTGATGATGTGCGGGTTATGGTTATGCCTGGGGAAGACCGCTCCCCGCTGCAAGGCATGGATGTGGAATTCGTGGAAGGTAATCTGCTGGATCCTGAGTCGTTAGTCCGAGCAGTGCAGGGTGTGCAGCAGCTCTATCACCTTGCGGCGTTATTTGCGATCTGGACTAAGGATCCAGACTTACACTTTAAAATTAATGTGGACGGCGCGCGTTCTATGATGCAAGCGGCCAAGGCCGCTGGCGTTGAAAAAATCGTGTTCACCAGCAGTGTCGCAGCGATCGGCATTGTCGGTAATGGCGGATTTGCGACAGAGGAAACAGTTTTTAATGGCTGGCCTTGGGCCAGCGAGTATATTTTATCCAAATTTATTAGCCATCAGATGGTAAAGGGGATGGTCAGTGACGGACTCCCAGTCACCATGGTGATGCCGGGTCTGCCGTTTGGCCCCGGGGATCGCATGCCGACGCCGACCGGGACCATGATCTTGCGCACGTTGGAAGGAAAAATGAAAAATTACTGGGACGGCGGAGTGTGTGCGGTGGATGTGCGTGATGTGGCCGCCGGCCATGTCCTAGCCATGGAGAAGGGACGTATTGGTGAATCCTATATCCTAGCCAACAAAGACGGAAATATGCCAAATAAAGAGCTTCTAATGATGATAGGGAAGATTGCTGGCGTGTCCAATGTGGCGAAAACCGAGGTGTCTGGTAACGTGATGTTGCGTGTGGCGAAACTTTCTGAGCTCTGGTCAAAGATTAGCGGCCGTGCGCCTATAACGACCTACAAGAATACCCGTTATGTCCTGCAGCACGGCTATGTTGACCCCGCCAAGGCGGTGCAGGAGTTGGGTCTGCCCCAGACGCCCATTGAAACCGCAGTGACGGATTCAGTGAAGTGGTTCCGCGATAATGGCTACGCCTGAGCGTCACCTTTGCAAGGGCTCTTTAACCGGCCTTGGATAGGTATTCAGCGCAAATGGCCTGCCCGAGCTCGCCGGTGAGCTGGGCGCTACTGCCGGACGTCAATTCTATCTGGCGCGCCCACTGGCAGTAACGGAACAAGGGGTAATCACGGTCCACGCCGGTGCCCCCATGACAATGCTGCGATGCTTGACTGACCCGGTGCGTCACGTTTCCGCACCAGATTTTCGCAATGTGTACGGCGTCTTTAGCGGGGTGACTCTCGTTGATCAGCGATGCCGCCTGCTGCGTCACTAGACGCAGACACTCCACGTCGATGTAGCAGTCTGCCACTCGATGGCTGACGGCTTGGAACGTCGCGATTGGACGACCGAACTGCTCACGTTCCGACGTGTACTGGCCGGTTATACGCATCATCTTGTCGCATAAACCCACCGCCATAGCAGCCAGTGCCGTACGCGTCGCTAAGTGCGCCCAATCCATAGCCGCTAACGCTTCGCTGCCGATTGCGACGATGTCCTGTGTGGGTACCTGCACCTTTGTCATGACCAGCTCATGGCGCGTCTCACCGGTGGTGACTATTTGCGCGTTCAGAGTGACGCCAGAGGCATGTGGATCGACCAGAGCCACCACGATGCCTTCTTCCGTTTGGGCAGACAACAGAATACGCGCGGCTGACGATGCTTGGCTGACGCAGATCTTGGTGCCGCTGATGGAGTAGCCGCCCTCCATTTTTTGCGCCGAGCAAGAAGGTGCTGTGGGGTCGTCGTTATTGTATTCCTCCAGCGCTGCGGTGATAAGAGTCGCGCCGCTGGCAATTCCCGGAAGCCATTGGTCTTTTTGGGTATCGCTCGCAAAGCGCCGCAAGGTGCCGGCAGCGGATACGAGTACCGGAATGACCGGCACGGGGGCTACAGTGCGGCCCACCTCCTCGCACAGCGTTGTCAGGCTGTAAAACCCCAACCCAGTGCCGCCCTGATCTTCTGCGATATCCAGCCCTAACAGGCCTGCCTTTGCCAGCGCCTGCCAGAGTCCATTATCGAAGCTCTCCTGACGCTGCTCAAGGGCCTTGAGTTTATCAACATCAGTAAAATCTCCTAGGATCTGCTGGGCAAGTTGCTGAGCGCTTTGTTGTTCTTCAGAAATAGTGAAATTCACGGTCTCGTCCTCCTAGCGTGTGCGGGGCATCCACAGCCCCGCCATTGCAATAATGTCTCTTTGCACTTCGTTGGCGCCGCCACCAAACGTGAGGACGGCCCCCACCCGCCAACGAAACTCGATTTTCCCTCTGAGCACGGCTCCGGGAGAGTTCGTCGCAATGGTACCCGCCTGTCCCATGACCTCCAGCAGTAGCCGATACAATTCCACAAAAAACTCACTGCTATAGACCTTTGCCACCGAGGCATCGGCCATATTGAGAGGGCCCTGGTCCATCGCCCAGACCTGCTTCCAGCAGATCAATTTGACTACTTCCAGTCCGCTTTTTACTGTCGCTAGGTTATGCTGAACCCAAGGTTGCTCAATGAGTTTGCCTCCTTTGGGTGCAGCGGTCTGGGCAGCCCACTCGCAGACGCCTTGGTAAAGTGAATCCACTTGGCCATGCGTAAACAAGGACAGGCGCTCGATATTGAGTTGGCCAGTAATCAGCTTCCAGCCAGCATTGACATCACCGACGCGGTATTTGTCGGGTATTCTGACGTCGCTGTAGTATGTGGCGTTGGTGCGGACACCCAGGGTGTTGACCGGCGTCAGTGAGAACCCCTCGATATTCGTGGGTACCAGAAACATGGTGAGGCCTTTGTGCTTCTTAGTCGCGTCCGGGTCAGTGCGTGCGGCGAGCCACACGTAGTCAGCGAAATTCGCCAGACTTGTCCACATTTTCTGGCCATTGATGATCCAGTCATCGCCGTCGCGCTCTGCTTTGGTCGTGAGGCTGGCGAGGTCAGTTCCTGCGTTGGGCTCGGAATATCCTATCGCGATAACGACCTTGCCTTGTTTTACCCCGCCGACCACTTCCTCGCAGACTTCGGCGCTGGCATTGGCGGCAATCACCGGCGTTGTGGACTCTGTCGTCAGAAAGGGGTAAGCAAAACCTGAGCGCACGACTTCATCGGTAAATATATATTGCTCGATGTGTGATAGTTCTTTGCCGCCAAGTTCCTTTGACCAGCTCAGACCGATCCAGCCATCGGTGCCCATACGCGCATACTGCTTGCGAAACTCCGGGCCGCCGCCTTCCTTGAACTCAGGGATTTTGATTTCCTCAAGAAGCTCCGGCGTCATGACGGTCTTCATGTATTCACGCACCTCCAGTTGGAGAGCCTTCTGCTGAGCGGTCAACTCAATATTCATAGTTTTGGTCCTCTGCCACGTATTTTGGAAGCAGTCGCTGCTTCATTTCTTTTAATTTGTTTATCATTAGTGCAGGGCTCATTGTTGCTGAACTGCCGAGACTAAATGCTTCTGTTGATCTCTATCGCCGGTCTCTACCGTGCACATCCAAGTATCTGCTAGGCCGCCATAGCGCTCATTCAAAAGTGCTGGCACCTGCTCGATCTCTTCGCTGACTAGTGCAAAGGTGTCCAGGATGTCATCGGTAATGAGCGCGCCTAATTCTTGCCACCGGCCCTCACGTGTCAGTCGATTAGCTTCAGTTTGCAGTTCGCCCCAGCCGTGGACTTCCAGCACAGGTTTATAGGCCGGCGTCGAAGCATAGAACCCCAGCTGGCCCCTTACCGCTGTTTTAGACTGCTCAAAGGCTTCCTCTGTGTTTCCAGTCACGACCATAACCGGCACGCTAATGTTGAATTCTTGTCTTGTGCGCCCGGACTTTTTCAGGCCGCGCTGGACGGCCGGAAGTGTAACCTCATGCAAATATTGTAAGGTGGTAAAGCCATGTGCGATGACTCCGTTGGCGACTTCTGCTGCCACCTCTGTCATTAGCGGGCCGACGGCGGCAAGATTTATGCCCGGAGCACCGTAGGTCGTGCGTGAAGGTGTAAACATCGGGGTCATCAGATTATGTTGATAGAATTCGCCGTTGAAATCGAGCTTTTCACCGGTTTCCCAGCAAGCCCAGATTGCTTGCATAGCCTGAATAAACTCTCGCATCCGCGCTGCGGGCTTCGACCAAGGCATGGAGAAACGACGTGTAATGTGGGGCTTGATCTGTGAGCCCAGACCCACAGTGAAACGGCCTTTGGAGTACTGATTTAAGTCCCAAGCGAGATTAGCCATCACCATTGGGTTGCGAGCAAAAGCCACGCTGATAGAGGTTGTCAGTGCAATAGTCTTGCTGTGCTCTGCCGCTAACACCAGCGGAAAAAAAGGATCGCTGTTAATTTCCGCAGAAAAAGCAGCATCGTAGCCGCGCTGTTCCAACTCAGCTATTGCCAATGGTGCCATGTCAAGGTCGGGGCCCAACATTCCGCTGACGTTCACCTACGTTACTCCTGATCAATACACATGTAGTGTACGCCACATGAAGGTTGGATAAATTGTCCACTCGTGCCGCTTTAAGTGATAAAAGCGATCATCGAACATTCTACCTACTTTTTTTAGCGCAAAACGGCCGTCCTATTACACGGTTGAGCTAATTCGGTTTGGCCCTTATACTGCGCATCCTTTATTAGACTGTTGCCTAGTCAGTAAACAGCGACCTTGACATGGCAATGACCGCCACCAAGGGTGTTTATGAGGGGAAATAGGGCCTTAGCTCAGTTGGTTAGAGCACCTGCATGACATGCAGGGGGTCGGCGGTTCGAGTCCGCCAGGCCCTACCAAGTTCCTACCACGGGGAATTAGCAAAACAGCACCGCCATTACCGGGCCATGCGATTGGTTTTTTATGCCCAAAGTCATCGCGTCACAATAAGACTCACAATCGCTGTTATCCGCTGGAGGGTAGTTCTTTTTTAAAGCTCTCCAAATCGCTCTGCTTAGCCTGAAACATCAACCAAAAGAATCCGCCGAAACCCGCTAGGGCAGAAGCCAAAAGAATACCGGTTTTGGCCATGAGCAGATCCTCGGGTGAGTTGCTAAAGCCCAGATCAGCTATAAAAATTGACATAGTGAAGCCAATGCCGCCCAGTAGGCCCACCCCTACGACATGCTTCATATTCATGCCATCGGGCAACTCCGCCCAGCCCATTTTGACCGTAAGCCAGGTGAAACCTGCAATACCCAAGGGTTTACCTAGCAGTAATCCGGCTAAAACCCCCAGTGCAATGGGGTGTTGGAGGTACTGCCCAAAACTGGAAAAATCTACTGGAATACCGGCGTTGGCGAGCGCAAATATCGGTATCACAAGATAGGCGACCGGTAGATGCAGGCTATGCTCTAAGCGCTGTGCGGGCGCTTGTACCAGGCGCACGCCATCGTCTAGAGAGGCTACCAGAGCGCGGAAGCGATTGTTGTGAATGATGTCAGCATTGTCTGTGATGGCCTTCTTCATTTGGACCGTCGCGTCTTTCACACGGTTGATGAAGAGCTCCGGCTCGAATTTGGGACGAATGGGTATGACAAAGGCCACCACGATCCCCGCGATGGTAGCGTGTATGCCACTGGCTAGCATTGCAATCCAGAGCAGAGCACCGATGGCAGCGTAAGGCAGCGGGCGACGGATTCCACCCATATTTAACGCAATCAGGAGGACTGTGACGCCTCCTGCGCAGGCGAGTGCGAGCATGTCGATGCGCTCAGTATAAAACACCGCAATCACCGCGACCGCACCCAGGTCATCGACGATAGCCAATGCGATGAGGAAGGTAATTAGATTTTTCGGGATGCGTGCTCCGAGTAAACTCAGGGCCCCGATGGCAAAGGCGATATCGGTCGCCATAGGAATGCCCCAGCCGCTGATACCGGGGGTGTTTGCGGTAACGGCGACGTAAAACAGAGCGGGAATGACCATGCCGCCGATAGCGGCCATGATGGGCAAAAGGGCCTGCTTGGGTGACGACAGCTCCCCCACCATAAGCTCACGTTTCAATTCCAGACCCATGATGAAGAAAAATGCAGCCATCAGTAGTTCATTGATCCAGTGATGAATCGATAATGAAAAGGCCAGGCTGCCCATGCTAACGCCGATCTCGGTGTGCAATAAATGCTCGTATCGGGCATGCAGCGGCCCGTTTGCTATCACCAGCGCCACCACAGCGCAAATCATCAATAACACACCGCTGGTAGTCTGGCGGTGAATAAACTCCTCCAGCGGCGTCAGTATGCGATCGAAAGATTTTTCCCAGGGGGCGTTATAGATTCCCTTATTAGCGGCCATGATGAGAACGCCTTTTTGTAGGGGTGGTTTGAGTCACGACAGGGCGGGTCATAACGCTTTCAGGAATGGGCCATCCACACATAATCGGCGTCCGTCAGGTGTGGCGCAGGCACCGCAAATGCCGACGCCGCACTTGGTGAGGTAGTCGATGGCGCTGAAAATCTGCTCTTGCCCGCAAAACTCACGCTGCACTGCAACTGCTGCATGCACCATTGGCTTCGGGCCGCAGTTGTAAAAGACCAGTTGTTTAAGCTCCTGTGGTGACATCACCTGCAGCCGCTCACGCAATAACTCGGTCACCACTCCGTGGTAACCCGCGCTGCCGTCGTCCGTGGCAACGTGTACCTTGGCAACCTGACGACACTCGTCCAGGTAGTACAGACGCTCGGCGCTGCGCGCCCCTGTGAACACTTCGGCGTTACCGAAATCTCGCGCCAGCTGATACACAGCCGCTAGACCAGTACCGCCGGCCACCGCCATAATCTTTGCGTCTTCGGGTGGCGCTGCCGGAATGCCGTGTGGCCCACGTATGTATGCCTCGGTGCCCGGTGGCAGGTCCATGAGTGCGTGAGTGAACTCACCCACATCAATAACGGCCAGCGTGAAAGGGTCGTCGGTGAGCGCTGAGAACGGCTTTTCACCCACCCCAGGTACCCACAAAAAGACAAATTCTCCCGCTTGAATATTGATCTTGCGGTCGAACGTTAGGACGCAGATGTCCTCACAAATCCGCTTATTTTCAACCAGAATCACGGGGCGGAAGTTCATATCGATGTCGTAGCGAATATGCGATTCGGCGCGATTACTGCCTGTATTGAAGTCGTTGCTGAGCGCCGTAAAGTAATCGCTAACTTCGTCTGTAGTCATCCCAGTGAGTGATGACCCCACGCCAACGATAGACGCCCCTGCGTCGAAGTAAGCACGCACATCGGCGGCACTGCTGACGCCGCCGCAGCCTATTATCGGGCAGTCTGTTACCGCGGCGATATCACTCACGCATTGCAGGCCAATGGGTAACACCCCTTTGCCTGACATGCCACCCGCACCGTTGCTCAGTACTGGGTATCCATGTGATGACGTATACCCCGGGCCTGCAGTGTTAATGGCGCATAAGCCATCGGCTCCGCCGGCGATAGCGGCGTTGGCAATCTTCGCGATGTCAGGTGTATTTGGAGTGAGTTTGGGAATAACTGGAATATTGACCACCGCTTTAACAGCAGCGGTGATTTGTCGCACTAGTTCCGGATCCTGACCCATGGCCATGCCATAGCCTTTGGCATGGGGACAAGACAAGTTTAGCTCCAGACCGTCCGACACTGGCGCCATGATCTTTGCCACGGCGACGAAATCTTCGATGCTGCCGCCGAAAATTGAGGTCAGTAGGAAGCGGTCCCTAGGAATCTTCAGTGCGGATAATAATTCCAGCGACTTGTGCGCTCCCGGGTTAGTCAGGCCTACTGCGTTGACGAAGCAACCTGGTGCGTACTGGCTGTATATGGGCTCTCGATTACCCTCGCGTTGCTCTAGGCCGATGCTTTTGGTGGTCACTACACCGACCGCGGGCAAATGATCAAAAATATACTGAATGATGGGTGTTGCGGTGGTGACGATGCCTGAGGGAATAGTGAAGGGCCCGGACAGTGTTTTACCAAAAAATTCTATGTTCAAGATAGAGGGCTCACGCGTCGATGGGGTCAGCGACTTAACAGTGGGGTCATTATACGGGTTTAGTGGTTCATAAACGACCTTGACGTTGCCAGTATCGAGCACCGCTGCATAGAAAACACCTCATGTGCCGCAAAACGTTTGCGTTACCACCTCGTCCGGCTTCGGTGGTGTCGCAAACAGCGCCAGTGCTTTACGGTACTCATAAGGATTTTCGAGAGTATCCACTAATTGGTCAAATGTGGCCAGATCACCGCGTTCAGTGGCTGCGAGGATCGCCGCTTCCACCAGGTGATTGCGAGGGATGAAGACAGGGTTGGTGCAATACATCGACGCTTGCCGGTCGGAACGGGACGTCGATTCCTGTGCCAGTCGCGTATGCCAGCGCTCTAGCCACGGCTGCATAATTTCAGGGAATTCAAACAGCTCGGCTACACTGCCCTCTGCTTCGGCCCCCTCATCGGCCAGATCTGCTAGCCGGCGGAAGGTCAACGTAAAGTCTAGACTGTGCTCTGCCATCAGTTGCCAAAGATCCTCCACCAGCCCTGTGTCTTGGCCGCTAATGGCCTGTAAGCCCAGCTTGCGCGACATACCCTCGGTATTGGCCTGAAGGAACTGGTCTGGAAAAGCGTTGATGGCAGTTTGAGCTAGCTCCACTGCGCGCTCCTGCTCGTTATCTAGAATCGGCAGCAGTGCTTGGGCAAGAACAGACAGGTTCCAATGCGCGATCGCTGGTTGCTGGCGGTAGGCATAGCGTCCGGCATGGTCAATGGAGCTGAACACCTGGTCCGGGTTGAATTGGTCCATGAATGCGCAGGGGCCATAGTCAATAGTTTCGCCGCACACGAGGATGTTGTCGGTATTCATCACGCCGTGAATAAAACCCAGTAATTGCCAGTGAGCTATCAATTGCGCCTGTTGCGAGATGATGCCTTCGAGCATCGCCAATATTGGGTTGTCACTGTTTCTGGCATCAGGGTAGTGGCGCTCGATGACGTGATCGGAGAGTAGTTTTAGTGAGTCAATATCGCGTCGTGCCGCAAAATATTGGAAAGAGCCAATGCGGATATGGCTGCTGGCCACCCTCGCCAGAACGGCCCCAGGAAGGAGGCTGTCCCGCTGCACCTTGTCTCCTGTTGTCACCGCAGCCAGCGCCCGGGTAGTCGGAACGCCGAGTCGATGCATCGCTTCACTAACGACATATTCGCGCAGCACTGGACCGATTGGAGAGCGGCCGTCGCCACCGCGGGAGTAGGGCGTGCGGCCTGAACCTTTCAGTTGCAGGTCAAAGCGGCGGCCCTCGACAGACAACACCTCGCCCAGCAAAATAGCGCGGCCATCTCCCAGCTGCGGGTTGTAGCCACCAAACTGATGTCCAGCGTAAACACTGGCAAGCGGCTCAGATCCGGAGGGTACGGTATTACCCGCGATGACCTGTGTGCCCGCCTCTGAATCCAGCCAGTTGACGTCGATCCCCAATTGCTCTGCCAGTTGACGGTTTACCCGAATGGGTCCGGGCGCAGCGACAGGCACGGGGGTCTGGCGGGCGTAAAACTGCTCGGGGAGACGTGCATAGCTATTATCGAAGGTGATAGGGCCCATTCGCGGGACTCCTCAGGATTGGTTACGATGGTCTGCCTACAGCGATTTGGGTCGCGTGACGGCCTAGATTTCTCAAGGGCGTGAGCATAAACCATGCTGCAACGTCTGGATACAGTCGGCACTATCGGGCTTATGCTGCTTGACGGCAACACTTTGCGGTGGCTTGATATAGGCCAATAATACGCGGTTCACAAGAGGAAATATTCAATGGCAAAATCAGCTTGGAACACTCTGATTCGAAATGCACTAGTGTTTGACGGCACCGGTGCCGAGCCTCGTGAAATAGACATTGCTATTGAGGGCGGGCGTATCGCTGCCTGCGGCAGCAACCTACCCTCGGGTGAAGCTGACAATATTATAGAGGCGCAAGGGCAGTGGCTAATGCCAGGCTTGCTGGATATTCACACCCATCTTGATCTAGAGGTTGACCTTGAACCGGGTCTGCCAGAGGTTGTCAGGCATGGAACGACCACGGTCTTAGTAGGCAATTGCAGTCTGGGCACCTGTTTCGGTAGTCAGCAGACCGACGATCAAAATCCTATTGTTGATTGTTTTACTCGGGTCGAAAATATCCCCAAGTCAGTGCTGAGGCAATGTGTTGATGCTGTGCAATGGGATAATACCGAAGACTACCTGGATCATTTTGAGAACATTCCTCTGGGACCCAATATCGGTGCTTTTATTCCTCATTCGATGCTCAGAATAGAAGTGATGGGGCTCAAAGACAGTATAAGCCGCGAGCCCACCGAGGCCGAGTTGACGCGCATGGAGGCGCTGCTAGAACAGGGCATGAAACAGGGTTATGTGGGCATGAGTACTGACGGATTACCCTTCCATTATTTAGCCAGTGAGCCTCACACGGCTCAGCGTATTCCTACTCAGTTCGCCACGTTTGGGGAAATGAAGCGTCTGCTCAAGGT
>CAJXWP010000085.1 GCA_913062625.1 uncultured Haliea sp. | reverse complement strand
GTGCGATACAGTTCATTGGAAGCTTGCGCCGACGAATGCCCTGAGTAGGTTCGCATTAACCACGGCCGGTCTCGTTCTACAGTGTCCTCGCTCACGCTAACAGTCCTCAGCAGGAGCGACGCATCACCAAGAGGCGGCGCTCGATTTCAAAAATTTTATCGATAATCTTTTCTTTGCCTAAAGTGCGCTTTGCATCCTCTTTTAAAAAGAGGTCTGCGCCGTGCTTTTTAAGTGCTTCGGCGGCTGAAATATTTTTAACACCAATCAATTGTAGGGTGACTACACCATAGCTATCCACATCTGGGATAGCCTCTACGGCAAGAATCCGGGACAGGGCTCCAATTGTGTCCCCAGCAAACGCAGGCTGTGTATGATAGCCCTCAGTAAAACCTAACTCCCATACCGCATGTTCACTCACATCGCGACTGGCTAGCCCCTCAAGCCAGGCAAACACGAGTCCACCATAGACGATAGGTTCGCCGCTCATTTTTCCGGACAAGGCGCTGGAAAATACGCGGTCAAAATGCAGTGGGTGACTGTTGCCAACGGCATAGGTCAACGCCATGTGCTCTTCTGTGATAGTGCGGCCATTGGCATGAACAATAATGTCACCGGGCGTAAAATCTTCAAAGTAGGTGTTGGGACCGGTGAGTCCTGGGGAGGGGTTAACGCCGGTTAATGGCAACTCAACTAACGCGGCGTGGACCCTGGGGAATTCGACAGCCACCGTCGGCGCTGGTGTTGTAGGCGGGCGATCGCCACGCCACCCCACCATAATCTTACGATCATACTGCAGCACCACAGCGTCATCTTGATTAACCCCAACGGTACGAATGAGTGCAATACCTGGTTTATCCGGCCCACGGTCTTTTCGTTCCAATACTTTTGTAAACGCCCGCAGGGTATCGCCTGGGCTGACTGGTCTGAAGAATTGGACTTGATAGTAGCCCAGGTTAGCGATGGCTTTTTCGGAGTCATTCTGGACACCCAACGATAACGTGACGTTGAAGACCATCTGTGGGCTGGCCAGAAGGTCTGAAAATCCCATATCGCGAGCATACTTCCTGTTGAGGTATAGCGGGTTCGCCTGCATAAAGGTACGGGCAAAATGCAGCATGTTCGTGGTCGTAAAAGTAAAGCCTCGCGGGTGCTCAAACACTTGACCGGGTTCGAGTTCGTCAAGGTAGCGGCCATACTGTGGCTGACGCGTTTTTTCCAACTCGATCGGTATATCGCCGGATATTTCCGCCTGAGGTGTCATCAAAAAAGAAACACTCATTCTCGAACTCCTCAGTCTGCGTTTTCTACCAGTGATCTGCCGATCACCTTCAGCGCCAATGTTTCTTCTGCACCTTCAAAAATAGACAAGACACGGGCATCGGTAAAATAGCGACTGACGGGAGTTTCCTCAGCGTAGCCCATGCCGCCGTGAATCTGTAGCGCTTCCCGAGTCAGCCATTCGGCAGCCCTGCCTGCGAATAACTTGGCTGCGCTGGCCTCCATATCACCGGCACCGGCATCCATTAAATGTGCCACTTCGTAGGTGATCTGGCGACAGGCAAGCACCAGTGAGGCCATGCGTGCCAGTTTGACCTGAGTTAATTGATACTGTGCGATCGACTTGCCAAAGACCACGCGGTCCTTGGAGTAGGAAATAGATTTTTCAAACGCAGCACGCATAACACCTACAGCGCGAGCCGCTGTTTGTATACGCCCTCCGGAAAAACCGGCCATGGCGTAGTAAAAACCTTTCCCCTCGCCGCCATCGCCTCCCAGCATATTCGCCGCGGGAACAAAGAAATCATCAAAAAACAGTTCGAATGAGTGCATGCCCCGGTAGCCGATAGTCGCAATGGCGCGCCCGGTCAGTTTGCCGCCTGTTTCAGTTGTGACTTCAAAGTGGTGGCCATCACTAGATGGCTTCTCTACCAGAAACATCGATAGACCACGATGTCCCAGAGCCATGTCAGGGTTAGTTCGTGCCAGCACTAGCAGCAATCCAGCCTTACCCCCGAACGTACACCAGGTCTTGGCACCATTCAATAACCAACCACCTTCTGCCGCAGTAGCCTTCAGGCGGACACCCGCTACATCAGAGCCGTAGTTGGGCTCCGTAACCGCAACAGCGCATAGCGGGTCTCCGACAGCCAGTTGCGGCAACCAGTATTGTTTCTGTTCTTCGGTGCCGCCCTTCAGAAGCGCGCGGGCCAGAATTTCCGGTCGCGTAATCAGGCTGCCAGCGGCACCAATTGAGCCGCGAGATAATTCTTCCGTGACTACAATCATGCCAAGCGTGTCTTCTTTGTCATCTTCCTGCAGGCCCCCATATTTGGCTGGGATCGATAAGCCAAACATACCCATCTCTTTTAGCGGCTCCAGAATAGCAGCTGGAATGATGAGGTCTTCGCGGTGAATAGACTCCGCGAGCGGCGCCACGACATCGTCAGAAAAACGACGAAATGTATCGCGCATGATGGTGTGATGTTCCGAGAGCAGGTCCGGTCCAAGATCCCCGTCTCGGTCTAATATGGCCTGCCCAATCGCTGCAATATTATGCGCTGCGAGCTGTTTTGACAGAAACTCCTCTGCGATCGCATCGATGACAATGTCCGCCTGTGTCATGCCGTAATCTGCGGGGCGCGCTCGCAGACGGTTCAACGTGTTGGTTATGGCCTCGGCACAAAACAGGTTAGACAGCTGTATCGTCACTGTGTTCGCAGACACTGAATGCTCGGCAAGTTGCACAGCATGCGCGGTGAGGAATCGAGCCGCAGTGCATTCGGACCAGCTAAGCGATAGGTCGTATGAGGCCAGTTGGTGTTCATCCAGTTTCGCAGGAGAGACCCGCTCCCCGTCCATGGTTCGAGCTTTCAACGCCGACAGCGCAGTGTCAATGAGCTGTGTCGTTGCCTTCAGGGCGCCACCAGCGTGATTGAGCTGTTGCTCAAGATCAGAAAAAGCGTGAGACATGATGTATCCTACTGATTGGTAATAAGAGTTACTTACTGGGATTGCGCTACACTCACTAAGGCCAGTAGCAGTTCAATGATCTAAACCGTTGATGGTAGAGCTTTGCCTCCTGTTAGACAACCATCAGACGATATTTGAGCGCCTAATACAGCACATAATACGTAAACCAATCATAATGGATCAGAATCGCTAGACAGGCTTGCCCGCAGGCTATGGGCTTCTGTATCATCCTCAGCCATTATTGATCAGCATCGCTTAGTACAGGAATCATCCAATGACTATCAGGCCCCGTCGCTCGTTGCTGTACATGCCAGGTTCTAATCCGCGTGCCCTCGACAAAGCACGCTCCCTTTTAGCTGATGGACTGATCCTTGATATGGAGGACTCAGTCGCTCCAGAGGCTAAGTCGCTGGCACGGGAACAAATTTCATCAGCGCTAGAGACGGGTGGCTATGGCCATCGAGAATTGATTGTGCGCATAAACGCCTTGTCGACGGAGTGGGGCGCTGAGGACATTAAGGCGATCTGCGCGTTTCCCACGGCACCGGATGCGGTTTTGATCCCGAAGATTGATTCTGCCAAGGATGTTATCGATGCCATTGCTGCGTTTGAGAGTGCAGGCTGCCCTGAAACAGTAGACATGTGGATTATGGCCGAAACACCTCTATGTATTTTAAACATAGCAGAGGTCGCCGCCGCCCATCCTCGCTTGCGTGGTATGGTGCTAGGAACGTCGGATCTTTCTAAGGATACGCGTGTGCGCCATACTCCGGATCGGTTAGGTTTCATTGCCGCCCTTAACCTGTGTGTCTACGCTGCCCGCGCCTACGGGCTAACGATCATCGACGGGGTTCAACTCGATCTTGAAAATGATGAACTCTTGCACGCTTCCTGTGAGCAGGGCCGAGATCTGGGGTTTGATGGCAAAAGCCTTATTCATCCCAATCAGATTGCGGCGGCCAATAAGGTGTTTGCCCCTAGTGAGGCTGAAATTGTTGCTGCTAAACGTATCATAGAGGCTTTCGAGGAGGCTTTGGCGCAAGGCAAAGGTGTGGTAGTGGTTAACGGTCGTTTGGTTGAAAACTTGCATGTTGAAGAAGCGAAGCGGCAAATCGCACTGGCTGCAACAATTAGTCAACTGAGCGGATAACTTCCAGCGCGTGCGTTGTGCTCGCTTTAAAACAGACCTAGTGTCTTAGCAAAAAGACGCCTAGACGCATTCGATATCTTAGGCTGCCCAGACTGCATCCGTTAGACGACGCAGATGACGCCACTTTCCGCAAGATAGTCCAGTAATGCGGCGGTGCTGACGTCGGCGAGCGCCGTTTTCATCTGTGGTGCCGTCAGGCACCAGTTTTCGCACAAGATAAGTAAACTGGGCAGAATAGATTCGCCGAATTCTCGGCACTCCCCGTTGGCAAAGACTACAATACTGGTTGCGTCTTGCTGCCAAGCAAGCTTCGCCGCAGGGGCCAGTTCAGCTGTTTTGGGGTCACCCGTTAAGACGGCAAGAGATTGGGCCAGATTATCCTCATCCTGCAGCAGCGTGTAATGGGGCTCAGTGACCAGTTCACCAAACCACTTGCTCCCATCCGCCTGCTCTAACGCCTCTCGCAGCTGAGCCAAAGCCCGATCTAAGTCACGCTGGTGTATTTCGCCTGCTCGTGGCATCGGTGCTCGCTTGGCATCGCGATAAAATGTGTCCGGTTCCAATTTCTCTAGCAGCTGGTCTGCCCAGCGCGACACCATGTCAGAGATGCGCGGAGCGCGAAAACCGATGGAGAATGTCGTACATTCAGTTTGAGCTATGCCCCAATGAGCCATACCAGGCGGCACATAAAGAATATCTCCGCAGCGCAATAAGTGTTCTTCAGTCGTCTCGAACGTGTCTAAAATGCGCAATTGATCGTGCGGTAATAGCGCCGTAGAGCCGTCGCAAAATTGGCCTAACTTCCACAATCTTTCACCACTTCCTTGCAACAGAAACACATCATAGTTGTCGTAGTGCGGGCCTACACTACCGCCCTCTGCAGCATAGCTGACCATGATGTCATCTACCCGCCACTGCGGAATAAAATCGATCAGTTTACGCAGTTCAGCCACTGCTGGGAGATAATGATCGACCGCCTGCACCAACAACGTCCAGGGGTGGTCACGGTCAAAGTCGCAGGGCTGAAACGGACCATGATGAACATGCCAGGCATTGCCATGATGTTCAATGAGGCGCGATTCCACCTGTTCCTCCAGCGCCAATCCGGCCAGCTCATCACTGCTCACCGGCGGTTTAAAATCCCTAATGGCGTTGCGGATCAGTAAGGGCTGACTCTGCCAGTGTTGCGCTAGAAATGTGCCTCGATCGAGATTCAGCTTCCAGTTACACGCAATCACGTTAGCTACTTAATGTCCTTTGCTTGAGCAACAGCATTGCCAATATAGTCTGCTGGCGTTAGCGCAAGCAATTGTTCGCGGGCTTCATTAGGCAGGTCCAGTGTCTCCACGAACGCTTGAATCACCTCCTGACTCATGTCTTGTCCGCGAGTGAGCGCTTTCAATTTCTCATAGGGCTTTTCGATGCCGTAACGACGCATCACAGTCTGTATTGGCTCTGCGAGGACCTCCCAGCTATCATTGAGATCCTGAGCCATGCGGACCTCGTTCAGTCGTAGCTTGCCAATCCCTTTTGCGCAGGCCTGGTAGGCAATTAAGCTATAGCCTAAACCGACC
Source organism: uncultured Haliea sp. (assembly GCA_913062625.1). Classification (GTDB taxonomy): domain Bacteria; phylum Pseudomonadota; class Gammaproteobacteria; order Pseudomonadales; family Halieaceae; genus Marimicrobium. The sequence goes on along the minus strand of CAJXWP010000085.1, from coordinate 5,718 downwards.
CCCATGTTGCGTAGTACAGTGCTGTCAGTGAGATCTCTCTGCCAGCGACTAATGGGTAATTTGGCTGCCAAATGGCTAAACACTGCATTGCCAAGACCTAGGTTGCCCTCGGAATTTTCAAAATCAATCGGGTTAACCTTGTGCGGCATGGTGGACGAGCCTACTTCACCTGCGACCGTTTTTTGTGTGAAATATCCCATTGAAATATAGCCCCAGATATCTCGATTAAAATCGATGAGAACGGTGTTAAAACGTGCGATGTTGTCGAACAATTCTGCCATGTAGTCGTGCGGCTCAATCTGGGTTGTATAAGGGTTGAACGTCAGGCCCAGACTCTCTACGAAGACCTTAGCATTGGTCTGCCAGTCCACCTGTGGATAGGCACTCAGATGCGCATTGTAATTACCTACGGCACCATTGATCTTACCGAGGTACGGTACATTTTCTAGCTGGCTCAGTTGTCGCCGAAGACGTGCCACCACATTGGCAAACTCTTTACCCATGGTGGTTGGACTGGCCGTCTGGCCATGAGTGCGCGCAAGCATAGGAACCGCTGCCGCGCTGCGAGCAACGGCACTAAGGGCAGAGGTGATCTCCAGCATATTCGGCAGCAGCACCTGCGTGATACCGTCTCGCAGCATGAGAGCGTGGGACAAATTGTTGATATCTTCCGAGGTACAACCGAAATGTACAAACTCGGCAATTGACTGTAGCTCAGTGTTGCCAAGAAATTTCTCTTTAATGAAATATTCGACCGCCTTGACGTCATGATTAGTCGTCGCCTCAATGTCCTTGATGCGAGCTGCGTCTGCTTCGCAGAAAGTGTGCATGAGCTGCTCAAGGTGATGATTTGCTGCGCTCGACAGGGCAGGCACCTCGGTGATGCTGTCGTGTGCCGCTAGGCACTGCAGCCATCGTATTTCGACCAAAACCCGCCGCTTAATAAGCCCGTATTCGCTGAAAATTTCACGCAGAGCCGCCGTTTTGTTGCCGTAGCGCCCGTCGATAGGCGAGACTGCAGTGAGTGCTGACAGGTTCATTCGGTTCTCCAACAACAAAACATCATCTTACACCACGCCCAGTCCGCGGGACAGGTTCTGGGCGCTCCGTAAAAACCTTTTACGGTACAGTAGCAAGCCCCAGCGATGTCCGCCGAGTTGGCGCCACAGAAAAGCCGAGCGAATGCCTGCTAACAACACAGTACGAATTATCTGTGCATTTTTGGGATCCTGCAGATGCTGAGGGCTACCCGAGACTTTGATGCGAAACCTGTGATTGCTCAGTGTGTCTTCGTAGATACCTGAAATACTGTGACACAGTTCGTTAACGTTACTCGAAAAATGTTCTGCCCGAAAACTGGTGTGGTTTAGGCGCGAGCGCACTATCGACACCATTTCTGTGTTGGCAGCAAATTTGCGCTCCAGATAGAGCAGACTAAATACGTAACGAACTAAATCCTGCGTTTCTGGCGCTTTGGTGTCAGCCAACAGGCTACTCAGGTTTTGCAAACCCAATTTCACACCTGAGATACCACCAAAGAGCTCGGGCACGTTATCGGGCGAAAACACAAACAGGCTATGAATGGAAGACTCGAGAAATTCCAGAGGGTAGTCGCCTGTTTTCGAGATCTGGTCAACCAACCGCGCGGCCTGAGCTACGCCCCCTAAGGCAATCGTTTGTTGATCGAGATTAGAAAGTAAGGTGTCGCTCATCTAAGGTCCTGTTTGCTCAATGACACCACCGCCTAGGCAACGATCATTCTGATAAAACACCACGGACTGACCCGGAGTGATGGCGCGTTGAGGTTTGTCGAAATCTACGCGGTAGCCGCACTGATCAGAGTTGGACAGGTTGCAGACCTGGTCTGGTTGTCGATAACGTACTTTCGCGGCACATGATAAGGGAAGGAGAGGTGCCTCCTCTGACACCCAATATATCTCGGTGACCGTTAAACTGGACTTGAACAGTGCAGGGTGGTCGTTGCCCTGAGCTACCAGTAATACGTTGCGCGCTAGGTCTTTGCCAACCACATACCAGGGGGCTTCCTTGTGCTGCGCAAGCCCACCAATGCCCAGTCCTTGGCGCTGTCCGATGGTGTGATACATCAAACCCTGATGGGCGCCCAGTGTTGTGCCTTCAAGACTGTGAATTTCTCCTGGCTGCGCAGGCAGATATTGTTGGAGAAAGTCTTTAAAACGACGCTCGCCGATAAAACAAATGCCGGTTGAATCTTTTTTCTTTGCCGTTGCAAGACCGTGTTTTAGAGCCAGGCGCCGCACTTCCGGCTTCTCGATCTCTCCGACCGGAAACAGCGTTTTCTCTAACTCTGAATGTCCAACTGAATGCAGGAAGTAGCTCTGATCTTTGTTGGCATCCAGTCCTTTCAGCAATGTCCCTTTGCCGTTTGATTCGCCGCGGCGTGTGTAGTGTCCGGTTGCTATGTAGTCGGCTTGAAGCTGCATGGCGTAGTCAAGAAACGCTTTGAACTTGATTTCACGGTTGCATAAAATATCGGGGTTGGGCGTGCGACCAGCCTTATACTCAGCCAAAAAGTATTCGAACACATTGTCCCAGTACTCTGCAGCAAAATTGGCGCCATGGAGAATGATGCCCAGTTTATCCGCTACCGCCTGGGCGTCGGCAAAATCTTCTTTGGCTGTGCAGTATTCGGTGCCGTCGTCTTCTTCCCAATTTTTCATGAACAGACCTTCCACTCGGTAACCCTGCTCTAGTAATAGCAGGGCAGCGACCGATGAGTCGACACCGCCGGACATGCCGACGATGACTTTGCTGGCACCGTTCATACTTTTCATGGGTGGCTAATCAGATCCAAAGGGTAGCAAATACCTTGGCGTTGCTTCTCTATTACCTTTAGCGCCAAAGGACTGCGCATTCTAGCAGACCGAGTGACGATTGCGTCATAATCAAGCCAATGTACCGCATGAATATCCGGGTCTAGGACGGCGTTTTTAGCGCAATGCACGGCCACGGCCAAAAAAGTGGTGCGGTAATACGTTACGCCATTTGTCGGCGCGCAGTAGAGTGCAATATCCAGCACCCCGGTTAATTCAATGTTCCAGCCGGTTTCTTCCAGCGTTTCCCGAAGAGCAGCTTGTGTGAGGGATTCATCTGGCTCTACATGGCCAGCCGGTTGATTGAACACCATCTCCCCGCTGGTTTTATCACGCTCCTCCACCATAAGGTATTTGCCTTCTTTTTCGATGACGCAGGCAACGGTGAGATGCGGCGGCCACTTTTCAGCGCTCGATTCTGTCTTAAGTGGCTTATCGATAGACTTTTTAATCTTCCCAATTCCTTTTCTATTATCTGTAATAGGCAACATCCTGGCCTTGTCTGTTAACGTGCCACCACCTCCCGCGAGAATCGGTGGATAAAAAATGCGCTGGATGAAAAGCCTAGTATGGCAAAAGCTGCTAGCGCAGAAAACACTTTTTGGTGTCCCACGATACGGGTATTGTTGTCTAACAACCAACCCATTCCAGGCGCTACAAATATATCAGGCGTAAAGCCGATTACTGAGATGACGCCAATCGCCGTACCTGTGACTGCTATGGGTATCTTTGACTCTGCCACCAGTGCGAAATAAATCGCGTGCAAGGCGTACACCGCAAAACTAGTAATGACGACGTTTGTCACTAGCACCCAGTATAGTCCCGGCTCGGGTGTCATAAACGTAAGCAAACAATAACCAATAACGAGCACGCCGAACGAGGCGATAACGACTTTAGAGGGCCTATAGCGATCGGCTAGCAATCCAGCTAATACTGCCGCAATCGGCCGAATCCAACTACTGAGCCCACCAATCATGGCACCTTGAATTTCGGTCAGGCCGTAGCCCTGTGTCGCATAAAGCACGTAGTAATCGACGCCCTTGTAGGCCACGTAAGCGCTCATCACGATAAGCATCTGCGGCCAAATGAGCGGATTACCCAATACTTTGCTCAGTCCGCGACGCAAAATAAAGGCGGGCGGCTCCGATGTTTCAACGCAGGACTGGATCGGAATAAATAGGGCGACAAAAACACCCGCGATCAGTGTCGCGCCCACATACAGGTAAATAATATGCTGCATAGCCTGACGTCGCTCCCCCGAGACTAAGCGGTCCAAATCGCCAGGCAGTGCAAAAGATAAGATTGCTATTGCAAGCGAAACTAAAACTGCGGCAAAAAGTCCTCGTCCCGCCTCCAGAAATCCAAAGGCTTTACCTTGCTGGTGTACCCCACCCCATTCGCGTGTCGCCTTAATGAGAGCGCCCCAGAATAGCAATATCGTTGAGCAACCCCAAAAGGCATATAGATAATACAAACCTCGCAGGTCCGGAATTTGAGCAAAGTAAAAGCCGCCCATGCCTGTGGCAAACAAGGCGACAATGAGCAGGTTTCTTGCCTCGAAGCGGTCGGCCAGTGGCCCCCCTAAAAAATACGACAGCATCGCCACCATGCCGTAGGTGGCCTGCACCTGACCAATCTGTAAATTACTGACTTGGAATACTTCCAACATCGTGGGTCGAAAAAAACGCACCACGTGAAAAGGTAAAGAGAAGATCGCTTCGCCCGCCATGATGAGAGAGACAATGCCCATCACACGATACAGCCGCGGTGATAAGATTTCAGTCATAAAGTGAATGGCATGCGAACAACAATTAACTCGATACTTAACTGAATCGTAGAGTAACAAATCACGCGGTAGCAGTAAAACGGGAGCAAGATGCGAAGGACCAAAGGGTAAACTTCGACCTATAATGACGCCTGCAGATGTATCAGAGGCTCGACCATGCAGCCGTGAGTGTTTGGCGAAGAATTATAAAAAGTGTCAAGCGCCAACCACCGGCCGAAATGGGAGGCACAATGGGCATGCAACGCTGCTATGCAGCGTCTATTGTGTCACTTAAGGTTACCTCAAAGATCGGTTGGGCTTTATGCGCGGTGCTGCCATACGCGCGGACATCTCACGAAACTGCCCTGGCTTTAGGCCTTGCAGGGTCCATTCGCCCACGGCGATACGCACCAGACGCAATGTCGGAAAGCCGACGTTAGCAGTCATACGCCGAATCTGTCGATTGCGACCCTCACGGATAGAGAGTTCCAGCCAGGAGTCATTAACGGTCTTACGCACGCGTATGGGGGGATCTCTTTCCCAAAGTACTGGCTGAGCGACCCTTCTGGCTTTGGCAGGGAGAGTCATTCCGTCATTTAACACAACCCCTTCTGCCAGCTGCTCAACAGCCTTCGCGTCAGGGTCACCCTCGACCTGTACCAGATAGTTTTTCCACCTCTTATGCGCTGGATTGGCAATTTCCTGCTGCAGGCGGCCGTCATTAGTCAGGATTAGTAGCCCTTCAGAGTCGTAATCAAGTCGGCCTGCGACGCGATAACCAGGGGCCGTCATGTAGTTTGCCAGGGTAGGGCGCCCGTCATCGTCCGTGAACTGGCTGAGCACGTTAAACGGTTTGTTAAACAGGATGATTTTAGCCATCTAAAAAGCCGCTCAGTAGTTCAAAAAATGCAAGTCGCCACGGGAGCAGTCAGTATCCAACCGTGTTATAGTCTGCGCCGTTTTATCAGGGGCATATCATAACATCCTCTGCTTTCCACGAACCCGCAGCAACGGAGTAATTTATGGGCTACAAACATATTCAGGTTCCTTCGCAAGGTGACAAAATCACCGTCAATGATGATTTCAGCCTGAACGTCCCAG
>CAJXWP010000084.1 GCA_913062625.1 uncultured Haliea sp. | reverse complement strand
TCTGGGGAGTACTCGCTCGATGTACCAGCAGACCAGGATGATAATGTTACTTTGATGGTATTCGCGGCGGGCTTTAAACCTTTCAGCGTGATTAGCGCACAGCCTGAAGAGCCTCATACCGAGTCAAACACGCCAGGTACTTCATCTTCTGGGCCGACCTTTAAGATCCTTGAAACCCATCCCAGTAAAAACTTGGCTTGCATGGATAAAACTTTTAACTCGTTTATTAATGTCTTCGGTATTTATGTGATCAGTACTTCTGAGGTCCCAGAGAAGTACCTGCAACACACAGCCAATGTTCTTGCGCAATATTTGGATAATGACGCGGATGGGAAGCCTGATGATCAGAAAGTAGCTTCTTATCTTGCTGATAATGGCTATGTATTTCCTTTGTGGACAGCCAGTGCGCGTGATAAATTCTGGGAGCAAGCCGCTGGGACCCCGTGCGAAGAGGGCGTAAAAATGGCCGCTAGTCTGTATTACCCAGGTGACCAATGGGCCATTGGTGGAATTAAACTGACTGAAGAGTGGGACACGAATTTAGAGGAAGTTTGGCACCTGGTCACCGCCGCTTTTTACGAGGTTTATCCCGAAGATTTCAGTGATAAGCCATCATCCGGTAGCACCTTGGTCCGCTCAATGGACAAAGCTCGCGGGGGGAGTTTTCAGGAACCTCCATCACGATACCCTTCTAACGCATGGTACACGAATGGAGAAGGACCCTACGAAGTCCAGGCGCACGAGTATCTTTACTGGGCATTGATGTCAAATTTTAATGCACTCTCTGCCGTCCCTAGCAAATGTCAAGAGGTGCAACCGGAATGGAAAGTCTGCACAAAAAAAGATTTGGAAAAACGAGACATCGGGGTTTACAAACTTTTAAACCAGAAGGGTTACGCGATCCCTACCAAGATCCCAGATGGAATATATAAAGGCTAACGGTAATAAGTGAAATGAGTGGGGGCGAGCATTATTTAAGAGGCGAGTTAAGCTTGATTACTATAATACACAGCGGTCCTTTGGGGGCCGTTTTGCTTTTAGACACTTTTCCGTTCGCAACACTTCCACTCTGCGCTGAGTCATAGCAAGACAGACGCGACAATCACTTTTGTACTTTAGGTTAAGTCGCAGAATGGCGCCGATTACCAGTCTTTTGGCGCGGATTGCTACTTCAGTCTTAAATATCCCTTGATAGACTATCCCCAAGTTCAGCGGTGGAAGTATTTAGATGGACCCTTTAGAACCAGAGCTTGAAAAAGCGTGGGAAGAATTATCGTTCTGGCGAGACTTTGCTCTCTGGTGGAAATCTGAGCGCGGTAACGCACCTGAACCTCGTATATTGGAGGCACTCGATGAGGCAGAGAGGCGCTATGAAAAGGCGCAGGGCTCCAGCCCAATCTGAAAAGCGATATCAATTGACCAAATGCGCCAACTTCTAAGGCGTCCGATAGTGGCTTACAGAATCACAGCGACGAATTGAAGCTAAAATCACCGAGGTGTTCTCATGGGCTCCGAATTGACGCGCTATCGGGTGTCGCATAAGCTTGGGCTAATTGTGAAAGAGTAGAGTCTTTATATGGAAGAAAGCATCCTAAGCTCAGTGCCTCGTATGATCTGGCGATTACTTGAGTCGCACGACATTGATGCAGACGCGGTATTTCGACAGTCAGGGTTTGATCCTGCTCACATGAGTGAGCCACGAATGCGCTATCCCAAGGACTCGTTCCAAAACCTTTGGGCTAACGTGGTGAAAATAACGGGCAATGGCTCTATCGGCATTGAGGCGGGGCGTTTTTATAGCCCACTTGATCTGAGTGCGCTGGGAGTTTCGTTTCTTTCCAGTACTACGCTGATGGAAGCGTTACAGCGGCTGCGCCGTTATGAATCTATCGTGAATTCCAATTTGACGATCACTCTTATAGAGACTGAGCAGCGCGTCGATGTTCTCAGTGACGCTAACATTGCCGTCAAGGAAGTTTCAAAAATCCACGAGGATATAAGAAAGGCGGTCGTGCTTGATCTTTGCCGTAAAGGGTTAGAGCCTGATCTTAACCCAATAGAGGTAGCCTTTACGTATCCAGAGCCGGAGGATACCAGCGAGTACGCTGCTATATTTCGTTGTCCCTTGTTATTCTCTCAATCGGTATCAAGACTTTCATTCAGCGTTGATGATACCCAGCGCGCCTTTCTAACATCAAACCGTGAACTAGCCTTCGGCAACGACCAAATCCTCAACGAGATGCTATCGGAGCTCAAAGGCTCTAGCCTGGCATCTCAGGTGAAGCACGTCATCATTGAGTGTTTGCCATCAGGCACTCCAACTGAAAAAGATATCGTTGAACGCCTGTTCATGAGCAGCAGAACACTGCAACGAAAACTGTCTGATGAAGGAACAAACTTTCGCACACTGCTGCTAGAGGCTCGACGCGTACTGGCTGAACAATATATTGCTGACAAGAATATGCCGCTGGCTGAGATTAGCTACATGCTCGGCTTCGCAGACCAGTCCTCATTCTTTAGGGCTTTCAAAAAGTGGACTGGAGATTCCCCATCCCAGTTTCGAGAAAGCGTAAGCTAACTTTGAGATTGGCGCACTTGGCCAGTCTTTTGGCGCAAATGGGCACATACGGCGTAACTGTATTCAAAGACACTAAGTTTGTGAGAGATGACTGCACAGCAGTCAATTTCCTATTTGCGGATTCGTTGTTACATTATCTACCTCGCTGCAAACCCGGAAGAAACGAAGATCGCCGCAGGACTCGCTTGCGGAATGCTCTACACCATCTGTAAAGGGATTAGACAACATGACATTGTGCTATGCCCTGACGGCACTGGTAACTACATGGTGGGGGAAGTTGTATCTGATTATCAGTATGCCCCGGGGTCGAACCTGCCACATCGCCGCAAGGTGCAGTGGTACCGAAACAGTCTTAGCCGGGGCGACATGAGCACTTCCTTCAAGAATTCGGCCGGCTCCATAGGCACGGTGAGCGATATTACGAAGTATGCCGATGAACTTAAAGGCCTACTCGATGGCAAGCAACCCTCTACCCTGACGCACTCTGATGATGCAGTAGAAGACCCTAGTGTTTTTGCACTAGAAAAGCACCTTGAAGATTTTTTGATCGCCAACTGGCAATTCACTCACTTGGGCACAGATTACGATATTTATACTGTCGATGGCGAAGTGGTTGGGCAGCAGTTTCCGTCAGACACTGGGCCAATCGACATACTGGCGATCAGCAAGGATCAAAATACACTGTTGGTAGTTGAACTAAAACGTGGCCGTGCCAGTGATGTTGTTGTCGGGCAGATACAGCGTTATATGGGTTACGTTAAAGAAGCACTCGCCGAGGCTCAGCAGGAAGTGCGAGGCATTATCATCGGACTGGAAGACGACTTAAAGCTGACTCGGGCACTTAGCGTCACCAACAATATTGACTTTTACAGATACAGCGTGAGCTTCAAGCTATTTAAGGTAGGCGAATAAATAAGATCTACCACCTAAGTAGCATAACCTGGATAAGCCCGCCTTATTCGACAGAATAGTGCTGAGTCTTTAATTAGCGTTATACCCAATATAGGCTTGTGCGGAATTACAAATATATTTCATATGACAATAATTTGATCTGAAACATAGGCTATCAAGGGGCTGTAGGCGATATTCAAGTCCCGCCTTCGGCACCATTTAAGGCCTGACTGGGCTTCACCAGTTGACCTAAGTACTTGAAACTCAGATAGTTAAAATTCTAACTATAGCGCAGAAAAGACCTGCCTCTCGCGAGCAAAAGCGGCGAGCGGCAAGTCAGCGCGTCTCCCCGGCGGCTAGGGCGGCGGCCGGCACAGGCATGTTGGCTTGCAGGTATGAGATCACCTCCGCTTGCGGCGTGTTCGGGAAGAACTCTGTCTCGCCTCCTGGAGGCCAGATCATCTTTTCGCTCCAGCCCCAAACGGCGGTGCCGATAAAATAAGGATCATTTTCCATCCCCGCGGCCTTCATTTCTTCCACCGCGATTTGCACATACTCGAGCTGGCTATGGCCGCTGTCGCCGATTTGCAGGCCGATGCCGAGATTGTCGTTGCCCTCAATTCCCTCAAACTCGTGCGCCGAGGCGCCGGCGGGAATCGCGAACTGATAATAAACCTGATGTCGTGAAGCCATCGTCATGGTTTCCTGAATCTTCTTTTGCACGAGAGTCCGGTATTCGGCCGGCGTGTTGACTTGCCCGCCTTGCTTGCTTCCCAAGTCGTAGCCCGAGATGACCACATAGCCGTTGCCGTGGCCGTTCAGAACCGCAGCAAACGCGGCGTTCACGCGCTCCGGAAAAGTGAAAACCGACCAGGAAATCCCGTGAGGCCGCTTTTTGGTGACGCACTGGATTTGCTTACGCGTATCCTCATCCAGCGGATCGCCGGGATTGGTAACGTTGGCCCCGGCAAAGGTTTTGGCAAGGCGCGTGTAGTAGTCAATCTGCCCGGATTGCGTGAAGTCAAAAGGCTCCAGATCAAATTGTACGCCGGCGATTTTGCCATCGGCGCAATACATTTTGGCCACTTTGTCCGCCAGCTCGTAAGCCTCGTCTTGCGGCAGCCAGTTCAAGGCGTCGAGGTAGTCAATCGTGCCGTTGTTCGCCGCGCCGGAATCCAGGCGCCCGTCGACAATCGGGATGATCACCGACTCGGCGCCCATCTGCTCCGCGGCGTAATCCATCTCCGCCTCCCAGCGCGCGGCCGACTCCATCCCAGTGGCGCCGAACTCCGCGAGCGTATTGTTTTTGTCAAAAGGCACAGGGCCGTAAAGGATCACCGTGTTGGAGTTGTCGCAGGCGTCTTCTGAGGCGGACTCGCCCGATCCGCGGCAATAAAGCTCAGGTCCGCCGCCGTAGGAAAAAATCTGGTTGATCTTCTTGCGCGAGCCCGCCCCGGTGTTCCAAGCAATCAGCTCGTCTGAGAATAGCGCCGCCTGCGCGTAGGGCTCTCTGTCGGGATTACTCGGCGTCCACAGCGGAAACATTGCGTCATAAAGCCATGAGCCGTTGCCGATGTGAATCGGGGTGTCGAGAATCCAGGTGTTGAGTTCCATCTCGCCGGAGGGCGGAGGCGGTGTCGCGCAATCGTCGGCGTTGGTCATCCTAACCGAGGCGGAAAGCCCGTTATAAGCGGAGTCGCCGGAAGCGGAGCTTAAGTTTATGCTAAAAGTCCGATCGCCATCGCAAACTCCGTCGAATTGCCCGATCACTTCCACGATTTGCGCGGTGTTCCAGTCGCCTGCGGTGAACGTCAGCGCTGAGCCTCCGGTCACCGCGCCTTCTCCGCTGTCAGAGCTGCCGGCGGTGATAGTCACGCTTGAGCTTGGCGCGGAGTCGAGAGTCACGCTCACCTGTCCCAAGGCGCCGGCCTCGGAGGCGTCGGTGAGCTTGGCGGCGTTGATCGCGCCGGGGGTTCCGCCCGCGTCGCAGGTGAGGCAAACGCCGTTCAGCGTGAAATCCTTCACATGGGCAATGCTCGGCTGCTGCTTCCAAAAAGACCCGTAAAGCTCCGCCGCGCCGGAGCTCGGGGTGAAGGTGAAGCCGATTTCGGTCCAGTCTGTGTAGGCTCCGCCGTTTTCGCCATAGCCGGTCGCGCCGATATAAATATGCATGTTGGCGTCATCGGATTTGACTTTGGCGGTGATGGTGTTGACTTGCCCGGCGTTGACGGCCGCGCTTCGAAGCGTTGCGCGGTTGACATCCACTCCGGAGTCGTCTCCCAAAGAAATTTGGTTGCCGTCCGCGGCGATGTTGACCACGCCTTTGGTCGCGGTCCACGAATAAAGTCCGTCGGCGTAAACCGCGCCGGACAAGATGAAACAACACACGACCTGTGTCGCGCTAAACATGAATGATTTTGCGGATACTCGAAACATAAATTTTCCCACATCTAAACTTACGGACTTATTTTTGTCTTTGACCCATTTCGGCTCCGAAAGTTCGATAAATCATTGAAATTATTTTAAATATAGACAAGATAAAAGGCTTCAGTAATATCGTGCCAACCCAAAAACATCATAAAGTACTAACCACGGAAGCCCTTGACGGTGTGGTCGAATTTTGAGGTGATTTGGGCACGTTTGACCTCGAGATGTTTATACAAAATTTCAACGTAGAGACCATCACCTATGCTAAGGGCGCTGCGGGCAGGGAAAGTCCACCGAAAACCTTTACGCTTAACACTGGCCCAACAGGCAGTGTCACAGCAACCCTGAGAGATTGTCCAGCGGCTCCTGACGCGTCGACAGACCTATTCGCAACGCCCGTTGCGGGGCGGGTAGTCATCGTATTTAGCGCAGGCTTAGACAACTATTCACCCATCACCGTATCGGGGCTTACTAACGGCGTGTCGGATGTCTGTCTAGCGAGCGCAAGAAACGATCAAGGCACTAGCCCATCCCCCTCATTCAGTGAGCGAGTGACGCCCGTGGCCTCACCGCCCGGCTGCTGAAGGTTCAAGATGCAGACGGCGATGGGGTCGCTTCTAGTCTCCAACTCACGAGGGGCGTCGCCAGTCGAGGATACTGTTCTCTTCTCTCCACTCCAGCAGCAGCCTTGTATCACGTGGGGTTTAATGGGTTAGCAGGGTAATGCTCTACGTTAGGAAGTGAACCGGATAACTACTAATTCCTTAGTATACGTAATAATATGCGTTCGGCATTAAGCCGAAATCGTTCACAATATTTGAGGTAGGCATGTTTATTACTATGAACAGATTCAAAATTAAGCTGGGCTGTGAAGAAAATTTCATTGAGATATGGAAAGGGCGTGACTCTCATCTTGATGGTGTGCCGGGGTTCAAAACATTCCAGCTGTTACGCGGCCCAAGTCACGAAGACCATACATTATTTTCGTCTTATGCCGGTTGGGAGTCACGCAGCGACTTTGAAGCATGGACAAAATCAGAGGCTTTTCGAAAGGCGCATGCTAACGCCGGCGTTAAGAGAGATATTTATATGGGGCCGCCGCAACTTGAGTGCTTTGATGTGGTGTTATAAGAGCTCAGTCCGAAGGAAAGAACTTGGTGGAACTTTACGCCAGAGCCTGTGTTTCATTGCCGGTAGGTAGCTATCTAGTCACTTTAGACGCCTGATATAGCCTGCAAGGATAAAGGTATTTCAAGCGGTAATAAATAAACGATATGTGTCAGCGTTTTCTGAATGCAGTTTAGCGGACCTAAATTCAACGGCTCCAAAGAGTGGAAAGGAACCTCGTCATGATTTCTCGCAACGTCATTATCGCTGTTTTTCTAGTCTTCACTTAGGGTTGCAGCGACCGTAACGGGGACGGCAGTGGCTTCAATATCACCAATATTGGTCTTATCGACGGCGCCTATAACATCTATATAAGGTCAGCCACGCCTAGCGGCCAATCAGCAGACGGGACGATTGACGACCCTCTTGCGTACTTCGGTGAACGCACCATTTTCAACGACGAAACACCTCTAGGAGGCCCGTTGCCCTTGGTCGATGTGACCGTAATGGTGGACACTATTAATACTGACGGCGACCGACTCCTCGTTTCAAGAGGTATTCGTAAAGCTGTTACCAGGGTGGGGATTCACGTGCATCAGTGGGGAGGCCATACCTGCGTGATCTCGGGAACCATTACTGACTTTGCCGTGAATCAAGAGCCGATGGTCTTTCCTGCTGGCACCTGCCATTACATGCCACCGAATCTTCCAATGTCGGCGGGAAACCTTGGATACGAAGACGCCGTATTAATCGACACATTCATTGTTCCCGTCGGCGGTGACCGCATCACCATCGTTGAGCCTGGCTACCCCGGTGGGCCAGCTAATTAGAAAGCCGAACACCTCGGTGGAGAAACGTGCGAACTGGTTGCGCCCCGATGGTAAGGCGATGCCCCACTGTAGCGGGTGGCCAAGGCCAACGGATTCTTACTGCACGCTGGCGTGAGCTGCTCCTTTGGGGGCGTTTTGCTTTTAGGCGCTCTCATGCCTATCAGTTAGCTTCAGCTTCACTAAACCCATGCTGCCGGGATGGGGTTATGGCTGAGGAGGGCGCTCTATCACGCTTCTACTTTTCAACTCACTAGGGGCTTCACCAGTCGCGGATACTGTGCGCACCGTATCGAAATCCAAGGTACTCCGGGAGTCGTGCTTAAGCTCTAATGCACTGCAAACGTTGGGACTATTACAGGAAAAACAGACGAGGGTTCGGTCACTCGTTGCGAGTGAGTCCTGGTCTATAAGGTCGATAATGGTGGTAAGGTCTTATCCCTGAGAGCCTTTTAGGGGCTCGATGAGCTGATTAATGATATTTTTGCAGCTAATCGATTCAAAAGATTTATCACTTATACTCTAAACCACTGACCCGCGAGAAAGTAGTTATGGATTCCATTAAAATCGACACACAAGCGCAAAACGAATTACAAGACTCATTTGCCTCTCTGTTACAAAAGTTAGCCAAAGCGCGTGAGGCCATAGACGACCCAGCCCTAAAACCACCGCCGGCTACCGCAAGGAACTTAGCCGAAGGCTATCGCTATTTATCTGGCTATACTTTTGCAGCTTATGAAAGAGCCTTTGCTGAAGACGTTGACTTCCCATATTTTCGACGTGCCATTCAGACTATCAACAAATCAACTTGGGATAATTCAGATAATCTGTATCTAAGTGCGGCGATCGATGGTGAAGCCAGCTATCGGATTCGCTGCCAAGCAGCCGATTTTCGCCATTGGCAAGGGCAAGCACAGCAAAAGAAAAGTGCACCGTGGTATGTGATTTTCACTGCCATTACCCACTACACAGGTGATAGTGGTGAACTGGCCGAATTGACCCCTGTCACCACGAACAATGGCGGGTCACTCGATGGCACACAATTAAAAATCGATGACAACGGTAGTTTCGAGATATTATTAGCCCCAGAGAAACCCCAGGACTATCAGGGCAACTTTATTTGCACTAAAACTGCTCATGAAGGAAAAGATCAAGTCTGCAATTATATTATCTGCCGTGAATTATTTGCCAATTGGGAAACCGAGCAATCACTCGATATCAACATTGTTCGCTTAGATAAAGTCGGCGAACCTCAACCGCCATTGTCGGTCAATCAAGTTAAAGCCAATCTTGCCAGAGTCGGCGAATTAGTCGACGCACAAATGCGCTTCTGGAATGATTTTTTTGCCACCATTTTAGACGGTTATGGCGACAGCCCACTGAAGACCTCAGTGGCTTTTCCGGGCCCCAACCAACTCAATCAACCGGCACCACCCACAGCGCAAGTCGGCGCCGCGCAAGCGACAAATATCTATTCAGGTGGAATGTATGCTTTAGCTGAAGATGAAGCGTTAATTATTGAACAAACCATACCGGTCACACCAAATTACACGGGCATTAATTTAAATAATATTTGGGGTGAATCCTTCGATTATGCCAACTACCAGTCAAGCTTAAATAATGTGCAAGCCGCAGTCGATAGCGATGGTAAAGTCCGTTATGTCATTGCGCATCAAGATCCTGGCATTCAAAATTGGCTGGATACGACGGGTCACTATACCGGTATGCTAAGTCAACGCTGGGCTTATACCGATGCGCCAAATGAACTACCCAGTTTAAACGTCACTAAAGTGAAAGTTACTCATATTGACCAGTATCTACCAAAGGATACACAACGTGTCTCTAGCGATAAAAGAAAAGCTCTTATTGAAATGAGACAGGCACATGTGCAACGGCGGTTTAGACAGTATTAGGAACCGGTATTTATAAAAAGTTTGCCATGAAGATTAATAACAATTTGTTCAGTCAAACCTCTACTCAGGCTTAAATTTTAAGTCGTAGTCTATTTTTTCAATCAACTGGAATGATAATGCAAGTAAAAGAAGACTGGCTCGTTCACATACCTAGGCTTGTGCGAAAGTACCAATATATTTTATATGACCATAATTTTATCTGAAAGATAGGCTACGAAAAAGCTGCAGGCTATATTCAAGTCCCGCCTTTGGCACCAAATTTAGTTACAGCTTTTAAAAAATGACTTTATGCACGCTGTGATAGTAGCTTGGTACAGCTTGGTACAGCTTGGTACGAAGTTATGTCACTCAATTTATTCCTCAGACCATCCTCTTACTACTGCCGTTATGTCATCCCTTTACGTTTTCATCACATGCTTTCCGCCGCATCGTTTTACATTCAAATGTATGGTGTTTTTTCACCATTGTTAAATACTCCGGTCCAGTATAAAAAGCGCCCAAGGCTTCTCAAAACGTCCTCGTCAATTCTTCGGGAGTGCAGTCTGCGGCTTCTGCCGCGGGAACAATTGAAAGCGGCCTGAACGCTGTGAAAGCCAGCATCGCTATAAATAACACGACTAGTGCTGTTAGATTGACATGCGTGTTCATAGTATTGCTCCTCAAGTATTGAAGAGAGACGCTATCCAAAGTGGAGTGTTCATCTCGATGCATTCAGCTTCCTTGAATGGCGTTATGTCGTATGTGACCATTCCCGCCAAAAGACTGGCAAAGTGCGCCAATGTGTCGACATAAGCTTATTTATAACCTACGACACGTCAACTAAGCGCTTCAACAAATACCCGCGCCGCTCCAATGCCAACGCTGTATGTTCTGCACTGAGCCCGAAGGAAAGACGTTGATACAACTTTACGCCAGAGCCTATGTCTCAGTGGCAAACGGTACCTGTTTAGTCCCTTTACACGTCTGACATATCCTGTAAGGATAGGAATATAACAGCGGTGATAAACCAACAATACAGGTCAGCAGTTACTCAATATAAATTTCAATCAAAACTATTATCGGTAGACTCCTATGAAGCCAACACTTTCGCAAGTTCTTATCGTAACAACAATCGCTCTGTTGAGCGCCTGTGGTGAAAATAACAGAACCATAACAAGCGAGATGGGCATCTCTGCCGGTCTATCGAAAGGTATTTGCCCACTAATTCACTGCGACACACAACAGAGCGACTCCTTTGATGTGGTGGGGCCCATATCACCCAGTAAGATTTTGAGTAAAAAAGAGATTGATTTGTTGTGGTCTTCCCCGATAGCCGGTGGTGTGCTTGATTATATTTATCCTGACGGGCAGCGGGTGTTTTGGGTGCCCCAGGTCGACCGTATCATGAAGTTACGATTGAACAGTGACAACACACTGGAAAAAATAGCTGAAATGCCGCTTCAGCCGAAGGACTACCCAAGGTTCTCACCGGAGGATATGCAAGAAAAAATTCGCCAATTAGATGATGCACAGTTAAACAGTGAGAAGCATGACGAGTTGGCCGGTTTCTGGGATGGGTACCAGATGGAGGGATTACGGGCATACTATGCCATGGTAAACAACGCTGGCATTCTGTACGTCAGCAACAGAAATGGTGTGGTCGCCTATACCGATTCTGAACCGGGCAATCCAGCATCAGGGATCACCAAAGTTGGACAGTATACCTTCGCCAAATTGAAGCTCCAGTTGGGGCTGAA
>CAJXWP010000083.1 GCA_913062625.1 uncultured Haliea sp. | reverse complement strand
TTTTCTCGCGCCTACGTTCAGTGCATCTATCGCAATTGGAGCGATAGTCAGCGCGCAGACTATATGCCGATTATCAATCAACAGAGTGAAGGCGCGTTTCGTGTACAGGTGATCCGCGATTTATTGGCGGAGCAGGGTGCGGGGAGTGTGAGTGAAGAAGAAGCCCAATCGCTGCAACAAAATTTTGACAGAGATCGTCTTCAAGCCTTTGATTTTTATGCTGGAATAACTACATTCTTAGCCGAAGCTCGAAAGCTGTTTACGCTGGTCGTGATTACGAATGGACCTGAGTATTCACAAATACCCAAGGTAGAGACGGTCAATCTGGCGGCGCATGTCGATCACATCATCATTGGTGGCCAAGAGCCGGAGCAAAAGCCAGCACGTTCGATATTTGACAAAGCGCTGAAACTTGCCGGTTGCAAGGCGTATGAGGCGATCCACGTAGGGGATAGCCTAGCCGCAGACATTGCAGGGGCGCACGACAGCGGCATTACGTCTGTGTGGATTCAGCACCAACAACCACTGGATGCTGAGCTTGGTATTAATCCTAGCCATACAGTATTACATCCGCGTGAAATACCGGCGTTGATTCGGGCGTTATATCGCGATTAACCGCGTGACAGTTTTGCGCGGATATCCTGCTCGACCATGTACAGCACTGGCAGCAGCACGAGGGAAACGAGTCCGCCAAATACCACGCCCCAAGCCATGCTCATTACCATCGGAGTGATATAGCTGTTTTCACCCATGATCCCATAAGCGGTAGGAAAGAGACCGACAGCAGTAGTGACAGAGGTGATTAAAATAGGCCTGAAACGTCGGTGAGCGACGTCTGCCACTTCAGTGACCGATAGCGGCACGCCTCGCACCTTGCGTTCCTCGTTCATGGTGTGAAGCAGCACTAACGAATCGTTGACTAATACCCCCACCAGCCCGATAACACCCGTTATTGCCATCATCCCTACGGATAAGCCCTGCAAGCTGTAACACAGCACGACACCGACTAGCCCAAACGGTATACACAACATAATCAGCAGAGGCTGCGATATGGAATTGAATAGGATGACCAGCACGGCGAAAATCGACAACAAACAGATTAAAGCCGCTGTCTCTAGGTCTCCAAGCGCTTCAGCCTGTTCTTCCATTTCGCCCCCTTGATGCAGGCGTAGTTGGGGATAGAGCTCGCTCCAGCGCTGTAACGCGATCCACTGTGCAAGTTCCGTATTAACCTGTTGCACACTGGTTTGGTCAGAATCGATTTCACCGTACACCGTGACAGTGCGTTTACCCAGATAATGTTTGATATCTGCTTCGCCCGGATGCAGGGAAAAATGCGCAACAGCGTTGAGGTAAATCGCTTGACCGTCATCATTGACCACGGCCAGATTTTCTAGTGTTTGAAGTTTTCCCGCTGCAGATAGAGGAAGTTGCAAGCGATAACTCACACGCTCATCTAGCGTCTGTAATTCATCGACTAGGAGACCATCCACGGCGATTCGCATCGCAGTAATCAGGTGCTCCATCGTCAAGCCACGCGCCTTCAGTAGCGCATGGTTGACCTCCAGTTCAATGACATCCTTGCCCGGATTGGAGCTGGTCCAAGTGTTCGTAACAGCCGTGTGACCGCGCAGGAAATTGCCGATACGGTCCGCGACGTCGTAGCGTTCATCACCACTGCTGATCACTTCAACCTGAATGGGCTTGCCAACAACGGGAACGTCGGTCTGCGCCTGCACCACAAGCGACTTAAAACCTGACTGCTGTGCGGCCCAGGCCTGAATTTCTGTGACAAGGTCGTAGGTATCAGTGCTCCCTGAACGTCGCCCTAGCGGTTCCAGCTGAACTGCCACCAAAGCCCACGCGGGGTTGCGCCCCTCGGTAGCGCCGTAGAAATCCGTATCGTGATGACCAATCTGGCTGGTAATGGCGAGCAAGTCTTCGGCAACAACAAACCCGCGCAACTCCTCTTCCAGCTGCGCCACCTTTGCCACCGTTTCGTCGAAGCGACTGCCTACCGGAAGTTCGACCTTGATGTGCACGGTATCGATATCGATGTCCGGAAATAGGCTGAACTTGATGGTGAAAGCACCCAGCGTCATGATGGCGATGAACATGACGAAAAACAGTCCCAGTGTGCGGTATCGGTGCCGTAGCCAGACATTAATGGTGCGATGATAAAAGGCATGCAAGCGCTCAAACGTAGGGCGTTTTGGATCCTCGAGGCGCAGCGGAACGCTGGCCAGATGGCTGGGCAGCAGGCACAGGCTTTCAAATAGGGAGGCACACAGTAATATGATGACACTGGCGGGCAGAAACCACATAAATTCGCCGCCGATACCGCCCAGGAACAATAATGGTGCGAATGCCAGCATGGTGGTCAGGGCACTAAAAATGACGGGCTGGGACACCTGTCCGGCACCCTGAATGCTGGCCTCATTGCGGCCCAGACCGACGCTGCGCAGTCGCTGCGTATTTTCGCTGACCACGACTGCGTCGTCTACCAGCACGCCCATGATCAGGATAATAGCGGTTAGACTCATGGCGTTGATGGTGACATCAATAGTCGCCATCAATAGAAACGCCAGACAGACTGCAAATGGAATGCCCAGCGTGACCCATAGGGCGAAACGCACTTGCAGGAAATAACACAGCAATAGCAGCACGGAGGCGAGTCCTAGCAGCGCGTTGCCACTCAGTACATCCAGCATATTGACCGTCAGCCGCGAAATATCTGCCACCATGACTAATTGCACACCCTGGGGGAGCGACACGGTGTCCACAAATGCGCGCACGTTAGCGGCCGTATGAAGCTCATCAGCGAGTGTCTTTTTGCGTGCCTGCAGAGCAATACTGAAGCGACCATTGACCCGAGTTTGTATGTCCCAATCCTCGTAGTCACTGACAAACGTCGCCACATCTCGCAGCAATACGGTATTGCCAGGCGCCCCTGAGCGCACCACAACCGTTTCTATCTCACGCGGATCGCGGAACTGGCCTATGGCAATGATATTCTTTTCTGTTGTGAATGAGTCGACAGCGCCACCACTGTCACGGCGGTTGCGCGCCCGAATTGCCGTAATAATTTCCCCGTGACTGATGCCTAACCTGGCTAATTTTCCTGAGTCCAGCATGATGCGCACTTCTGGTCGACGGTAACCCCGTTTTTCGACGCTGGCGACACCGTCCACCTCACGCAGGCCATCGGCCACATTACGCGCCACATCGCGCAGCAACGCCTCGGGTACGTCACCGGTTACGTGCACCTCCATCACTGGCGTAATCAAGGTTGAAAGCTCTTCAATTACCGGTTTTTCCAGCAGATCTTGGGGTAAACGCGTAAAAGCACGATCCACAGCCTGCTGAATGTCGCGCATGATCTCTTGCTTCTCTGCAGCGTCCAGATCGAGATTAATGGTGATAACCGACAGGTTTTCCATGCTGTTGGAATAGATTCTTTTAATGCCTTCTACTTCCAGTAATTCTTCCTCTAGTGGCAGGGTTATGGCGAGCTCAATCTCCTCAGGCCCCGAACCGGCCTTGATGGTGGTGACGTTGACCACGCCCATGTCCACCGCAGGGTTGTACTCGTAACGCATGTCGGCGATGGTAAGGAATCCTAGGGCAAACACCATGATCATGATCATGGTGACCACTAACGGCCTGCCGACGAACCAACGGGTAAGTTGCGGCATAACGACTAATCTCCACTCCGGATATTAACGGTCGTACCTTCCAGCAGCTGCTGCTGCCCGCTAGTAACCACTAGATCGCCCGGTGCCACTCCGTCAAGAATGTGGAGCCGGTGGCCAAATCCGGCCGCTAGCAATGGCTCGCGCAGCCGCGCAACACTGCGCTGTGCGTCTTGCTCCACAATAAACACTACGCGGCGACGATCTCGATCTACGAGTGCCGACTCGGGTAGCAGTAAGACGTCGGGTATGTTGATGCCCTCGAGAACAGTTGTGGCGGTCATGCCGGGTCGCAATGCATCGGTTTCATTGGTCAAAATAAGCTTCACTGGAAAGTTGCCCGTATGGGGGTCTGCACTGACACCCACCCACTCTATGCTGGCCTTAAATTCCCTGCCAGACAATCCAGCGGCGATGACCCGCGCTTCACCTCCGGCCTGAATATGACGGATATCGGTTTCGCTGACCCAGGTATGTACCCGCAATCCCTGCATCGCCTGGAGGGTGATGAGGCTGGCGCCGACAATAACCGCCTCTCCCACTTCTACGGCCTGTATATCGACAAGACCGGCCGTGGGACTAAAAATACGGGTGTCGGCCAGTTCGCGCTCAGCCAGCTGCTGGCTGACTAGCGCTTGCTGGTGCGTTGCTAGGGCTGCGTCGACGTTCAGCTGTGCATTATCGAGCACTTCCTGAGAGATAGTCTCCTGCTCGGAAAGGTTGCGTCGCCGCTGCAGTTTCAGTTGCGCTTCTTCTAACGCGGCCCGGGTGCGATTGACCTGCTGCCCTGACTGCTGCAGGGCTAATTGACGTTTCTGCGGGTCTAGCTCCAACAGCAACTGTCCCGCTTCAACGGAGTCCCCCTCGTTGACATGAACTGCCTGTACTGTGCCCGATAGTTCAGAGGCGACACTCACTTCCTCCAACGCCTCCACGACGCCAAAGGTGCGGATACTGCCCTGCCACACCTGGGTTTTGAGTTCTTGTACCGTAACGTCCACCACCAGCGTGACCGTGGGCTCCTCAGCTGCGGGCGCAGGCGCCTCTGAACAAGCGAGCAGTGCCAACGGTAAAGCGATCAGTAGCAGGCAGCGCAGCGGTGCAGGCCAGCTATTACCTTGCCCTCGATGGATACAGTCCCGGATTTTTATTGATCTGGTGGTCAACGCTGTTTCTCCTGCTTAGCCGTTATCTTATCGCCTGCATATCGTAACGCGTGATGGCAAAGAGTCCACCCAAAAAAATGACCGCTGGGCAAAAACGCAGTAGTCGCCATCGAGGTGCCCGGTAGCAGGCCACTATTGGGACAGGTTGAGCGCGCGCCCTGATTACGTCAGTTGCACAGAGATACTCACCGCTGTCTCAGCATGTGAGAGGGCACTTGCGGTTGTCTTCATCCTTATTCTGGCGCCACGGCGATGGATCGGTAAGCTGTTATTGGCCGTTTTAGCCATATATTCGTCGAGTTAGGCGCCATAGTATTAATAGATAGTCTAGTGTTAAGCATTACGTGCAGCCAAACAGCGGAGCTTGGGCGAGAAGGCTTGAAGGCAGTGCATTAAGTTCCGGTAGCGTTAGTGCCGAACTTCACGCGCAGAAGGTAGATAATGATAAAAGATTATCAAATTTTTACGCTACGCAAAACCGCGCTCGCCGCAGCCTTATCAATCGCGGCAGCGCCGACTCTGGCCCAACTGGTGCTGGAGGAGGTGGTTGTCACCGCCCAAAAGCGCTCAGAAAATGTACAGGATATTGCTGCCACGGTTAACGTGATCACCGCTAAGGACATTGAGAAGTACCAGTCTTTTGACTTCAGTTCGATTCAGCAACAGACCGCTGGACTGACGCTTGCCAGTCCCAATGCCCGTAACAATATTATCGCCATGCGCGGGGTCAGCGTGGATCCGGAGTCTGGCACCGCTACCGCGGTGGATACGTATTGGAACGACGCGATTGTGCGACCTGACGTAGCGTTTACGCAGATGTACGATCTGGAACGGATAGAGATCTTGCGCGGTCCTCAGGGCACCCTGCAAGGCCGTACTTCTCCGGCCGGCGCTATTAATATTATTACCAAGCGAGCCAATGTTGATGAAGCTGACGGCTACCTGCAACTCTCCGCTGCGGACAACGACGGACTCAATGCCCAGGTCGCCTATGGTGCACCGCTTATAGAGGGGACGCTGGCTGTTCGCGTTGCCGCTGATTACGACAGAAACAATGGTCCGAATATTCAGAACCTGACTACCGGCTTTGATGATCAGGAATACAAAACGAAATCTGGTAGGCTCAGTGCCGCATGGAACGCCACCGACACGTTTAGTGCGCAACTCATCTATCAATACCTGGATCAAAAGAAGGACGATCCCAAAGCAATGTCCGGGGTTGACGAGAAGGGTGGTCGTCCCACACTGGTCCCTACTGACCTTAAAGCTCTGGCCACCACTAATGATTCTGCTGAGCTCGATTTTAACGTTGCCAACTTCATCATGGACTGGGAAGTGTTGGGTCATGAGGTGACGGGTATTGTCGGCTATACCGATTCCACTAAAAAAGCGTACACCGCCGCCGATCGGGCAGATTCATTGCGCTACTTCGAGCCACCTACGCAGGCACCCACTTACCAGAATTCGCAAACGGATGTCACGTCCTACTCCTACGAACTGAGGTTAGCCTCTCAGGACAATGACTTCTGGGACTATCTGGTCGGCGTTTACTACCAGGATCAAAACACCGATACAGTATTTAACGCCAATTCACTCCTGCTGGCCCCTGCATTGGTTTCTGGGGTTGGCTTTGCAACGCAATCAATCATTCCTGTAAACGGCAACAACTTTGCTATATTTACCTTTAACACACTGCAATTAAGCCACGATATTCAGTTAGAGGCAGGTTTACGCTGGACGAAATATGACAGCTATGACCAGACTACGGTAAATTATGCGGGTGCGAATGACCCAGGGCCACTCCCTTCCAAAGAGGTTGTGAACCAACTCTTTGCAAGCAGGTTCCCGATTATAGGTATACCAAACCCGCACAGGAATGCAGATGCGGTCACTGGCTCCTTGAAGCTGCGCTATGAATGGCGAGACGAAGTGTCACTTTATGCTGCGTACAACCGCGGTTATCGTCCCGGTGGTATTTCTATTGTGCCAACACCGAATCTAGCGTTTTTGCCAGATCCAGAGGCGGCTCTAACGTACAAGGAGGAAACAAGTGACGCCATAGAATTGGGCGCCAAAAGTACCTTATGGGATGATCGAGCCAACCTCAATATTGCCCTCTATTATCAAAAATTCGACGGCTATCTGGGCTTTGTGCGCGGTGTACAAGTGCTCAATGCCACAGGCGAGCCGGTAGATCTTCCAGGTGGTCTTGTTTACAACGGCGACGCTAATATCTGGGGCGTCGAAGTCGAGGGCAAAGTGTTGCTAAGCGAAAGGTGGGATGCCGGCGGAGCGCTAAGTTACAACAAAGGGGAGTGGGATGGCGCCACGCAGCCGTGCAATGAAAGGGTAGGGGATGAGGTGATTGGTTCTTGTGATATTGATGGTCAGCCCATAGGCGGTGAGCCAGAGTGGTCGTTGTCACTGAACTCTGAATACTTCTATCCATTGGAATCAACCGAGGTTTATCTCCGCGGCCTATTCAAGTATACGGATGACCGTCTTAACACGGATGCCTCCGCGGGTATTGGTAATGTCCGCAGTGAATTTAGTGCTTACCAGACACTGGATTTGTTTACCGGTTTGCGCAGCAACGATCTCGCTTGGGATGTGTCGCTCTGGGTCAAGAACATCACTGACGAAGATGAGGTGATTTATCAGCAGGGGCCGGACCAATACGACATCGCTCTCAGCGGAGGCTTATATACCCAAACTAATATCCTTCGTGAGCGCACTTTCGGAATGACTGCCCGCTATAATTTCTAACACATATCTTGGCCGTTAGAGAGGCGGAGACGGAGTTCCAGGCGGCGGGTGCACTAAGCCCGGCCGAATTTGCAACATCCAAAACTGAAGAGATCCCGCTATGAAACTACTTTTTCTGGCTAGCCTTGCAGTGCTTCTGTCGCCTCTTGCGCAGGCTCAGGAAGTCATCATGCCTCCGCAAAACCCGTATCTTGCAGATTCCAGCTACTCGATGGGACACGGCAATCCTTCGCAGCAGGACGCGGTCTCGCAGTCCGGTCCCTCCGGCCCTTCACAGACTTTGCGGGCTGATCAGATTCAGTATCAGCACACTGGTCCTGCACATTTCGGTGCTGCCACCTCCGGAATTTACCCCGACGGCAAGCGCATGCTCTGGAGCAATGGCATTGATCGCATCGTCAAAATTGACTATGACAGCTGGGAAGTGGTGGCTGAGTACTTTTTTCCGGGAGCTGAGGTTTACGATGAGGAACGAGCCAACGGTTCGATCGCTGAGTTCAACGCCAATAACAGCGGCGTGTTCGCTTTGGTTCGTGCCTTTCGAGAAATGAGCAAACTGCGTGACCTGTCTAACATCTACACGGTACTCGGTCAGGACCATATCTATTATGTAGGTAGTAAGGCTGGCTTGATTACCGCCTACGGTGACGCCGATCCTAATGACTCGCATTCGGCAATCATTAAGAAAGCCGAGTTCCAGCTACCACCAGAGCTAACGGGTCCGGTTATGGGTTTGAATATGACCTAC
Organism: uncultured Haliea sp.; assembly: GCA_913062625.1. GTDB lineage: Bacteria > Pseudomonadota > Gammaproteobacteria > Pseudomonadales > Halieaceae > Marimicrobium. Next base: position 3,359 of record CAJXWP010000083.1, on the reverse strand, counting down.
GATGGCTGGCTAATCGTTGCTACCGAGCACGGTTATATTGCTGCGATAAAGCCTGATTTCAGTGAGTCATACGTTGTTCGCTTGCAATTCAGTGACGGGGCAGAGGAAAAGGAAACGGGTGCTACGGGTAGGGGCTGGATTCGTAACGGCTTCGCTATTGATGACGACGGCGGAATTTACATCGCTTCGCAAGACCATATGCACAAAGTTATTTGGACGGGAGACGGGCTCAGCGTCGATGACAAGGAGGGTGCATGGACGGCTCGTTATCTGAACACCTGGGGGGAGGGCACAGGTGCGACGCCATCACTAATGGGCTTTGGACAGGAAGACCAATTCGTAGTGATCACTGACGGCGAAGACCTGATGAATGTGGTGTTGTTCTGGCGTAACGGCATCCCTAAAGACTGGAAGCAGTTGCAAGGCGCACCGGATCGGCGTATCGCAGGTATGTTGCCAGCGGATATGGGGAATTCTGAACTGACGGCTCTGCAATCGGAACAATCTGTAGTCGTCAAAGGCTATGGCGCGTTGGTGGTGAATAACACGCCACGCAACATTCCTTGGTATTTGCCGGAGCAAGCGAGCGCGCTGATGATCAGCATGGCAGGCAGTAATCCAGAGTATCAGCCCTATGGAGTACAGAAATTTGTCTGGAATCCGGCCCGACAGCGCTTAGAGAATGGCTGGGTAAACAATGACATTAGCTCGCCTTCTAGTGTGCCAATGGCGAGTATGGAATCCGATCGGGTCTATCTTATCGGTGCGCGTGACAATCAATGGACGCTGGAAGCGCTCGACTGGGCTACCGGAGAATCTGAATTCTATTATGTTATCGGGGGGCAGCGCTACAATGTGCTATTTTCTGGGACTTTATTGGATGAGGATGGCCGCATCCACTATGGCACTCCGTGGGGCCGTGTTCGCCTTAACACGAAAACCGAACCCTAGTTCCCACGTGGCATTTAAGTTACTGAGGTGAGCATTGTGAATAAAGACCTGACTCTAGACGTTAATGACGGTATTGGCCTGATTACGCTCAATCGCCCTGAAGCGTTGAATACGTTCAATGCCGCTATACAAGCCGGTTTGGGAGAAGCGTACCGTATTTGCGACGAAAACGATGCGGTGCGGGTTATTGTTATAACGGGTGCTGGTAAAGCATTTTGTGCAGGTGCTGATCTGAGTGCGGGTGGTGATACCTTTGGTGCCAAAGGGGAGATGGATTTTAGCTCCTGTCCACTAAGTGTTCAGGCCTGGGACCTGCGTAAGCCGGTGATTGCTGCCGTCAACGGGCATGCTCTAGGCGTTGGTCTTGGTATTGCGATGCAGGCAGATATTCGCGTGTTGGCGCAGGAAGGGAAGTATGGGTTTTTACAAAATCGTCGCGGCGCGCTAGTGGATTTTGCGATGGAGTACGTGCTGCCGCGATTGATTGGCTTTGAGCGCGCATTTGAATTGATTGTAAGAGCACAGAAGCTCAGCGGCTTAGAGGCGGTGGAGTGGGGCCTAGCAACTCGCGCAGTGCCTGCGGATGACGTCCTGCAGTGTGCGCTCGAAATTGCTCGAGATATGATCTTGAACTGCTCACCTTTGGTAATGGGTATGCATAAGCGTTTGCTATGGAAGGGTCTTGATATGAAGCGGGATGAGCTTGTCGAATGGGAGACCCGCGTATTGCACGATACACTGTCTCGTCCGGACGCGATGGAGGGCGGTATGGCGTGGTTTGAAAAACGCAGCCCGCAGTGGGCTTCCAGCGTACCAAGGGACTGGCCCTCAGATTTAATGGATGGCGAATAAAATAAAAGCCGAAAGGGGTTCTGATGTTCAACCCACTGTATGCGTGAAACGATTCATTGCGCAGAATTTTCTATCTAGGTGCGCTGGGGTCAGTCATTCTTGAGGCAAAAACCGCCCAGCCACGATTTTGGCGAACAATCATAGGTTAGTCGCCCTCTCTCTCCATGTTGTGCATCCAATAGTCTTTCAATTTTTTTGTTCGGGGCCATGCCACGCGCGGGTTCTTCTTGCAACTGGTCCAGCGGGGTTGGGTAACTCGCCCAGTCTTTGGGAGCACGCCAACCCGGCGGTGCTACCAAATAGCTTCTTGTGCCATTAATGGGGTGCAGGGCGCGCCAGTCGCGAATTTTTGTGGACAGCTCTGTGACAATCTCAGGGTATGTCTGAGCGAGATTATTGTATTCGTTCGGGTCGTCTTGAATCTTAAACAGATAATTGGTTACGGTCGTTGCCAGCTGGTCCTGATCGATTTCCTGCACCAGTTTCCAGTTATCGTTGAATGCGGTGAGATTGAAGTGCCCTGCGATAGGCGTTTCGGATGCAAAATAGATCAACTCTTCGCGCGGCATCACAGTGCCGTTGGCAATCGCTGACCAAAGGCTGTGACCATCAAGCGTTCGTCGATTTTTTGGGATGACGCCACTTGCCTCTGCCAGCGTTGGAAAGACATCCATCGCTGTCATGATTTGGGTCATCTTTTCTCCGGCAGGTACATGTCCTGGCCAGCGTATGATTGACACGACACGGATACCGCCCTCAAAAGTCTCACCTTTACCTCCGCGCAGTGGAGCATTGTCGGCACCACCGACGGAGTATGCGGCGCCGCCGTTGTCACTGAAGAACAGAACAATCGTGTTGCCTGTTATCTGCTCTTTATCTAGGGTGTTAAGCACCTGACCAATGGCCTGGTCCATACCGTCTACGACCGCCGCATACATGGGTCGTGCGCTGTCCATCATGAGCAACTTAGACATGCGCCGCGTGTCATCCGTATTTTTCGCGCGTGCCGGAGCCAGGTCAGTGTTGATGTCTTTGTATTTCTCCTGTAACTCTAGCGGCGCATCCAGCGGCGTATGGGGTGCGATGAACGGCATATAAATCAAGAAAGGCTTTGTCTTATCGCGCTCCCGTATGTAGCGGGACACCTCATCGGCCAGCAAAAATGATTCGTAGCCCTGATCATCTATTGAGACGCCATTGCGCTGGAAGTCTTTGCCCCCCTGATTAGCAAACGGCGGATAAAAGCCTACCTCGGTATGCAGGTGTCCATAAAAGTGTTCAAATCCACGATTGTTAGGATGATAGGTCATCTGCGCATGCCCTAGGTGCCATTTGCCCACCATGGCGGTCTGATATCCTGCTGCTAGGAAAGATTCGGGTAAGAAGTGCTCGTCCGGATGAACGCCGTTGTTATCCCAAGGCAAAATTACGCCGTAAGCCACTCCCAGGCGCATGGGGTCGCGCCCTGTCATTAGAGCGGCCCGAGTCGGGGAGCAAATGGGTGTGGTGTAGAACCGATTGAGTTCCATGCCTTCTGCCGCCAGACGGTTTAGCGC
>CAJXWP010000082.1 GCA_913062625.1 uncultured Haliea sp. | reverse complement strand
CGGCTTAGTGTCCCACCGATCTGCAGCCCAAAAGCCGAGTGTCGCCACGAGCGCGGCGACAAGCAACAAAATAACCAGCGGCATATACTGTTTTTGGTTAGAGGCATTACGCATTCTTGATTTTATCCCCACACACGCCGTCTTACATTAACTGGAGGTTAGCGTATTGCAACACCAGCCACTTGCTGCCATCGCTATCAAAATTGACTTCCACCCGAGCACTGGCGCCACGCCCTTCAAAGTTTAACACGACACCCTCTCCAAAAACCTGGTGATAAACTCGTTGCCCCAGTGACAGCTCAGTGTCAGGCACCTGAAGCTGAGTTAGACTGCTCACCGGCTGCGTGATAGTGCCGTGCAGCCGCACCTCTTGCAGTAACTGTGCGGGGATTTCCCGAACAAATCGCGAGGGCGTATTGAAGGTTTCGCTACCGTGCAGGCGGCGGGATTCAGCATAGGTCATAATGAGTTTTTCCATCGCCCGGGTGATCCCCACATAGCACAGCCGTCGCTCCTCTGCCAAGCGTCCCGGCTCCTCCATAGACATTCGGTGGGGAAACAGGTTTTCCTCCATGCCGGCAAGAAATACCAGGGGGAATTCCAACCCTTTGGCAGAGTGAAGGGTCATCAGTTGTATGCTGTCTTCGTGTTCATCCGCCTGAGCATCCCCCGCATCCAGGGCTGCACGGTCAAGAAATTGCTGTTGCGGTGAGCGGTCATCATCTTCTGCAACAAACTGCTTAGCCGCACTGACCAACTCCTCCAAGTTTTCTACTCGCGCCTGACCTTTCTCGCCTTTCTCGTTCTTGTGATACTGAAGCAGTCCAGATGTCTGTATCGTCCGATCCACCAACTCCTCTAACAGAAAGTCGTCCGTCCCAGAATCCAACTCGTTGATCAAAATAATAAATCCGTCCAGCGCACTTAATGCCCTAGCGGGCAGATGCTTTTCTTCCAGCACAGCAGTGATGGCGCCCCACAAAGGTATGCCCCTATCGCGGGCACACGCACGCACCACATCAAGGGTTTTACTTCCAATGCCCCGCGGCGGCGTATTGATGACTCTTTCCACTGCCGCATCGTCGCCACGATTTAACAGCAAGCGCAGATAGGCCAGCGCATTACGAATTTCTAAGCGCTCATAGAAACGCTGCCCACCATAAATACGGTACGGTATGGCATTGCGAATCAAAGCCTCCTCCAACACGCGTGATTGCGCATTCGAGCGATACAAAATGGCGACCGAAGAGCGATTATTGCCGTCAAGTAACCACTGCTCTGCCTGCTCTACGATATAGCGAGCTTCGTCATGCTCGTTATATCCTGCGTAAAGACTTATCGCTTCGCCAATCTCTCCATCTGTCCAAAGTTCCTTGCCTAGCCGATCAGAATTGTGCGCAATCACGCCATTAGCGGCCTGCAAAATTGTCTGGGTCGAGCGGTAATTCTGTTCCAAGCGAATGGTCTGGGTCGCATTAAAGTCCTCGGTAAAACGTTGAATATTCTCGATCTTTGCCCCGCGCCAACCATAAATCGACTGATCATCATCACCCACGGCGACCACTGGAATCTGTGCGCCGGCTAGCACCCGCAGCCATGCATACTGAACCGTATTGGTGTCTTGAAACTCATCCACCAAAATCTGTCGGAAACGGCCTTGATAGTGCTTTAATATTTCGGGCTTTTTAAGCCACAATTCGTGCGCGCGCAACAACAGTTCAGCAAAGTCCACCAAGCCGGCGCGATCGCAGGCAATCTCGTAGGCGCGATACACCTGTAACATGGTCTGGATAAATAAATCCCCAGGTGGTGCATCGATATGTGCGCTGCGTAACCCCTCATCTTTTTGGCTGTTGATGAACCACATGGCTTGTTTGGGAGGCCAGCGAGACTCATCCAGACTCAAGTCTCTGCACACTCTCTTAACCAAACGTAGTTGATCATCACTGTCGAGTATTTGGAAGTTTTGCGGCAGATCAGCATCCTGCCAATGTGCCTTCAACAATCGATGAGCGAGACCATGAAAAGTGCCAACCCACATGCCGTGGGAAGGTATTTGCAGCATCTCCTCTATACGATTGCGCATTTCCCGAGCCGCTTTGTTGGTAAAGGTCACTGCCAAAATTGACCACGGGGAAAAGTTCTCGGCTCTTATTAGCCACGCGATGCGATGCACAAGCACCCGAGTTTTGCCGCTGCCGGCGCCGGCCAAAACAAGCATGTTCTGGTTTTCGGCGGCGACTGCACCACGTTGGGCCTCGTTTAGAGGAGAAAGAATATCGGATACATCCATTCCCCTATTCTAACTAAATTTGAACCGAGGAACGTACCCTTATTCTTTGTCAACGCTCAACAACCGCTCCTTCGCGATGATGTTGCCTTACGGGTGTTTTATGATCAGAATGAACTACCGCGATGCACAGGCGCCGTAAAGCCATGGATAAAGACAATCACGAAGACTCAGAGGGTGAGAGTGGAACGTCCCCTGATATTGACCCCAAGAATGAAAAGCAGCGTCATGAGCCCGGCCTTGGGGGCTTCGAAGCAAGCGACGAGTATGATTACGAAGAGGGTGAAGATGAGTACACGTCTGACCTACCGCCTACTTCAGAACACGACGATTGGTTCGAAGATGAACATAGCTATAGTAATGAACAGATCCGGCCCTGGCCGATAGGCTTAATTGCCACTGCGGCTGTTGCCCTCATGCTGTTGGCTGCCGGTGGCTACGGCATAATGCAGGAGCGATCGGCAACCGAGGAAGAACTTCAGCAGTTGCGCGGCACTCTGACAACGATGGCAAGCGTAAACAATACAGACGCAAGCCGCCAAGCCCTGCAGACCCTGCAGCAATCGTATGACGGTCTGACCAGCAGTGCAGAAGCGCTTATGCAGGAAAACCGCAGACTGAAGAATACTGTAACCGAGCTTGAGATTCAGCTTGAACGCCGCCAAGCCTTGCGCCCAAGTAGCAGCGGGTCGATCGATACGCCCGTCTTGGCTGAAGCGATGCTTCCTGCATCGGACAGCGCTGACCCGATAGCGCCTGCGCTCCCTGCTCCCGTGCTTGCCACTTCTGAGCCTGCGACGGTCAAGCCCGTTACGGTCGCGGCTTCAGGTGATTGGTTCGTTAATGTGAGCTCCTACAGTGCCCGCGCCGCTGCAGAAAAATGGGCGGCTAATATCCGTCCTGACGCGGGCAAGGTTATCGTTGCCGCAAGTACCACAAAGGGTAAGACCTATTATCGGGTTAGGGTGATCGGGCTGGCCGATAAAAGCGCCGCCACCCAAGTAGCACGCAAGTTGGAGACAGAATTAAGCCTGGACACGTTATGGGTTGGCCGCGAATAGGCCACGGACAATGTCCTACGCTGACTTGGCAGAAGCCGCTTGTCCTGTTACTGTTTTCCATGCTGGACACAACGAGCACACTAAACACACTAAACAGATGAGGTATTTGTGATGAATTATATCAAACTGGCTCTGATTGGCCTGGTCCTAGGAAGCACGGCAAGTATTGCTGACGACTGCACTGCGCCGCCGTCACCCACGCCGCCCGATGGCGCTACTGCGACTATGGAGCAGATGCTGGAGGGGCAAAAAGCGGTGAAAGCTTTTCAGGCGGCAAATACGGACTATCGCGCATGCTTAGATCCGCTCGTTAGCGCCGCTGAAGTCGCTGCCGCAGGTGACTCACCTGGTCCTGATCTGCAAGCGACCCTTCAACAACTCAATGAGGACTACAACGCGTCCGTCTCTACCGAAGAAGACGTCGCGAATGCATTTAATGTCTCTCTGCGCGACTTTAAAGCTGCGAACCCTAGCTAAGATCTTGTACCGCCCGAGCATTTTTCGCTCGGGCGGTTACTTTTAGCAGTACTACAAAACGCTACGGCACTTATGGGAAAACAGACTGCCGTCGGCCCTGTTTCCTTCCATTTGCAGTGATAGATTACTCCACGGTAACCGACTTCGCCAGGTTGCGTGGCTTGTCGACATCAGTGCCTTTTTGCAAAGCAACATGGTACGACAGCAACTGCAGCGCCACTGTATACACTATTGGGCTGATAACCTCCGGGCAATGGGGCATTGGCAAAATTTGTAGCCGTGGCTCATCGACAAACCCTGCTTCTTTGTCTGCAAAAACAAACAGCTCACCGCCGCGCGAGCGCACCTCTTCCAGATTAGATTTAAGTTTCCCTAGAAGTTGGCCATTAGGCGCCACAGCGACCACGGGCATATCGTGATCTACCAGAGCCAGAGGGCCGTGTTTCAGTTCCCCCGCAGGATAAGCTTCAGCGTGAATGTAGGAAATTTCTTTTAATTTGAGAGCGCCCTCCATAGCAATCGGATACTGAATGCCGCGGCCGAGAAAAAGAGCGTGCTGTTTAGATATAAAGGCTTCCGACAAGCGCTTTATGGCCTCATTGAGCGCCAGTGTTTGCCGCACCCACTGTGGCAGCTGTTGCAGCGCGGTGATGATGTCCTGCTGCTGGCTATTTGGCAGCTCACGCCGCCTACCCAACGCCAGAGTCAACATTAGCAAGCCGACCAACTGCGTCGTGAATGCCTTCGTTGAAGCAACCCCTATTTCAATCCCCGCTCGCGTCAAAAAAACCAGATCACATTCTCGAACCAGAGAACTATTATCCACGTTAGACACCACTAAGCTGCCTATGAATTCGTCCGCACTGGCGTTACGCAAAGCAGCCAACGTATCGGCAGTTTCACCTGACTGAGAGATAACGACTAACAACGTGCCTTCATGCCGCACGCGCTTGCGATAACGAAACTCCGACGCGACTTCGACGTCGCAGCTCACCCCTGCAATTTCTTCCAACCAATAGCGGGCCACCATACCGGCATGGAAACTGGTGCCACAGGCTACAATCTGCACCCTTTTGACCTGGTCAAACAAGGCCGGCGCGGCACCGCCAAAGCGCTCCTCAATTTTTTGGGCATTTATCGCGCCGGCGAATGTTGCCTCAAGTGCCTCCGGCTGTTCGAATATTTCCTTAATCATGTAGTGATCAAAGTCGCCCCTATCGGCGGCTTCCAGTCCCTCTTTAATGCGCGTGATTGGCCGCATTACCTCATCGCCATCGGCGTTGTATACCTGCAGGCTGGCGGGCGTAATCCTCACCAGGTCTGCCTCTTCCAAATAGATAAAACGATCTGTCACCTGGCGCAGTGCCATGGTGTCAGACGCCAAAAAATTTTCGCCTATACCGACACCGACTACCAGGGGGCTACCTTTTCGCGCACCCACAACGGTGTCGGGGTTTTCTATATCTATCGCCGCCAAGGCAAAAGCGCCTTCAAGTTTAAGCACCGCTCGCTGCATCGCCTGCAGCAGCGATGCCCCGACAACAAGGCTGCGGTGCAGAAGGTGAACGATAACTTCGGTGTCAGTGGCCGATGTGATTTCGTAACCTTCTTCAATCAGCTCCGCGCGCAATGCGGCGTGGTTTTCTATGATGCCATTATGCACCAACGCAACACGCCGCCCAGAGAGATGGGGATGCGCATTGACACCAGAAGGCTCTCCATGGGTCGCCCAACGGGTATGCGCAATACCCGTGTTGCCATGGTAGGGCTGTTTTAACTGGGCCCTTTCCAGTTCTGCGACCTTGCCTTTGCGCTTGTGTATCCTTAGGCCGTGTTCGTCATCAATCAGCGCCATACCGGCGGAATCATAGCCCCTGTATTCCAGGCGCCTCAGCCCTTCCAGCAAAATTTCAGACACTTCGCGCCGCGCAGCGGCGGCAACAATCCCACACATAATTAATCCTTGCTGTCTCGTGTGCCAGGACGCGCCCAGCCTTCGATATTACGCTGTCGGGCTCGACTCACCGCCAATTCACGCTTGCCAACATTCCCCGTAATCGTAGAGCCCGCAGCCACAAACCCCTGCTCCTCAATCTGCAAAGGCGCGACCAACGTACTATTGGATCCAACAAAAACGCCATTTCCAATGTCCGTCTGATGCTTGTTGACGCCATCGTAGTTACAGGTAATGGTGCCGGCGCCAATGTTAACTTCAGCACCCAAATCACAATCACCCATATAGCTCAGATGATTGACCTTGCTCTTGGGACCGATGTTCGCTTTCTTGGTCTCAACAAAGTTGCCAACACGTGCCCCTTCACTCAATACAGTGCCCGGGCGCAACCGGGCATAGGGTCCAACACTGCAGCCTTTACCAATGGCAGCTCCCTGCAAATGGCTCATCGGGTGAATAACCGAGCCGTCCGCCACACTGACGTCAGACAACACGCAATTAGCACCCACTGACACATCATTCCCCAGAATCACGCGACCTTCAAATATAACGTTGATGTCAATAGAGACGTCTTCCCCACAGGAGAGGCTGCCACGAATATCCAGGCGTGCCGGATCTACAATATTGACACCCTCACGCATTAGCTGTTCTGCCTGGCGACGCTGATACTCGCGCTCCACCTGATTGAGCTGGATGCGGTCATTGACCCCAAGGATTTCCAACTCTGAATCCGCCACACAAGAGAACACTGTTTTACCGTGATCGACCGCTAAACTGAGTATGTCAGGAAGATAATACTCCCCCTGTTGGTTCTCTCTTTTGACGCGTGGCAAATACGCCACAAAATCACGGTGTGGTGCAGCGACAAGTCCCGTATTAATTTCCTGAATTTCACGCTCCAACGGTGTGGCATCTTTATCTTCTACCACCCCAACGAGGGCGCCCTTGGCATCGCGCAGTATCCGGCCATAGCCTCCCGGATTTTGTACTCTGGCCGTCAACAAACCAGGCCCAGCTTGAGCATGCTGCACCAACTTTTTCAGAGTGGACAATCGAATCAACGGCACATCAGCGTAAAGGACCAATACAACACAGTCGTCTGCGATGGCCGGCAGAGCCTGCAATACAGCATGTCCGGTACCTAGCTGCTGTTCCTGTACTACCCAATTGATGTCGTATTGCGCTAAAGCGTGCTGCACCTGCTCACTGCCATGCCCGACAACCACATGAATAGCCATAGGCTCCAAGCCCTTTGCTGTGCGTATCACATGCTCCAGCAGCGGCATTCCTCCCACCGTATGAAGGACCTTTGGCAGGCGGGATTTCATTCGCTTTCCCTGACCTGCGGCGAGAATCACGACTTCCAGTTTCATGACCATTGGTTTCCCCGCATAGACATCGACCTCCTCCTAGCAAATCCGTTCTTATGTTTCCAAGCACTATTATGCGCTGCTGAGGATACGACGCCAACCACCGTCCAAGATAGAATCTATAACGCCACATACGCGGACGCACGACACCAAGCTAATAGCGCGGCCGTTAATGAATAATAGGGGCTGTCATATGTTGAGTGCCGGTATATACGAGTGCAGTATACCGAATGAGTCTGTCGTCTTTCGTCATCAGCAAAGACGGCTTGGAGGCTATAAAAAGCTGTAAAACAGGACTAACCGCGGCCCACCCTATTTCTCATTTTTCGCAGGGTAGCCAGCTGGGCGGCGGCTTCCGCCAGTTGCGCAGATGCGCGCCCGTAATCGAAATCTCCGGTCTGGTTCGCAATGGCTTGCTCGGCCTCCTTGCGGGCCTCTTCAGCAGCGGCTTCGTCAACATCACCGGCACGGATAGCGGTATCGGCCAAAATAGAGACCACGCCGGGCTGCACCTCCAGAAAACCACCGGAGACGTAGTACACCTGCTCGTCGCCATTTTGGGTCACGATACGAACCGCACCAGGAACCAGCGCAGACAGCAGAGGCGCGTGACCGTACGTCACACCCAACTCACCCTCACTGCCCGTCGCCACGAGCATTTCTACCAGGCCAGAGAAAATTTCTTCCTCTGCGCTGACGATATCACAGTGAATTGTCATCGACATATCATAGCCTCTCTAAAGCCGTTGTGCTTAAAGATTTTTGGCTTTCTCGACGGCTTCTTCTATGCCGCCCACCATATAAAAGGCCTGTTCCGGCAAATGGTCATATTCGCCAGACAGTATCCCCTGGAAGCCCGCAATCGTTTCTTTCAACGACACGTACTTGCCCGGTGAACCTGTAAAGATTTCTGCCACATGGAACGGCTGGGACAAAAAGCGCTCAATCTTACGTGCACGGTTGACGGTCTGCTTGTCTTCCTCAGACAGTTCGTCCATACCCAAAATGGCGATAATATCTTTCAGTTCCTTGTAGCGCTGCAACACGTTCTGCACCCCGCGAGCGGTATCATAATGCTCATGGCCAATAATCAGGGGATCAAGCTGACGCGAGGTTGAATCAAGCGGGTCTACCGCCGGATAAATGCCCTTCGCTGCAATGTCTCGACTCAGTACCACCGTTGAATCGAGGTGAGCAAAGGTCGTCGCTGGTGATGGGTCCGTCAAGTCATCGGCCGGCACATAGACCGCCTGAATAGACGTGATCGAACCCACCTTCGTAGAGGTAATTCGCTCCTGAAGTACACCCATCTCTTCTGCCAATGTCGGCTGATAGCCGACCGCAGAAGGCATTCGACCCAGCAGCGCCGACACTTCAGTCCCCGCCAGTGTGTACCGATAGATATTGTCGATAAACAGCAGCACATCTCGACCTTCGTCACGGAATTTTTCAGCCATCGTTAGACCGGTCAGGGCCACACGCAAACGGTTGCCTGGAGGCTCATTCATCTGACCGTACACCATCGCAACTTTAGAGTTGGAAAAGTTCTCAACATCCACCACTTTGGATTCCTGCATCTCGAAGTAGAAGTCGTTGCCTTCTCGTGTGCGCTCTCCTACACCGGCAAACACAGACAAACCGGAGTGCTCAGTAGCAATGTTGTTAATAAGCTCCATCATATTGACGGTTTTACCCACACCGGCACCACCGAACAGACCGACCTTACCGCCCTTAGCAAAGGGACACACGAGGTCAATCACCTTAATGCCCGTTTCCAACAATTCGTTTGACGCCGCCAAGTCTTCATAGCTAGGCGCTTTTCGGTGAATAGAGGCAGTCTCCTTCGCTCCGATTGGGCCACATTCGTCGATCGGGTTGCCCAGAACGTCCATGATACGACCCAGCGTCTCGATACCCACGGGGACGCAGATAGGTTCGCCTGTATTCTCAACCGCCAAGCCGCGACTAATGCCTTCTGACGATCCCATCGCAATCGTTCGAACCACGCCGTCGCCTAACTGCTGCTGCACCTCCAGCGTCAATCCTTTTTCGGTTACTTTAAGTGCATCGTAGACCCGCGGCACACTGTCACGCGGGAACTCAACGTCGAGTACGGCGCCAATAATTTGTACGATTCGTCCGCTGCTCATGTTCGGATCCTCTAGATCAAAGTTCAATTCTGGCTGGCTCGGGCCATTGCCCAAAGCCTCATCTTTATTCATGCTAATTGTGCTGAGCGAGCGCTAGCTAATTGCCGCCGCCCCACTCACAATTTCGGACAGTTCCTGAGTAATCGCAGCCTGTCGCGCCTTGTTGTAGATCAGTTGCAAGTCATCAATCAAGTCCCCGGCGTTTTCAGTGGCATTTTTCATCGCCAGCATCCGCGCCGCCTGCTCGCAGGCACCGTTTTCGACCACCGCCTGATAGACCTGAGACTCGATATAACGCGTTAGCAGATCTTCCAATAATTCTTTTGCGTCAGGTTCGTAAATATAGTCCCAGTGATGTTTCATCTCACTGCTCTGCTCTGCCTCTAGCGGCAGCAGCTGCTCCACCTCCGGCTGCTGAGTCATGGTGTTCACAAACTGGTTTCCCACTAGGTAGAGGCGATCTATTTTTCCTGCTTCATAGGCGTCCAGCATCGCCTTTACCCCGCCAATCAAGCTGGAAAGCGATGGCTCTTCACCCAAATCACGCACCGCGGCGGTGATATTGCCACCCAGACTGCCAAAAAAAGCCGCCGCCTTAGCGCCGATCAAACTAAGGTCTACCTCGACGCCTTGGTCATTCCAATCCTTCATTGACCTGACAGTGGTTTTAAACAGATTCATGTTAAGGCCGCCGCACAGCCCCCGGTCGGTGGAGACAACGATGTAGCCCACACGCTTAACCTCGCGCGTTTCCATATACATATGCTTATATTCTGGCGCTGCGTTGGCAATATGGCCGACCACTGCACGCATACGGCGAGAATAAGGCTTGCCTAGCTGCATGCGCTCTTGAGCTCTGCGCATTTTGCTTGCCGCGACCATTTCCATTGCACTAGTGATCTTCTGCGTGCTCTGAATGCTCGAGATCTTAGTCCGTATTTCTTTTCCAGCTGCCATTTACGCGTCCTCGGCCCTACCAGGTCTGCGTGCTTTTAAACGCCTCAATCGCGGCCTTGAAGCTAGCGTCGATTTCGTCGTTATAATTGCCTGATGCAGCGATGCTGCTCATCAAGTCTCCGTGCTCTGAGTGCATATAAGACAGCAGCGCATCTTCAAAATCGCCGATCTTATCGACCTCGATATCTTGCAGATAACCTTTATCGGCAGAGAACAGGACGAGACCCATCTCCGCAATGCTTTGCGGCGAATACTGCTTTTGCTTCATCAGCTCAGTGACGCGTTCACCATGATCCAGCTGCGCCCTAGTGGCATCATCCAAATCTGAAGCGAACTGAGAGAACGCGGCAAGTTCTCGATACTGCGCCAAAGCGGTACGAATACCACCGGACAACTTTTTGATGATTTTAGTTTGAGCCGCACCACCAACACGCGATACAGAAATGCCCGCGTTCATCGCAGGTCGAATACCCGCGTTAAACATATCCGCTTCCAAGAAAATCTGACCATCGGTAATAGAAATAACGTTCGTTGGAACGAAAGCTGAGACGTCTCCCGCTTGCGTCTCAATCACCGGCAGCGCGGTAAGGGAACCCGTTTGTCCCTTCACTGCGCCTTTGGTAAAATCTTCTACATATTTTGCGTTGACCCGAGCTGCTCGCTCCAACAAGCGCGAGTGAAGGTAAAAAACGTCGCCGGGGTATGCTTCCCGGCCAGGCGGTCGACGCAGCAGCAAGGATATCTGACGATAAGCCCAAGCCTGCTTAGTCAGGTCATCATAAATAATCAGCGCATCTTCACCGCGGTCTCGGTAGTACTCTCCCATGGTGCAGCCCGCAAACGGCGCCAAGTATTGCATCGCCGCAGGATCAGACGCGGTAGCTGCAACAATAATCGTATGCTCCATCGCACCATGCTCTTCGAGCTTACGCACGACTGCCGCAACAGAGGATGCTTTTTGCCCAATGGCGACATAAATACACTTAATCCCTGAGCCTTTTTGGTTAATGATGGCATCCACTGCGATGGCCGTCTTACCGATCTGGCGATCACCAATAATCAGTTCGCGCTGACCGCGGCCGATAGGAACCATAGCGTCAATGGCTTTCAGGCCGATCTGTACCGGTTGATCAACCGACTGTCGCGCAATAACGCCTGGCGCCACTTTTTCAAGGGCATCAGTCAGCGCCGCATTGACAGGCCCTTTGCCGTCGATAGGAGAGCCCAGCGCGTCCACAACTCTTCCCTGCAGCTCCGGCCCTACGGGCACCTCTAAAATACGCCCGGTGCAACGACAAGACTGCCCTTCGGCAATACTTTTATAGTCGCCCAAAATCACGGCGCCCACGGAGTCGCGCTCGAGGTTCAGCGCCATCCCGTAGATGCCGCCTTCAAATTCAATCATCTCGCCATACATCACTTCGGCAAGCCCGTGGATACGAATAATACCGTCTGTAACCGATACGATCGTACCTTCGTTGCGAGCTTCCGCAGTGACATCGAGTTGGTCGATGCGTTGCTTAATAATCTCGCTAATCTCAGATGGATTCAGTTGCTGCATGCTCTATTCCTCAATCCTATGTCTTAAAGTCTAGGAATTCATTGCTTCGGC
>CAJXWP010000081.1 GCA_913062625.1 uncultured Haliea sp. | reverse complement strand
GGCTTGTCCATGGAAACGCTCGCCGAGAACGGTTTTCTGGGTGGTTTGAATACGAGCATGTGGAAACAATAGGAATGGAATTAAATAGCGTAGACGAACTGATCAGCGATATTCGCCAAGGGCGCATGGTGGTGTTGCTTGATGACGATGCTGACAGTCATAACGAAGGCGTGGCGATGGTGGCGGCAGAGCACTGTGAGGCCAAGCACGTCACCTTTATGGCGCGTCAGGCTCGTGGCTTGATCTGCCTGACTCTGACGAAAGAGCGCTGCAAACAGCTGGATTTGCCCCCTATGGTCGATGGCGCCCAAGGAGAAAAATCTAATTTTACCCTCTCGATAGAAGGCGCTGTGGGTATCGACACCGGAATTTCTGCCGTGGATCGTGCTGCTACGGTGCAGGCCGCGGTGGCGCCGCGGGCTCAACCGACCGACATTGTGCAGCCAGGGCACATCTTTCCACTCATGGCCATGCCCGGTGGCGTGCTGACGCGGGCTGGCCACACCGAGGCAGGCTCCGATTACGCGCGACTGGCCGGCTTGCTACCGGCCGCCGTTATCGCTGATATATTAAAACCAGACGGCTCGGTGGCTGATGGTCAGGCATTGCGCGAATTTGCGGCTCAGCATGAATTGAAAATCGGCTCTATTGCCAATCTGATTCATTTTCGCATGGTCAATGAACGCACGGTTCGTCGCATCCGTGAGGGTGTGATTGAAACGGATCACGGCCCGTTTCGTCTGACGGCCTACCGAGACCAGACTGCCGGTAAAGTCCATATCGCCCTGTCTCGCGGTGAAATTCAGGCGCATGAACCAACGCTGGTGCGAGTGCACGTGCAATCTGTCATGCGTGACCTTGTGACCAGCAATATGGCCGATCATCCCACCTGGAGTTTGGGAAAATGCCTGCAGGCGGTCGCAAAAAATGGTTGTGGAGTGGTTGTGGTGTTGGCGCACACTGAGCGCCCTGAGCAGCTGTTGGCCAGTATTGATATGGCGCTGGGAGCGCACCAGAACTCGGCAGCCGGCGTGGTACCAGACACTTACACCGAGGTGGGTTTAGGCTCACAGATTCTCAAGGATTTGGGTGTAGGAAAAATTCACCTGATGGGTGCACCCATAAAGTACAATGCCATTTCTGGTTTTGATCTGGAAGTGCTAGATTTTGTGGATCCCGGACAATAGAAGGAGATTATGATGACTGATATCAAGACAATCGAAGGTACATTCACCAGCGGTAAGGGCGCTTATTCTATTGTTGTGGGGCGCTGGAATAGTTTCGTTGTGGAGCCTTTGTTACAAGGTGCACTCGACACGTTGCGCCGCCATGGTGTCAGCGATAAGCAGATCACCATCGTGCGCGCCCCCGGCGCTTTTGAAATACCGCTGGTGTGCAAAAAAGTTGCCGCCAAGGGTAATGTGGATGCCATTATTGCGCTCGGCGCGGTGATTCGAGGGGGGACCCCGCACTTTGAATATGTCGCAGGCGAGTGCACCAAAGGTATTGCGATGGTGAGTATGGAATACGATGTTCCTATCTCGTTTGGCGTACTCACGGTAGATACGATTGAGCAAGCTATTGAACGATCCGGTAGCAAGTCCGGCAACAAAGGTGAAGAGGCCGCTATGTCCGCACTGGAGATGGTTAGTCTGATGAGTGCACTCGGTTAAATGGAAAAGCCGGCGCACAATACGCTCGCCGCAGAACGACGCAAGGCGCGGCACTACGGGATGCAGGCACTGTATCAATGGCATATGGCCGGAGCCGCGGTCAGTGATATCGAGGCAGAATTCCGCACAGATTACGACTTTAGCAATGTCGACCTAGAGTATTTCCAGGCACTTTTGCACCAAATTCCGGCCTCTATGGACGAGTTGGACGACGCTATAGAACCGCTGCTTGACCGCAAGTTGAGCGACTTGGATCCGATTGAGTTGACGCTGTTGCGCATGGGGATGTATGAGCTTACCTGGCGCATCGATGTGCCTTACAAGGTCGTCATTAATGAAGAAGTTGCCTTAGCGAAAAAATTTGGTGCCACAGACAGCCATAAGTACGTTAACGGCGTGTTGGATAAGGCCGCCAGACAATTGCGCAAGGTTGAGATCGACTCGGCATTGTGATGCCAAGTGCGGAGTTTTCACTCATTTATCGTTATTTTTCCGATCTAGGTCGCGGCGATGGCGTAGATCTTTCGGTCGGTGATGACTGCGCCATCCTGCGTCTTGGCGAGGGTGAGCGACTTGCCGCCTCCGTTGATACGATGGTCGCCGGAGTCCATTTTCCCCACGATAGTTTCCCTGAGGACATTGCGTTTCGTGCCGTATCTGTTGCCGTGAGTGATCTTGCTGCCGTGGGTGCCAGACCATTGGGTATGACCATTGCCTTGACACTGCCGGAAGTGGACGAGTTGTGGCTGAATGCGTTTAGTCAGGGCTTGGCGGCGGCGGTTAGTGAGTATCAACTGCCGTTAGTCGGCGGTGATACGACGCGTGGCCCACTGTCGATCTCGGTACAGGTGATGGGTGCGCTGCCCATGACGCTGGCTCTGCTGCGCAGTGGCGCACGAGCAGGGGATCAAGTGTATGTTTCCGGTACCCTGGGTGATGCGGCTGGCGCCCTTGCTTTTTTAAAGGGGCAGTGGCAGCCGACGCCTGACGATGCTGAATATCTGCTGGAGCGTTTTAACCGTCCTCGTGCACGTCTTGAACTTGGCTGGGAGTTACTCGGCCGAGCCACCGCTGCCATCGATATTTCCGATGGCTTGCTGGCAGATGCGGGGCACATTGCGGCCGCTAGCGGCGTCAAGATCTGTATTGACACTGATTTGTTGCCGCTGTCGGCGGCACTGTGTTCCCATGATTGCCCGCAGACGATTTTACAATGGGCGCTAGGCGGCGGTGATGATTATGAGTTGTGTTTCTGCCTGCCGGCTGCAGAGACGCCTCCCGCAGGCAGCACGCGAATAGGACAGGTGGAAGCGGGAACCGGGGTGGACTTCGGATTGGATATTGACATACCGCATGGATACCAGCATTTTGACGACTAGAACACTCGCCTTGGCAGCGCTGCGGCTTGCGACACTCGAACACGGTAACGACTATGTCTTCATCGTCTGATCGTTCTTTGAAGCGGCATCCAGCGCCGGACTTTCTGCGTCATCCCGTACAATTTTTGGCCTTCGGTTTTGGCAGTGGGCTTTCTCCTAAGGCTCCTGGCACAGCGGGTACGCTGGTGGCGGTGCCTATTTACCTGCTCATTGCCGACTGGAGTCTGCTCCAATATTCTGTTTTTATCATCGTCTGTGCAGTGTTGGGTGTCTGGATTTGTGGCGCAGCCAGTCGACAGCTGGAGGTCCACGATCACCCCGGTATTGTGTGGGATGAATTCGTCGGATACTGGATTACGCTTTGGGCTGTGCCCTTTGACTGGGTGTGGATTATCGCAGGCTTTGTGGCGTTTCGCATGTTCGATATTGTTAAACCTTGGCCAGTGAGTGTGCTGGACAAGAAAGTGGGTGGTGGGTTTGGTATTATGATTGATGACGTGCTGGCTGGCGTGATGGCCTGTCTGACGTTACACATCGCGCTGTATTTTACCTAGTATTGCCGAGACGCATTTTTATGCCTGCACAGAAATGGGCCACACTGATGACTCTCAGCCTTTTGATGTTGGCTGCGCAGGTCTGTGCAGAGCCCACGTCTGTTGTAGTTGAGGCGCTCATGGGCAAGGCGGCTGTGTTGATGATTGACGGCCAGCGTAAAATGCTGGGAGAGGGAGAGTCTTTCGCGGGTGTGACATTGATTACGACTCAAGCCACGACCGCCACTGTGGAAATTGATGGACGAACGGAAACAGTCGGACTGTCTCAGCATGTTGCCACCACATATCAAAAACGCGAAGAGCGCGTTGTCACCATTGCGCGTGATTCAAAGATGCAGTATCAGACTAATGCGATTATCAATGGTCGCAGAGTATTAGTGTTGGTTGATACTGGAGCAAACGTGGTCGCCATCAGCTCATCTCAGGCTAAGACTCTGGGTGTCAATTACATCGTCGATGGGACGCCCTCTCAGGTGGAGACGGCCAGCGGTGTCACTGATGCGCATTCCGTGACGCTGCAGTCTGTGAGCGTTGGAGGGCTGCAGGTTGATTATGTTCCGGCGACAGTCGTGGAAGGCGCCTACCCCGCGACTATTTTATTGGGTATGAGTTATCTGCGGCATGTCAAAATGCAGGAAAATGATGGAATTTTATCTCTGTCTAAATCTCAATAGGCAGTACTCGCGCCTGATCCTACAAAGCTGCTAGAATAGTCGATCTTTTTCTGATGGATGTTCCGCGTGGCAGTGCGCTTCATAGAGTCCGCCCTTCTCCCCACGGCTTGGGGTAAGTTCGAGATCCACGGCTTCGAGGATGATGAGTCCAAGAAGGAACACGTGGTTCTCACCATGGGCGATGTGTCCAATGGGGAGTCCGTTCTGACACGTGTGCATTCTGAGTGTCTCACCGGCGACGCGTTGTTTAGCATGCGTTGTGATTGCGGCAGTCAGCTGGAGGCCGCTTTGGAGGCTATCGCGCAGGAGGGTAGGGGTGCGCTGTTCTATTTGCGTCAGGAAGGACGTGGAATTGGTCTGCTCAATAAGATCAAGGCCTACAAACTGCAGGACGCGGGAGCAGATACGGTGGAGGCCAATGAGCGACTGGGCTTTGGCGCGGATATACGCGACTACAGCATGCTGCAGTCCATGATCGAGCACCTTGGTATCAGCGCGGTACGGTTAATGACTAACAATCCTCGCAAAGTGGCCGCGATGGAAAAGCAGGGCGTTGAAGTGGTTGCGCGGATTGCCCTGCACACCACGAGTAATCCGCACAATGAAAAGTACCTGCAGACTAAGGTAGGAAAGCTGGGTCACATGAGGGAAGGCAGCGAGTAGCCTTCAGTGTGCGTGCGTGTGTGGGAGTCCTCACCAATGTGATCAGCGGTCGCGAGAAATGATGTAGTGGGCTAGTCCCCTTAAAGGGTCCGCTGAGACTCCGAATTCCACCAGTGTGTCTAGCGCGGTCTGCAATAATCGCTGCGATTCTTTTTTAGCACCGTCCAAAGTCATCAGGCTGACATAGGTCGGTTTATTGGCTTTATCGTCCTTGCCCTGCGTCTTGCCTAGCGTCTCTGTATTACCTTCGACATCGAGGATGTCATCGATCACCTGGAAGGCTAGCCCGATGTGGGTGCCATATGAGTCCAAGGCGGCCAGTTGCTGGACGCTAGCGTTGGCAGCAATCCCGCCCATTGTTACGGCAGCACGGATGATAGCACCGGTCTTAAAGGCGTGCATGGACTGGAGTTGTTGCAGGTTCACGTTAGTGTTAGTGGCGGCAATATCCATGGCCTGCCCACCCACCATCCCTTGTACTCCAGCGGCTTTGGCTAGCGATTTGATCAAGGCTACGCGCTGCGCAGCGGTCAAACCTGGAGCATCTGCCAGCAACTCAAAGGCCCGCGCTTGCAGTGCATCGCCTGTGAGTATGGCCGTCGCCTCATCAAATGCTTTGTGACAACTTGGGCGGCCTCTGCGGAGGTCGTCATCATCCATGGCAGGCAAGTCATCGTGTATCAGGGAATAGGTGTGAATCATTTCCAATGCGCAGGCAACATGATCCAGACCTGTGTCGTGACCTTTATGGCCCAACGCCTGGGCAGCAGCGTAGACCATGAGCGGACGAACGCGTTTGCCGCCATTGGTCAGCACATAAGTACAGGCCTGTGTGATCGTGTCTAGAGATCCCCCCAGGCCTGAGGCTGCCATGGCTTGGTCTGCGGCGAAATTGGCCAACTGCTGGTCTACCTGATTTTTACCGGCCAGAAGAAAGTCGGCAAACCGTTTGCTCATTCGGTGTTTCCGTCAGTAAAGGCCTCTACTTTTGGTTCTCCATTGTCTTCCAGTAGCAATTTCACCTTTTGCTCGGCCTCAATGAGGGTCTGCTGCGCTTGGCGAATGAGTTTGATGCCAAGCTCGAAGGCATTGAATGATTCCTCAAGGGATGACTGTTCGTCCTCCAGTGTGTGAATCGTGGCCTCTAGCTGGGCAACCGTTGCTTCTATATCAAGTTTGAGGGTTTTGGCCATAACATAATTACCTGTGTGTAAGGTGCGCTCGAAGCGTGAGTCTCAAATTGAAATTATATAGCGTTTATGCCGCTGAGAGTGCGTCCGTGGCGCTAAGGTTTAAAGACGTAAGTGCCCTTTGGCCGGTGCATACGCAGAAACACTACTCAATTTGGCTTTTACGGTGCGCTCTATGCCCGACGCATCAAGTCCAATCCATGCATGTTGTTCTTCGGATGCCCCGTGTTCGATAAATTCGTCAGGAATGCCTAGATTGAGTACGCCAACCGATAGATGTTGTTCGACCAGACACTGATTGACACCAGAGCCGGCCCCTCCACTAATGGCGTTGTCTTCCAGCGTCACTAGCAACTCGTATTCATTAGCGAGTGTTTCGATGATTTTGGTATCCATTGGCTTAACCCACCGCATGTCTACGACGGTCGCATTCAACTGGTTGGCTGCCAGCAGGGCTTGCGGAAGTAATGCTCCAAAGTTGAGGATAGCGACCTGTTTCCCGCTTCGCACTTCTCGCGCCTCACCAATCTGCATTTGCACTAACTCATCGACAATCAAGGCTTGTGGCCCTGTACCTCGAGGGTAGCGAATAGCGGCCGGCCCCGGATACTGATAAGCGGTGTAGAGCATCTGTCGGCACTCATTTTCGTCTGAGGGCGCGCCAATTACCATGTTGGGAATACAGCGCAGATAACTCAAGTCAAAGGCGCCATGGTGTGTTGGGCCATCCTCTCCTACGAGTCCCGCTCTATCGATGCCAAAGGTGACATCTAGATTTTGTAGGGCAATATCGTGAATCAACTGGTCGTAGCCGCGCTGCAGGAATGTGGAATAAATGGCGACCACGGGTTTGAGCCCGTCACAGGCCATGCCAGCGGCCATCGTCAGCGCATGCTGCTCAGCGATGGCGACATCGTAGTAACGATCGGGGAAGCGTTTGGAAAATTCCACCATGCCCGAGCCCTCGCACATAGCCGGGGTGATGCCTACCAGGCGGTTGTCGCGCTGCGCCATGTCGCACAACCAGCGTCCAAACACAGCTTGGTATTTAGGCCCACTGGGTTTGGCCACTGTAACCGCTGCCAGCGGTCCCTTCGGTTTAGCCTCGATCTTGTTGACCGCATGATAGCCGACAGGGTCCTGTTCCGCGGGTTGGAAGCCCTTACCTTTCATCGTACGGATGTGCAGGAACTGTGGCCCATCCAGGTCTTTCATGTTCTCCAGGGTTTGAAGTAAGCCGGGGAGGTCGTGACCGTCCAGTGGTCCAATATAGTGAAAGCCCAACTCTTCGAACAGGGTTCCGGGGGCGACCATGCCCTTGAGATGCTCCTCCGTGCGCTTGGCTAACTCCCAGGCAGGTTGAATTTTCTGCAGAACTTTTTTGGAGCCTTTGCGCATGGTGATATAAAACTTGCTGGCCCATATTTTTGCAAAGTAGGTTGCGAGCCCACCTTTGTTGTGCCCTATAGACATCTGGTTGTCATTCAAAATGACCAGCATATTGGGGCGCTCATGGCCTGCGTGCGCGAGTGCCTCAATGGCCATGCCGCCAGTGATGGCACCATCGCCAATGACGGCGATCACCTTGCGGTTAATACCTTGATGCCTGGCCGCCAGCGCCATGCCCATGGCAGCAGAAATGCTGGTGGAGGAGTGCCCCACCCCGAAAGTGTCGTACTCACTTTCCGTGCGCTTCGGAAAACCTGCCAGCCCGTCGGCCTGCCGCATGCTGTGCATCTGTCCGCGGCGGCCGGTGAGGATTTTATGCGGATAGGTCTGATGGCCGACATCCCAGACGATGCGATCATGGGGTGTATTGTAGATATGATGCAGAGCAACAGTGAGTTCGATCACGCCTAACCCTGCGCCGAAATGCCCTCCGGTCTGGCCTACGCTGTAGAGCACGTACGCCCTGAGCTCCTCCGCAATCTGCAGTAATTGCTGCGTGTTGAGCGCATGTAAAGAATCCCCCTGCTCAATTCTGTCCAGCAGCGGGGTGTCAGGTGGAGTGATAGGGAAGTCTGAAAGCATGCCCTAATTCTAGCGTATTTTAGCGTAAAAGTGGTGGTTGCGTCGGTTGTGCCCTTCTCTGATGTCAGACATCAGCTTCCAAGGATGTGCAAACAGGCGGGCAAGGCCTTGGCAGCGTCCGAGTACGCCGACCGTTGTGTTGTTGTCAGTCAAGAGGGGTGGTTTTTTTAGCTACGGGGAATAGTCTTTGAAGTTGTGGATTTGACGGCGCTGTTTTTTGGTGGGCCTGTGGGCCGGACGATCTATCATGCCACCGGCGGACTTGCGAGCCAGCGCTTCTTTTTCACGTTTTTCGAGACTTTCGGCGGTTTCCTCATAAAGTAATTGCGCCTCGGGCGCACCGCGGCGTTGATTGCTGATCTGTATTATTCGCACCACCTTTTCATCCAAGCCCTGACGTATTTGCAGAATATCACCTTCAGAGATTTCCTTGGACACCTTTACACGCTGGCCATCGAGGTGCACTTTGCCGCCATCAATAGCCGCTTTGGCGAGACTACGTGTCTTAAAAAATCGGGCCGCCCACAGCCATTTATCAAGACGTACTTTTGGCGTCTGCTCGTTAGATACTTTCACGTTTGAGGCCCATCCGGCATAATTTCATCAAAGTGATGAATCCCTCGAAAGCGGGTGTCGATGCGCTTCTGACGGTTACTGTCTGGCTGTAGCAAGGTCAGTAAATGGGCTATGCCGTACTGCTGAGCGCTGGCCAGAACCTGCTCGGTATCATCGATCAGCAGGGTGCGGGCCGGGTCGAAGGGGTGCAACTTTTGTAACTCGTGCCAGAAACGCTGCTCTTCTTTCGGCGCGAGTAGATCGTGCGAGACCACAACGCGATCGAACCAAGGAGTGATGTCAATAGTGTTCATCTTGATCTCCAGTGTCTTGCGATGGGCATTGGTGACCATAACCACCTCTCTGTGGCTGTCATGCAGTCGGGTGAGAAACTCGATAGCAAACGGTCTGGCACTGATCATATGTTGCAGTTCCCGCTTCAGAGCGGGAATATCCATATCCAGCCGTTGTGACCAGTGATCAAGGCTGTACCATTGCAGGGTTCCCTGTTCGGCACTGCCTTCACCGAACAACTTGGCGTGGGATTCTTCTTTGGATAGTTGATGTCGTGCGGCGTAGGTGCGCGGCAGATGTTCGGTCCAAAAATAGTTATCGAAGTGCAGATCTAGCAAGGTGCCGTCCATGTCCAGCAATACAGTGTCGATACAGCTCCAGTTAATCATACGGTGTGCTCAGGCCCCAGCCTTGGTCTGTTATTCCTCGTTGGAGGTGATTATGCCTTTTTTTGCTTCTGTTGCCAGAGTTTAAGGGGTCAGGGTCCCGTCAGTGATATATTGAGGCCTATGACACAAACTATGAAAGTACAAGATTTACACCAATGGGTAGCGCCGTTGCTCGAGCTGGGCCGGGAGGCGGGTGAGGCTATTTGTGAGCATTACCATAATCCTGCAGCCGCTGATTACGTATCCAAGCAGGACGATTCACCACTAACGCTGGCTGACCTTGCCTCCCACGCAATACTGCAGGCGGGGTTGATAGCGCTGGATAAGACTATTCCTATTTTGTCGGAGGAGTCTGCCCCAGCTGATATTACCCATCGTCGAAACTGGCAGCGCTATTGGCTGATTGATCCGCTTGATGGTACCAAAGAATTTTTAGAGCGCACGGGTGAGTTCACTATCAATATCGCTCTTATCGATGATCACCGCCCCATCATGGGCCTGCTGTATCTGCCCCTGGAGAGGGTTGCCTATGTCGGTATTCCCGGTCAGCTGGCGCAACGTTACACCGACACAGGAGATGGCGCTTGGTTGGCATGCGAACTGGTACCACCCGTGTTGCAGCCAGATCAGACCCTCGTGGTCTTGGCGAGTCGACGGCATCATGGCGGTCAGCTGCAAACCTGCCTTGAGTGGCTGGCAAAGCATTGGCCCTGCGTGTCTAGAAGCAACATGGGTAGCGCACTGAAATTCTGCTATATGGCGCGTGGAGAAGGGGATTTCTACCCACGTTTTGCGCCTTGTTGTGAGTGGGATACGGCAGCGGGGCAGGCCCTATTGGAAGCCACTGGGGGATGCTTGGTGGCGTTAAATGGAGAACCGCTGCGCTATAATTGTAGCGACTCGCTTTACAGCCCGCCTTTCTATGCAATGTCTGATGGTGACCATCCCTTGTGGCAGCGATTGCTGCAGGCACGGCGAGATTAGTGCATTTGTAAACATGAGTAGACTTGTGTCAGCATTCCCTCAGGGTATAGAGTGATACTCGTTATTTAGAACCCTGCTGGTAATATAAAACACCTGATGAATGAGCCACCTGAAAACGGCGTTGCTGGCGACACTGAAGCTGCTAACGAATTGGTGACGCCCGGTATGCGTTTGCTGAACTTGCAAACGAAACATCGGGCGCTGGATATCGAGATAGAAGGGCTGCAAGGTTTCCCTTATCAGAACCAGATACTGTTACAGCGCTTGAAAAAAGAAAAACTACGCCTTAAGGACGCCATCACGCGGCTTAAAGACGATATGATTCCTGATCTCAACGCCTGAAAATTTGACTAGGCACTTTTAATGGGCGCTTTCGCGGCCGTCTGATGCATTAAGCGTGCCTCGAGTTGCAATAGATGCGATTTAGCTTTTAGCCCGCCAGCGAATCCGGTCAGACGGCCATTGCTGCCAATGACGCGATGACAGGGCACCACAATCGGCAGGGGGTTATGACCGTTGGCGGCTCCGACTGCTCGCACTGCAGCGGGATGACCAATGATGTGGGCGATATCCTTGTAGCTGCGCACTTCACCGTATGGGATGCCCGCGAGGGCACTCCAAACACGCTGTTGAAACGGAGTGCCGTTGGCGCCCAGCGGAAGGTCAAAACACGTCCGCTTTCCGGCAAAGTAGGCATTCAGTTGATCTGCACAATTGACCAGTATGCTATCGGGGTTGTCAGCAGCATGAGTGTTGTACGGCCCTTCGAATTCAATTTTCAATATCTGCGCGCCGTTCGAGACCAGTCGCAAGGTGCCGATCGGCGTGTCCAGGTGTTGATAATTCATAGGGTCAAATGCCTCTGGTATTAAGTGATCGGGCGGTCTGACGGCACCTCCGTGGATCAACCGGTTGTCGCAGGTGTGTCGATCGTCATTGCATGGTAGGCCCTGCTCATGACAGCAATAATAGGCGCAAGCCGCTAAGCGCACTAGTTACAATCGGTCCTGTATAAACGCGCTTGGAGGGCTGTGTTATTCTTTTCAGGCTATTATAATGCCCGGCGTTAACCAATGTGCCGCGTGTGATAGGAGAGAATGGTGCTCAAATTATTATCGTTATCGTTATCGTTATCGTTATCGTTATTTATGGTGCTCGGCCAGTCGTCCACCTATGCCTCCTCGCAACAGGCGAGTCACCTCAGATTGGACCCACTGCTGGAGCGAGTGGAAGTGTCTCTCCAAGCTCATCAGGCGTTGGTCGAGCAGTTGCGCTTAGACCGCGAAACACTGTTAGCGTTGGGTAGCGCTGCCGGCGATGATCTGCAAACCATTTTCGTTGCCATGTCCAAGGATTATCGCGACGCTGTTGAATCTGCTGTGTCAGTGAGTAGTGCCATTGCGGGAGTCAATCAGACCGCCATTACACTATTTGAGGCGTGGCGAGAAGAAATCGGCGACCTTACAGAGCCTCGCCTGAAGGCCGACAACGAGGCCCAATTCACAGCAAGTTGGCAGCGCTACGAGGAGTTGATTCAGTCCCTACAACGGTCTGAAGCCATGATCGACCCAGTTTTGGCCGACCTAAAAAGTAACTTGGTGTATTTTAAACACGCGCTGGATGAATCGTCTGTGGCCTCACGAAAGACTGAGCTAAGTGACACGGGCAACCATACCCAAGCATTGATAAATGCGTTGACTTCATCCGTCGTCATGTCGAAAGCCTTTCAGAAATCAATGCAGTGATGATAGGCCCTTTTTTATGAATCTTGTCATTTATGCGATCCCGTTTTTTACTCTTGCCATTGTGCTGGAGTTAATTTATGGCTGGGTTAAACAGCGCAACACCTATCGTCTGAATGACAGCGTCAGTAGTCTGTT
>CAJXWP010000080.1 GCA_913062625.1 uncultured Haliea sp. | reverse complement strand
GGTGTTCACCGACCAATTCCAGTTGTTATCGTAGTTGCTCACCTTCACGGTAAAGCCATCCGCAGTGGCCGTCGGCGTTTCCAGGGTGAATGTGAGTGCTAAGCCTGTTTCCGCAGAGCCACTTACACCTGCTGTGCCAGCGTTGTAGCCCGTGCGAGTGGCGCCCACAGTGACCGCGGCGCTCTCCCCTGGCGCGAGTCCCGTAACTGTGATCAGCCCCGCACTGCGCGTCGCTGAACCCCGTGTGGCGTTCACCGACCAATTCCAGTTGTTATCGTAGTTGCTCACCTTCACGGTAAAGCCATCCGCAGTGGCCGTCGGCGCTTGAAAGTCTGGGACTCTTGCGGGTAGCGATGGTAAGAATGGTAAGGGTCTGGGTTTAGCACTACTTGTGTCGTTTAAATATACGACTGCCCGCGCCGAAGACACTGATATATATAAAAACACCCCGACAAGGCTTCTATAGATAGCCTGCCTGCGGGTTAGTGATGGCTTCTTGTTCAACATCTGATCTCATTCCTCGTTACGCGAATAGTATGCACCTCGATATCCACACAACGCCAGAATAAGGCCTATGAACATGGCCAGAGAGGCGAGCGCCACATCCCGCAATTCGCTGCGATCTTTTGATTGAATGGTATATGCTTTTCCCGCCCTGCACCAGTCGCCCAACAGCTTGACAAAGCGTAGCGGCATTTGGACCGAGACACCCACAGTGAATGCCAGCGGAGAGCTATATTTTTTGAGCAAGATGATGCCGGACACTCCGGCATTCAATTTACGGTGGAAGCCAGATGTCAATGTCGCGCGGCGACTGGTAATCGTTTCTTGAATTACAGCTCTAGGCACAGGCACCGACTCGACACCACACGCCGCCACCTGATGGCGCAGATCCACATCCTCGGAGCCACAACCGTCAAACCGAGGATCAAAACGCACACCATGAACACAATAGAGGCTCTTGTGTAGTAGCAAGTTACCGCCGCCAAACCGAACGGGTTCCTCAATTACCGCTTCGAAGGTATCAGCGCCTTTCTCTATCGCTAGAGAAGATCCATTGAGGAATCGGTACCAATACTGACCATAAAAAAGTTGAGCTTCTGGCCTTGATTGAAGTGCCTGCACATATTCGCTTAGCCAGTTCTCCATCGGAACGACATCGTCGTCTAATAGTGCAAGCCAGTCGGCATTCAGCTTTACTGCTTCGGTGAGTACTCGGTTCCGGGCAGCAGACAGACCCAACTTCCTCTCCAAAACATAATGCACCGGTATATCGATGCCGATAGGCTGAGGGTCGCCCGTCGACTCCCTTCGATTTTCAATAATCAGCAACTCGTATCTGAAACCCCGAGGGTATAAAAGCCGAGCAAGACCTGGAGCGCAGATAGCCTCAAAGACTGCCAGGTCACGGGTGCAGATTGCCAAAACAATAAGGAGTTCATTTCCCACGCGCGGAGTGCTCTTTTTGTAGATCATCATAGTCGGGAAACGCAGTATAGAACAAATAAAAGGGCTGTCGTGAGTAGGTATTCTTATGAATACGAACCACAAGGCCTAAAAAGATCGCGAACAGCCGATTGATCACGGTGAAGTCCTACCGGCCTCAGTCACCCACCACCCTAGAGTACACTGTGGTACGCTGTTTTTGTAGCAGGCTCTTAGACGGACTTTTTATGGCCAAACGTATTTTCATCGCCGGCCACCAAGGCATGGTAGGCTCAGCGATAGCCCGCGAACTGGCCGGGGAAGCAGATGTGGAGATGATCACCCGCAGCCGCAGCGATCTCGACCTGTGTAACCAGCAGGCAGTGGCAAATTTTTTTTGCTGCCAAAATATCACGGAGGTGTACCTATGCGCCGCCAAGGTTGGAGGCATTCATGCCAACGACACCTACCCCGCTGAGTTTATCTACCAAAACCTGATGTTGGAGGCAAACGTAGTACACCAGGCCTACCAGCATGGTGTGCGTAAGCTTCTATTTTTAGGCAGCTCCTGCATTTACCCGCGCCTGGCTAGACAGCCCATGCGTGAAGACGCCTTGCTCACCGGCCTTTTGGAACCCACGAGCGAGCCCTATGCCGTCGCCAAAATTGCCGGTATCAAACTGTGTGAAAGCTACAACCGCCAGTACGGCACCGACTATCGCAGCGTCATGCCCACCAACCTTTACGGCCCCGGCGACAACTACCACGTTGAGAACAGCCACGTCATTCCCGCCCTGCTGCGTCGCTTCCACGAGGCGAAGCACAACAACGCAGACAGCATCACTATCTGGGGCACCGGCAAGCCTCTGCGCGACTTCCTCCATGTAGATGACATGGCCCGCGCATCCATACACGTGATGAACCTGCCAACACTGGAATACAACACCGCCACTGAACCGCGCCTGAGTCACATTAACGTGGGCACTGGTACCGATTACTGCATTGCCGAGTTAGTAGAGATCATCCGTGAGGTAACAGACTTCACTGGCGCCCTGCACTACGACACTAGCAAGCCCGACGGCGTCCCCAGAAAGCTCATGGATAGCAGTAAGCTCACCAGCCTAGGCTGGCAACCCCGACATACTCTGACATCCGGCCTACAAAATGCCTACCGGTGGTACATTGAACACGCCGGCATCGCGAGAGCCTAAATGACCTACAAAACAGCACTCATCACCGAAATAATCGGCCAAGACGGCTCCTACCTCGCCGAATTTCTGCTCTTCAAAGGCTATGAAGTACACGGCATAAATCGCTGAAATTGAACTCAAGCGCCGAAATGCACCGTTTATGGCCGAGTATTTTTTGCTGCGCGTCTTCAGTATAGTGCCCCTCGATATACACCCCCAGCGTGGTGCTCTTTTCGCGCTTGGCGTCCCGGCTAGGGTCAGCCCCCTCTGCGGCATTGCCTAGAACTTTCAGCGCTTGTGTGCGCGCCATTGCGACGGTCATGCCGGGGTAGCGGCCCAGCTTTTTGTTGTTTCTGCGGCCCCCGGCGGAGGTGTACCTAATCACCCACGTTTTTGATGCACTGGGCCCGATCTTTAGCACTAACCCCGGCACACCGCTGTCGGGCAGCTCCCACGCTTTCAATCTAGGCGCGGCCTTTTTAATATCCTGCTGTGTGCTATATTCGCGGCCAGTCATTGGATCCTCCTTTGAGGGACAATTTCAAGGTGGCATGGGCGTCTATAGGCGTGTAACTATTGGATATCATAACCTCTTAAATAAGCTATATATGGAGTATGTTTTGCGTAAAAGCCCCGCCACTTCTAGGGTCTCCGGAAACCCTTTATGCGCCTGATGCTTGCCCCTATGGAGGGTGTCATTGATCACACCATGCGTCAGCTACTCACCGCGCTGGGCGGCGTCGACCGCTGTGTCACTGAATTTGTGCGCGTCACAGATCGTCTGCTGCCCCCACGCGTCTTTCACCGCCTTTGTCCAGAGCTGGCTACTGGCGGGACGACTGCCTGTGGGGTTCCCGTTTATCTGCAACTGCTGGGAGGTCAGGCGACGGTGGTGGCAGACAACGCTGCACGCGCGGCGGAACTCGGCGCTGTGGGTATCGACCTAAATTTTGGTTGCCCGGCGAAAACAGTGAACCGCTCCAATGGGGGCGCCATTCTTTTACGTGAGCCTCAGCGGGTGCACGATATTGCTGCCGCGGCAAGAGCCGCTGTTCCTGCGGGTATTCCAGTGACGGTGAAGACGCGACTGGGGTATGAAGATAAGGCGCTATTTTTGGATATCGTAGCGGGAATAGAAGCGTCTGGCGTCAACGAACTTACGGTACATGCGCGGACCAAAAGCCAAGGCTATCGCCCCCCTGTCTGCTGGGACGCCATCGCCGAGGCTCGAGAATTGGTGTCACTGCCAATCATTGCCAATGGCGATATTTGGAGTGTCGACGACGCGTTTCGTTGTCTTGCTGTCACTGGCTGTGATTCATTAATGCTGGGGCGCGGAGTGCTGTGCCGTCCAGATTTACCGAGACTGATTGCGGCGACGGCCGCCTGCGGTGAGTCAGCAGAATCTCTGCACTGGCCAGACATCACACTGCTATTGATAAACTTCTTCGAGACCAATCTCCGGCATTATGACGCCCGGAACGCGGGCAACCCTCTCAAACAGTGGCTGGTTTACCTGCGCGGCTATTTTCCTCAGGCCGGACTCCTGTTTGAACAGATCAAACGACTGCGCGCACCCGAAGACATTCGATCGATATTACAACAGACTCTGCCTCCTGTTGCCGCCAAGCGCTGCGCTGCCTAGCGGATTCACAGGATACCGATTGTACAAGCGCGGCCAATCAAGACATACTTCCGATCTAGCTATAGGCTATGCGCGCAATGGCCACAGTTTTTGACGGAAACCGTATGAACAAGGCACAACCACATATTCAGCTAATGGACACCACTCTGCGCGACGGGGAGCAAACTCAGGGCGTCTCCTTTTCTCCAGAGGAAAAAGTGAATCTCGCCAGCGCACTGCTAAAACAGCTCAAAGTCGATCGCATTGAAGTTGCATCGGCACGGGTGTCTCAAGGGGAAATGGAAGCGGTTTCTAGCATCAATGAATGGGCTAAAGAACAAGGGCTAGGAGACCGCATTGAGGTGCTGGGTTTTGTCGATCACACCAAGAGTGTTGACTGGATTCTGCAAACCGGCGGCCAGGTCATTAACCTACTGACCAAAGGCAGTGAGAAGCATTGCCGAGAGCAGTTAGGGAAGACACTCGATCAGCACATATCTGAAATCTTACAAACCGTAAACTATGCGCTGGGCAAAGGGTTGCAGGTCAACGCATACCTCGAGGACTGGTCGAACGGTTACCTGAACAGTCGTGACTACGTTTACAACATGATGGATCAGCTCAAGGATTGTGGGATACGTCACTTCATGTTGCCTGACACTCTGGGCGTTATGTCACCGCAAGAGGTCTTTGATAGTCTCAGCGATATGACAGCGCGCTACCCGGAGCAACAGTTTGATTTTCATCCCCACAACGACTATGGCCTAGCCACCGCCAATGTTATGGCTGCGGTTCGAGCCGGAGTGCGTTCAGTACACTGCACCGTCAACTGCTTGGGAGAAAGGGCCGGCAATGCATCAATGGCTGAAATCAGCGTTGTTTTGCGCGATAAGATGGGCATTAACCTGTCAATCGATGAAAGCTACATCGTACAACTCAGCGCCATGGTGGAATCTTTCTCCGGTAAAAGAGTGCCCGCAAATGCACCCATCGTAGGGGCCGACGTATTCACCCAAACGGCAGGCATTCACGCAGACGGAGACAGCAAAGGCGGCCTCTACAAAACTCGACTTAGCCCAGAGCGTTTCTCCCGAACCCGCAGTTACGCATTAGGGAAGATGAGCGGCAAAGCCTCATTAACCAAAAACCTAGAAGCACTGGGGCTGGAACTGTCCGTGGAAAACCAACAAAGGGTGCTGGCGAGAATCGTCAAACTGGGTGACTCCAAAGAACTGATTACCACCGAAGACCTGCCCTTCATCATTGCCGAGGTACTTGAAAGCAAGAATTATCACCACATCAAATTACTCCACTGCTCCGTCACCAGCGAACTGAACCTGAACTCGACTGTGACTATACGTGTAGATGTTGATGGGGATATCCAGCAGGCTACCGGCTCAGGTAACGGCGGTTTTGATGCTTTTATCTACGCCATGAATGAAGTCATGGCATCAAAAAATTATGTACTACCAAAACTGGCGGACTATGAAGTGCGCATCCCCAGGGGCGGCCACACCAATGCGTTGACAGAATGTGTTATCACCTGGGACTGCAATGGGCAGGAAACAAAAACCCGGGGAGTGCACTCGAACCAGGTTTTTGCCAGCATACTGGCTGCGCTGCGGATCATTAATTTACAGTTGCACGAACGCTCATCAGCTCAGCCGTAGCGAGCTTCCAGAAGTCTCAGGGCGCTACACTACTGCAGGCATAGCCCTCAGCGCCGCCACCACCTTATCGCCGAACTCGGCGGTTTTAATCATTTTAACACCGCTGCCTGGCTTCGACAGGTCCGGCGTAGAATAGCCGTCACCAAACACACTCTGCATCGCCGTCCAGACATTTTTCGACTCTTCCACCATACCGAAGCTGTCTTCCAGCATCATAGCAACGGAGCCAATCATAGAATACGGATTGGCAATGTTCTGCCCCGCTATATCCGGCGCAGAACCATGAGAGGGCTCGTAGTAACTTTTTTCAGGCCCCTTACAGGCAGAGGGCATCAATCCCAGAGAACCCAGAATGCCCCCACCCTGGTCACTCAGGATATCGCCGAACATATTTTCCATCACCATGACATCAAACTGCCCAGGGTTGAGACACAACTGCGTGGCAGCCGCATCGACCAGGATGTGCTTGATCTCTACTTCCGGATATTCCACAGCAACTTCTTCCAGCACCTCATTCCACAACACGCTAGACTTCAAAACATTGCTCTTGTGAATATTGTGCAGTACCTTTTTGCGGCGCATTGATAGCCGCAGTGCCTCGTGCATGATGCGGCAGATCTGCCCCTCGTCATACTCCAAGGTCTCCTTAACATAGCGCAAGCCCTGTTCGTTCACTCCGACTTCCTTCTCACCGAAGTACAGGCCACCGACTAATTCACGCACCATGACCAAATCGATACCCTCACCAATGATCTCAGGCTTTAACGGAGAAAAATGTGCCAGAGCCTTCGGCAACGATACCGGACGGAAATTTGCGAACGTGTTGTAGCGCCGGCGCAGAGGTAATAGTGCGCCCCGTTCCGGCTGCATATCGACCGGAATTTTTTTCGACTCTTCATGACTCAGGCCGATAGGGCCCTTGATGATAGCATCGGCTTCATCACAAATTGCCTTTGTCTCCTCGGGAAAAGGATGACCGCACTTGAAATACGCAGCCGCACCGAAATCTGCTTCAACCAAAGTGAATGTGACATCGTTACGCTCTTCTATCAGGCGAAATATTTTCACTGCCTCACGCATGATTTCAGGGCCAATACCGTCTCCCGCCAATAAGGCGATTTTATAATTCTTCATGCTGTTGTTCTCTGAATTAGTCTCTATAGGATGCAGCTGATACAGCTACCCAATCGCAAAAGGCTATTATTCTACTGTAGATCAATACAAGTTTCATCGGTTTGACGCCATCGCAATCCACAGATTTGCTGGCGCCGGCCGATATAACAACCGAAAAATAGTAGGCCTATTCCAATCTGCCACATAACGAGGGCACTATGGCATCTTTGGGTAGGGAGGAGATAATAGACTAAGCCACGCTGCTGACGTTCAATTTTCCGGTCGGTAGATCTGCCATTGCAAAGCCGCGGACCTGAGGTTCAATAACCGCCGCATCGAGCCTCGGCGCCAATGACACCAGCACTTGGTCAATGTTACTGTTGACCAAAGTGGCGAACACGCGTTGTGCACCATTTATCTCGTCACTTCTTCTTATTGTCTGTTGACCAGCCTGCATCAACCCGCGGTACGGAGGCCAACAGGGCCCGAGTATACGGGTGTTGCGGACGCGTTAGAATTTCTTCAGCCGTACCCTGCTCCACCAATCTGCCCGACTGCATGACGCCCACCCGATGTGCCAAACCGGGAACAATAGACAAGTCATGCGTAATGAAAAGGTAGGAGACCCCAAACTCGCTCTGCAATTCCTGCAGAAGCTCCAATACCTCTGCACGGATCGAAACATCCAACGCACTGGTAGGCTCATCGCAAATAATCAACTCAGGTTCTACCGCCAACGCCCGCGCTATGGCGACACGTTGTAACTGTCCACCGGACAGTTCGTGCGGATAACGTTGGCTAAACTCAGCACCCAGTTGTACGCGCTCAAGTAACGCACTTATACGCTGTTCTCGTTCTGCAGCTGGCAGGTCCATGAGGCTATCCACACCCTCATAAATAATCTCTTTTAAAGTGAGACGCGGATTCATGGAAGCAAAGGGGTTCTGAAATATCACCTGAATTTTCTTCCGATATGGCAGTAAAGCCCGTCGGTTCAGTGAATGTATCGGCACGCCTTGGAAGGTTATTTTACCTGCCGAAATTCGGTCAAGATTCAGGATGGCACGGCCGAGAGTCGACTTGCCACTGCCGGACTCACCCACCAGTGCATAGGTCTCTCCCCGACCAATGCTGAGTGACACGCCGTCGACAGCTCGAACGTAATCTGATGCGCGCTGCAAAACCCCCTTGCGAATCGGAAAGTGTACTTTGACATTATCCAGTTGCAACAACGCCTCGCCTTCAAAGGCACCATGGAAATCTGTAAGATCCGGCAAAGCTTCAATCAGTCTCCGGCTGTAGGCCTCTTTGGGATTACGAAAAAAATTATCCACGGGGGCTTGCTCGATAATTTCGCCACGATACATAACCGCTACCTCATCAGCCGTATTTCTGACCACGCCCATATCGTGCGTGATGAGCAACACCGCCAAATGGCGCGAGCGGGTCAAACCTCTGATCAGCGCTAAAACCTGTTGCTGGATAGTGACATCAAGTGCGGTCGTGGGCTCATCAGCGATGAGAATATCGGGCTCACAGGCCAGTGCCATAGCGATCATCACGCGCTGCTGCTGACCACCTGACAACTGGTGCGGATAAAAGCCATACCGTTCATTTGGGCTTTGAATACCCACCTCTGCAAATAATTGCAAAACCCGCTGCCGAAGTGCGCCGCCTCTTAGCGATGTATGCAAATGCAGAGTCTCAGCGACCTGCTCACCAGCCGTCTGCACTGGATTTAAGGCAGACATGGCATTTTGGAAAATCATTGCCACACGCTCACCGCGCACTGTCTGCATCTGCGCTTCCGGCAGTTCCAACAAGTCCAAGCCGGCAACCCGCACCTCGCCGCGGGTAATCGCCAGAGCCGCTGGCAACAGACGCATCGCCGCAAGAGAGGTGACCGATTTACCACTACCAGACTCACCGACCAGCGCGAATATCTCGCCCGCCTTTAACTCGAAGCTGACGCCATTGAGTATGGTGTCGCCGGTCTCCAATACGTTCACTTGGAGATTCTGTACCTGCATAACAACAGTAGACCGCCCCGTCATGTGGAAACCACTCCTGATCCAGTGCGCGGATCAAAGGCATCACGCACCAAGTCCGCAAACAGATTGGCTGCCAGCACGAGCACAAACATGAAGAAGAACGCCCCACTGAGTGTCCACCACACGACAGGCTCACGAGACAATTCAGATCGAGCGCTGTTAATCATGTTGCCCCAACTGCCCATCGCAGGATCAATGCCCACCCCAATATAAGACAGCACCGCTTCTGCTAACACCAAGGAACTAAAATCAAGCACAAAGGTAATCAAAATAATGTGGACAACATTGGGCAATATATGGCGTGTCACGATACGGCTGTGACTTACGCCAAAAGCGTGGGCGGCCTGAACAAATTCCAGCTGACTGATTTTGAGTGTTTCGGCGCGGATCAAACGGCAAAGGGAAGACCAACTTGTGACGCCCAAAATAAAGCACAGCGCAATAAATCGCGCATCGGCTTTTTCCATGCCGGTAGAAAAGAAATCCGGATGTAAGTCGATATACACCTGAAACAACAGTACAGACGCCGCAATCAGCAAAATTCCCGGAATGGAACTCATGGTGGTGTAAAGATACTGCACCACGTCATCTACCCAGCCCTTAAAATATCCAGCCATCACGCCGAGAGTAACGGCAATAGGCAGCATTATCAGCGTTGCCAACGTTCCCAGCAGCACGGCTGTTCGCACACCCTTGATGCTCTGATAGGCTACATCGGCTCCGCCGCGATCGGTGCCCAACACATGATAGTAAGGACTGATAAGCACCAGCCACACCGCCAGACAAATAACCACCGTCTGTGTCACCCATGAGGCATACCAAGGCAGTGAACTGCGCCGCAAAAGAGCCCATTGCAATCCGACCAATACCGCTGAGATCAATAGGCCCCAAATCAGAGCCCCGATAGTCTTTGTAAGAACATCTGCCCAGCGCTCCGCGGGCTTTGAAAGATGGCGCCCTGCGTAGTCAAGCAGGGGAAAGTCTCTGTATAACGCGCCCTTTTCATCCTTCATGTTTTCTTTCGCAAAGGACTTCAGTGCAAAGGGTGAAGAATAGGTCCGTTCAAAGCGCTCCCCCATCCCCGCCAGCATCACGTCCAGTGCGCTGGTGACCTGATTGTCGTAAAAGCGCTCACTACTGCTTTGCGTCCCCTCAACAGGTTCCAACGCTCGGCGGAAGTGCAGCGAATCGAGCAGCGCTATACCGACATAGACCAAAATCAGCGTAAAAGTCACCATACCTAGCCGTGTGCTGAACACCCGCCGCCAGTGCTCCCGTGTCTGGGGATCACCCCGCAAACGCAGGAAAAACAGACACAGCATCAGCACGAGTAAATAAATCAACAGGTCGGACCAGAGCAGCAATGGCTTCATGCGCTAATCCAGCCGCAACCTAGGATCAGCCCAGGTATAGGAAATGTCAGTTAAGATAAGCCCGACGATATAAAGGATTGAGCCAATAAATACCATACTGCGAACGATGGCAAAATCCTGCGACTTGATGGCATCAAGCATATAGCTGCCCAGACCTGGGATGCCGAAAAACGACTCGACCAGCAGTCCGCCCATAAACAGAGACGGTATCAGCACTACAATACCGGTAAGGATAGGGATCAGCGCGTTTGGCAATATATGCCTAAAAAGGATACGGATCTCACTGGCGCCCTTCGCTCTCGCAGTGCGCACATAGTCCTGGTTGGCTTCCTCCAAAAACAGCGTGCGATACCAACGCGCTCCAGACCCAATGCCCGCAACCACACCCACGAGCACTGGCAAGATTAAAAACTTCCAGAATTGTCCGTGAGCATGAAAGCCCGAAATGGGCACAAGCCGCCACGTTTTGGCGACGAGATATTGCCCCCCGATAATATAAAACAAATAAGAAATCGACATCATCGCCACGAACACAAAGACAATCCAACGATCCAGTCGCGTCGCGTGGAACATGACCACCAGCAGCGCCACACAAATATTCACCCAAATACCCACAACAAAGCTCGGAACCGCCACTGCTAGGCTGGGCCACATGCGGGTGGATATATCGGTGGTAATATCGCGGCCGCTCTCAGATCGACCAAAATCAAACGCAAACAATCGTAGTGACTTGGAAAAGAAAATTGTTTCCGTCACGGCACCACTGCCAGCAGCGTCTGAATTATAAAAAAGTGGCCTGTCATAGCCATTTTTTTTCTTCCATGACTGGATAGCTTCGGGGGTCACATATTTCGCTCCCAGCTGGGAAACCGCCATATCATCCGGCGAGTTCACCACAAAGAACAGCGTAAACGTCAGCAGGTTGACACCTAGCAAAATAGGGATGGCGTAAAACAGTCGTCGAATAATATAGGTCAGCATAACTATTTCTCTGCGTGCCGAGCAGTCGCTTTCTGACGACGGCGATAGGCAATGACTCCAGGCAACGCCAATGCCACTACAATGAGGGCCACCGCGTAAAGGGGTCTCGTAATCGGCTGGTTCCAAATGTTCTGCATTTTCGCGCGCTCGTCAGGTTCCACTCGAACATACTTTAATGTGGCCCTAGAAATACCATGGCGCTTATTGTTGTGCACCCAACTGTTGTTTAAAAATATTTCCGTGGGGTAATAGGCAAATAACCACACCGCATCATAACGGAGCAGCTCGACCATTCGCGCGACGAGTTCATCACGCTCGGCACCCTGCGCTAAAATGCGCATCTGACGAAATAAACCATCGTATTCTTCGTTAGCGTAATTGCCATTATTAGCACCATCGCAAGCACATTCCAGAGGTCCTTCTGGCCCGTAGAGCAGAAACAAAAAGTTTTCTGGGTCTGGATAATCGGCCGACCAACCAAATGAAAATATTTGCGTATTGCCGGTCAGCATTTTCTCCCGTGTTCGATTGAAATCAGCGGGGCGAAACTCCACCTGCACACCAATCTGTGAAAACACGCGGACGATCCACGTCATCAGAGTGTTGTTAATTGCCTGACTCTGAACATCGAGGAAAATCTTTAACGGTTCGCCTGTAATCTCATCGCGGCCATTGGGGTACCCCGCCTCCGCCAGCAATTGTCGGGCATATTCGACCGATTTGCGCCGCGCCACGCCATCCACCCAATCGTAGACATAAGGATTCATGCCAGCCTCACCCTCCAAATGCCCCGGAATTCCCGGAGGAATGGGATTCTCAGCGACGATGCCATTACCCATATAAAAAATATTAAGGTAATCCTACGTCTGGAAGGCGA